>JAZUPH010000080.1:0-104230 GCA_045605145.1 Oscillospiraceae bacterium | reverse complement strand
ATGTCAGTGGGGGAGCGGTATAGTGTCTCAGAACCGACCCGCTTGGACATGGCGGACAGGACAGGAAAAATCTCCATGTCGCGGTTATAATTGACAGCCATTTTGCCGTAAGCCTCAAGATGATAATGGTCAATGACGTTCACATCGTTAAGGTCGGCGGTTGCGGCTTCGTAAGCCAGATTGACTGGGTGTTTCAGGGGCAGATTCCAGATGGGGAAGGTCTCAAACTTTGCGTAGCCGGAGCTGATACCGTGCTTGTGGTCGTGATAAAGCTGGCTCAGACAGGTGGCCATTTTGCCGCTGCCGGGGCCGGGAGCGGTGACAACGATGAGAGAACGGCTGGTCTCGATATAATCGTTTCTGCCGTAGCCATCCTCACTGACGATGGTCTCAATATCGCCGGGGTAGCCGGGGATGTAGTAGTGACGGTATACCTTAAGTCCCAGATCCTGCAGATAGTTGCGGAAGGCCTTCACACTGGGGTGATCGTCATAGAAATTGATGACGATGCCGCCCACCTCAAGGCCTTTGTTGCGGAACATGTCCACAAGGCGCAGAGTCTCCTGCCCGTAAGTGATGCCCGAGTCGCCGCGCACCTTGTTTCGCTCAATGTCATCGGCATTGATGACGATGATGATCTCCGCCTCATCCTTAAGCTGCATCAGCATACGGATCTTACTGTCAGGCTCAAAACCCGGCAGTACGCGGGATGCATGGTTGTCGTCAAACAGCTTGCCGCCGAACTCAAGGTACAGCTTGCCGCCGAACTGGCCTATACGCTTACGGATCTGCTCGGACTGAAGCTGCAAATATTTGTCGTTATCAAAACCGGCTTTAAACATAATGCGCCTCCGAAAATGACAGGTCTAAAAAACCCAATACACATTTATTTTACTCGTTTACATGTGCTAAAGTCAATAGATAAATTGTCCTTTTGGCTCGGCTTTGCGCGTATGCACGGGTCAATATGCACATTGGGGGATTTGAAGCCTGAAAAAGAATTTTCCTGAACCTATTGACAATGGAATATTATAGTGATATGATTTTGATATCAAATCAAAGCGAGGAGGCTTTGTAAATGAAAGAAATCGTGTTGTCAAATAAAAAGAACGGCATGGCTGTGCTGCTGCTGGTAATATTTGCTAATATCCTTGCCCTCGGTTGCGTGATAGCAGGCGGCATTATTATGGACAGCTGTACCGGCGGCGTGTACGCCTTGGGTATTGTCCTGTTTGTACTTGGCCTTGTCACCCTGTGTGTCGGCTGGATCCCCGCACTGGGACTCAAGGTCCTCAGACCGCAGGAGGCGCTGGTGCTCACCCTATTCGGCAAGTACATCGGCACTCTCAAGGGGAACGGCTTTTATTATGTCAACCCCTTCTGCGTTGCCGTGAACCCTGCTGCGAAGACCAAGCTGAACCAGAGCGGTGATGTCAAGACCGTGACCATCCCTGTTACCACCGGCACAGACGGTTCCGCCTCTGTTGAGGTGGTCAACAAGAAACTTTCCCTCAAAATCATGACCCTCAACAACAACCGCCAGAAGATCAACGACTGCCTCGGCAATCCTGTTGAGATAGGCATCGCCGTCACCTGGCGGATCGTTGACACTGCCAAGGCGGTATTTAACGTGGATAACTACAAGGAGTATCTGTCTCTCCAGTGCGATACTGCTCTGAGAAATATTGTCCGCCTGTATCCCTACGATGTGGCGCCCAATGTGGACACCACCGGTGACGGTGTGGCCGATGATGGTAGCCTGAGAGGCTCCAGCGATCTGGTTGCAACCCGCATCCGTGACGAGATACAGGACAGGGTGGATGATGCCGGCATCGAGATCGTTGAAGCGCGCATCACTTACCTTGCCTACGCCACCGAGATCGCCGCCGTCATGCTGCAGCGTCAGCAGGCTTCGGCCATCATCGATGCCCGCAAGATGATCGTGGACGGCGCAGTGGGTATGGTGGAAATGGCTCTTGAGCGCCTTAACTCCAGTGGGGTTGTGGAGCTTGATGAGGAGCGCAAGGCCGCCATGGTGTCCAACCTGCTGGTGGTACTGTGCGGCAACCGTGACGCCCAGCCGGTGGTCAATTCCGGCAGCCTGTACTGATATGAAAAAGGAATACATCGCGCCGGCTTTAGTGGCAATATTATTGCTGCTGTATTATGGCGGTATGGCAGTGCTGTTTTTCAGTGTACCGCTGTCAAACTGGGTCAGGATACTTATGTGCATTATCCCTCTGGCCTTTGCGGCTTTGGCGGTGTATGTCTTTGTGCAGAGGGTAGGTGAGATCCGCTCTGAAGAAACGAACGATCTTGATAAATATTAAGGAGGATATATAAATGTTGCTTGTGACCGCGGATTATATTGCCGGAAAGGAAATTGAGATGCTTGGCCTTGTAAAGGGAAGCACTATACAAAGCAAGCACATAGGAAGCGATATTTCTCAAAGCTTCAAGACCCTGGTGGGCGGCGAGCTGAAGTCGTATACAGAGATGATGAATACTGCCCGTGCCCTGGCCACAAAGCGTATGTGCCTTGAGGCGGAGGCGCTTGGTGCGGACGCCATCGTCGGTGTGCGCTATGCCGGCTCTGCCGTTATGCAGGGTGCGGCCGAGGTCATCGCGTACGGCACTGCCGTGAAATATCGCTGATCATGGCAGATAACCAGAAAAAACAGGTGCCCCTGCGTCTCTCGCCGAAGCTGTATGACGCCATTGCCTCCTGGGCGGAGGATGACTTCCGCTCGGTAAACGGGCAGATCGAGTACCTGCTCACAGAGTGCGTGCGCCAGCGCAAAAAGAACGGCCGTCCTGTGCCCCATGCGCTGGATGTTCCGCCGGAACTGGATATAGAATAAATGCAAATATCCGCAGACCGTGCAAGGCCTGCGGATATTTTTTGGACAAAAACAAAAGCCGGACATCTGTCCGGCTTATTGGTGGGCGGTAAGGAACTCGAATCCCTGACCCTTCGCACGTCAAGCGAATGCTCTACCAGCTGAGCTAACCGCCCGTAGCAGAAGCTATTCTAAAGGTTTCCCGACGATTTGTCAAGCGTTTTTTCAAAGTTTTTCATTTTTTCTCACGCCAATGGCTTGCCGCGGCAAATTGACTGCGGTTTTTTGCAAATCCCGCCCCGGTGCGCGTCCCGAGGATTGCAAACAGGGTGATAAGTTTCCGATAAATTATGCCGCCAAAGCAATAATTCTGTAGACTTTGGGTATGGCCTGTGTTATAATTTTCAAATAACAATCGGACGGTTTCCTGCGCTTGGCTGATGTTCACTTCTGCCTGCCCGGGCACTGCCGACTCGTTGCAGTAACTGTCACTTGCGAATGTACTCATCATAAATTGGGAGGTAATCATTAATGGCCTTTTGCTCCAACTGCGGGACCTACATTGAGGCAGGAATGAAATTCTGCGTCAACTGTGGTACTCCCGTTGCACAATCGTCTGCCGCACCCCAGCCGGTGGAAGAGAATGTGCCCGCGCCCGAAATTGACCCCATCCCTGCGCCCGCGGCAGAACCCGCCGCAGTACCCGTTGAACCCGCTGTTGAAGCGCCCGCAGAACCCATTGCCGCACCTGCGGCAGAGCCCAAGGTTGAGTTCGCCCCTATGAGTGAGCTTGAGCCTACGGTTGCCGTCATTCAGGAGCAGCCTGTGTATCAGCAGCCTGTGTACAATGCCCCGCAGCAGCCCTATCAGGCTCCCGTGTATCAGCAGGCTCAGTACACCGCTCCGCAGCAGCCCTATCAGGCCCCTGTGTATCAGCAGCCGCAGTACACCGCCCCGCAGCAGCCGATGTATGGTCAGCCCATGTATCAGCAGCCTCAGTATGCTGCGCAGCAGCCGGTGTATCAGGCACCTGCTGCCCCTGCGCCTAAGGTGAAGAAGCAGAAGAAGGCGTCCTCCGGCAAGAAGGGCGGCAAGGCTCTTGTTATCATCCTGTGCGTGGTTTTGGCGTTGGCTCTTGCTGTTGGCGGCCTTTTCCTTGGCGGTATTCTGCCCTTGAGCAATGCCGAGCTTGAGGCTTATGCCGGTGTCTATGAGTGCGTCTCTGCAGAAAAGGGCAAGACCTCTTATGAAGCGGATGAGTTATTTGAAGACGGCTCCCAGATTGAGCTTCGCGGCAACGGCAAAGGCACCATTATTATGGACGATGCCGAGAGCAGTCTGAAGTGGAGCCTTGACGGGGATGAGATCACCATCACCTTTGAGGGTTCCGATTATGAGGGAACGATCAAAAACGGCGCTATCGTCATCGAGATCGAGGGTCTTACATACCGATATGTGAACGAAGACCTGCAGGAGGCTGCATACGCCGCCGGTGCGGGCAGCTACAAGATCATCGGCGTTAAGGTCGACGGCAAAAAGCAGGATGTTGAGGAATACGGCGTTGAGGAGTTCTATATCATCCTCAATGATGACGGAACTGCGATCATAGTTGAAAATCACGGTGACCGCCATGTTGGTGTTGAGACCACATGGGAGCCGGGGATGATAGTCATCGACGATATCGAATGTGAGATCACCCGCGAAGATGATGCACTTATAATCTTTGCCGATACCGGCGATGAAGAGATCGAGTTTACCCTGGAGAGCGTTTCCAACCGCAAGGTTCCGGACTACGAGCTGGACGGCGAAGACGATGGCGATACCGGCAGCACCACCGGCAGCACCGCCGGCGCCACCGCCGGCGCCACCACCGGCGGTACCACCGCTACCGAAGTTGAGGGACCTGCAGATGCCACTGCTGAAGCAGAGGAGGATCGTCCCGCAGACAGCACCCCCGCTGTTGAGGCACCCACCGAAGCGCCCGCCCCGGAACCCGAGGAGGCACCGGCCGGATATTCCGATATGGAAAGCCTCTGGTACGGCGACTGGTACGGCTGGTGGCAGGCTTATGATGTGGTCGGCGAAGAGCTGGATTTCCTGATCGATATGAAATGGGACTGCTATGCGACCATCGATGTATATGGTGACATGCTTTATGTGACCATGTGGGACGATGACTGGGATCTGGGCGATCTGGAGTTTGTTGTTGAAGATAACTACTACGCCAGCAGCACAGATGGCGAATTCCTTGGCGATGACAAGTCCAATGGTGAGCTGTTTATGTGGCAGGCGATGAATGATTTTGGCTTCGAAGACGGATTCATCATAATTATGGGTGATTATTCCAACCCCGACACGGGGGAGAGCTTCACCTTTGAGATGTGGCTGCGTCCCTGGGGCGTTACCTGGGAAGATCTGTACGATATGGAACCTCCCTATTACTACGATTGGTATCTGCCCATGCTGGAGAAGGGCTATCTCATGCCCGGCGGCCTGTACGGCGGCACCAACGACTGGGAGATTGACGGTTTTACCCCCACCTGATAAGAATGCTGTGTATGCCCGCTGATTTCCGGCGGGCATACTTTCTATGCGGCGACTATTTTTTGAAAAGGGAAGTATAAAATGGCGGCAACTATAGTGGTTATGGCTGCCGGACTTGGCAGCAGGTACGGCGGTATAAAGCAGATGGCGGGTATGGGTCCCGGCGGTGAGATTCTGATGGAGTACTCTCTTTACGATGCTCTTGAGGCGGGCTTTGACGATGCTGTGGTCATACTGCGCCCCGATATTGTGGACGATTTCCGCCTTCGTTTCGGCCACCGTATTGAAAAACGCTTTCCGCTGCGCTACGCCGTTCAGTCGTGGGACACCCTGCCCGGCGGCTTCGTCCCGCCGGAAGGACGCAGGAAACCTTATGGTACCGTCCATGCCCTGCTGAGCGCTGCGAATGTGATCGATAACAATTTTGCCGTTATCAATGCCGATGATTACTACGGTAAGGACGCCTATCGGCAGATTCGCGCCGCGCTGGATGCTTTGCCGGAAAGCGGGCAGATGTGCATGGTGGCCTATGAGCTGGGCAAGACATTGAGTGAGAACGGCGGCGTTGCCCGCGGAATATGCCACTGCTCCGGCGGTTATCTGGATGGGATTGAAGAGCTGCGTGAGCTTGCGATGTCTGATGACGGACTCATATACAACGCAGGTGACCGCAGCCGCGCCTTTTCACCCCAGACATTGATCTCCATGAATATATGGGGCGGCACACCCTGGCTTATGGGGGAGCTGGAAAAAGGCCTTGCTGAGTTTCTGAACTCGCCCAATAAGGATGAAATGAGCTGTGAATATGTGCTGCCGCATTTTGTAGGCGACCGGTTGGCTGCCGGTGAGCTGAAGGTCGCTGTGATGCAGACTGCCGAACAGTGGTACGGCGTGACCTACAAAGAGGATCGGCAGTGCGCCGCCGATGCGCTTGGTAAAATGCATGATAAAGGGTGCTATCCCAGCCCGCTGTTCCCCTAAAAACAAATGATAAAGGCCCATGGATCTTTGCGATCCATGGGCCTTTTCTTATGTAATTGGGGTAGGTTGAGCGGATCATCAGTCTGCAGTAAGCTGCGGATCTGCCGGCTGCGCGGCCTCGGGGGAAGATTCAGCCTGTCTGTCACCGGTATCTGCCTGCGCCTCTTCCGGCGGCCACTGACCGCCAATGTATTCGCCCGGTTTAGCCTGGGGCAGGGGAGTGTACGATACCTGCACCATTATGCCGTGACCCTCTGTGCTGTCTGCGTTTCCTTGAGGGTCCGTTATTGTCAGCGACAAGGCGCTGCGTGAACACAGGCGGCTGTGGTGCTTGCCAAATAGCTGAAAAGCCCTGGACAGCAGGGTGGGCGGCGCGATGGTCTCAATATCCTGCTTGTGCTCAAAAAGCGCATTGTAAACCGTTCCGTCCTCCGCCGTGCAGCTAAAATCAAACACGCTGTCATAAAAGCGCTTTGTTGTGGGATGAACGAAGGTCTCGCTGCGCTCCACCGTACATATCCGGCTGCCGTCCAGGATGACTTTGCCGTCCTTTGCGGCGTACATCAGCGTTATGTGCGTGTCATCCTCGTCCGCTTTGTCGTCCCGCGCCACCAGATCGGAGCAGA
The DNA here is from genome assembly GCA_045605145.1 of Oscillospiraceae bacterium. GTDB lineage: Bacteria > Bacillota > Clostridia > Oscillospirales > Oscillospiraceae > CAMNAO01. The sequence goes on along the minus strand of JAZUPH010000080.1, from coordinate 97,239 downwards.
TAACTGTGTATCCATCGATGCTGCCGCGGCACAGGTACCAGTGGTCGGCAAACTGATGTGCGTCAACGTTGCCCCAGATATGATCCATGTATCCCGCGCCGTGCAGTGCCAGTTTGTTTCCGCCAATTCGCAGTGTTGCTGTGATCTCGGCGTGGGGCGCGGCCACCAGCCATGCGAAATAGCGGCCGTTACCATCCGGGCTGATATGACCGGTTCCGGGGCGCCACATGGGCAGGGTGGGGTCGATGACCGCGCTGTATTCAATCTGGTCGTCGATGTAGTAAAGGTTGTAGCGGCCACCGTGCTCGCGGCGCAGATAGCTGCCGCTTATGTTCACATCGCAGTACTCGTGAGAGGCGTTGAGCGCCTTCCCGGCACCCTCACAGAAGCGGCGGTGCATCACAGTGCCGTCGGCCATGGTGATGTCAATGCTGACGGTGGGATTGGGCATGGTCAGGGTGTAGGGCGACAATTTTGTGCCGAATCTGGCGGTGATGACCGTTCCGTCATCAAACTGTGCGCCCACATACCACTGCTCAAAAGATGAGCGGTGCGGATTCAGACGCAGCCCGTTTTCCCAGTTGGCAGGCTCTTTGCCCAAGTTGTGTTTTGCAAGTGCCTTATCCCCAAAACCCAGGTATTTACTGTTCACAATGAGTCTCCTTTGAATATCCGGCCCGTGCCGCCCTGGAAGCGGTGCGGGAGTGTGCCGATAAGTCTGACAGACTTATAATACCACTGAATAAATTATACCCGTATTCTACACCATCCGCAAGGCGAAAAATGCCAAAACATGACGAAAACAGCGCAAAAATTCCGCACAAAGGCAAAAATGTGCGGAATTTGTGATTATTTGTAAACTTTTTATGTAACCTCAGCCCTGGTCCTCACCCAGCGCGGCGCAAATCACACTGCGAGCATCATCGGCAAGGACGCGGGATTTAAGACCCATTTCGGGACTGTTGTCAATGACTTTGTGTACCGTCAGATATACATCGGTGCTGCGCCATGGATAATTTTTCTTAACCAGCTCAGACCCTTCCACTGTGGCGACTACCACCGGCACGCAGGCCTTCTGGGCAATTTTGAATACACCGTCATGGAATGGCAGCAGCCTTCCGTCTTTGCTGCGGGTTCCTTCCGGATACACGCCCACGGAGCATGCATCGCTTTTTATAAGTTCTGCGTTGTGGTTGATACAGGTCAGCGCGTTGCGCGGATTTTCCCTGTCAATGGGGGAGCAGCCGCAGGCGTACAGCAACTGACCCAAAAAAGGAGCGCGCATCACCTCGGGCTTGCTGATGAAAACCAGCTTCTGCCGTCTGAATGTGCCTATCGCGAACACAGGATCCAGCATGGAGCGATGGTTGCACACGAACAGGAAACGCCGATCAAGCGGCACCTGCTCATCGCCCTTGACATGCAGTCTGACCCTCAGGACCATAATAATCATGTCTATCGCCTCAGTCAGCATGAACCAGAAGAAGGGGCGCGTTTTTTTTGGAAGCTCCTTCGTGCTTACAAACATGGCGGCGGCGAACATTACTATAAAGTGCGCAAGAATAAGCCCGATGGCAACTGCCGGGAATATCAGCAAAGCCCATAGCTTGTTCCAGCTGTCCAGCATCACCAGAGCCGCCAGTGCCGCGATCCCGCCCAGGGAAAGAAAAATTTTATTAAGCATAATTGCAGCCTTTCTTCTGCGGCGGGGCGAAAGCCGGCACCGCGTTGTCAGCGGATATTATATCCCTTTCACCGTGCAAAATCAACCGTGACCTCAGCCGACCACACGCCCGAATACGCGCAGCTCAGCGCCCTCTTCCACCGGTATGGGGGGATAGGCGGGGTTGAGGGAGATAAGACACAGCTGCCCGCCGCGTCGCCCCAGCTTCTTGCAATAGGCGTTGCCGCCCAGCAGGAAAATGCCGACTTCATCCTCGTTTAGGGTGGGCTGCTGATGTACCCAGACGATCTGCCCGTTTACATAACGCGGCTCCATACTGTCGCCGGCAAGGCGTACGCCGAAATTGGCGCTCATCGGCACCTCACTGCCCACAGCTATCATGTCATAATCGCTGCTGTCCAGAAACTGACCTGTGCCGGCCGAGGCCGCAAGGGTGTACAGCGGCAGCATACGGATCTGCCCGGTGCTGTCCGAGCCGTGGGCGGAATAGCGCCCGCTGGCTAAAAGCAAGTCAATGTATTCGTTTAGCTTTTTGCGCCCCTCTGCATTGAGCAGGTCGATGCCGAGCCTGCCGCCCTCCTGTGAAAAGGCCGACAGCACATCCCGTATTTGCAGCACGCGGCAAAGCTGGATAAACTGCAGCGCGTTGGGCAGGGTAAGGCCGTTCTCCCACTTGCTGACAGCCTGGTTGCTCACCTGTATGCCCTGCTGCCTCAGCCGGAGCGCAAGCTCAGCCTGGGACAGTCCCATCTCACGCCTGCGCGCGGTGATCACGGCGCCGATATTCATCTGCATATCCGTACCTCCTTACATGAGTACCGTTTATTTATATAAGTATACTAACACACGGAATATAAAAAATCAACAGTAAATAATCTTATTTGGATAATAAAAACTCTTTACATATCCAAATAAGAGAGTTATAATGTGTACACTATCCTGATAAGAGAGGTGAACACCATGGGGCGGGTCATATTCCACTCGGATATAAACAGCTGCTTTGCCAATATTGAGGTCATGTACGACCCCTCCCTGCGTGGTAAGCCTCTGTCCGTCTGCGGCAGCGTGGATGACCGCCACGGCATCGTCCTGGCCTCCACGGCGGAGGCGAAGGCCTGCGGCGTTCGCACGGGTGAGGCGATCTGGCAGGCCCGGGAGAAGTGCCCCGACCTTGTGGTGGTGGAGCCGCACTATGACCGCTACCTTCGCATAAGCCGCCTGAGCCGCAGCATATACGGCGAGTATACCGATCTTGTGGAGCCCTTCGGTCTTGACGAATGTTTCCTTGATGTCACCGGCAACCCCCGCCTGCGGGACGACGGGGGCGAGTCTCTGGCGGAGGAGCTGCGGCAGAGAATAAAGGATGAGTTGGGCGTCACCGTTTCTGTCGGTGCGTCGGATAACAAGATCTTTGCCAAGCTGGGCAGTGATATGAAGAAACCGGACGCGGTCACCGTCATCACCCGGGACAACTTCCGCCGCAAGGTCTGGCCCCTGCCTGTGCGTGACCTGCTGATGGTGGGCCGCGCCACAGCCGGAAAACTTCAGGCCCGGGGGATAGACACCATCGGCGACCTTGCCAACTGCGACCCGGCCGCGCTGCACAGCTGGCTGGGCAAGTGGGGTTACACACTCCATGCCTTTGCCAACGGACAGGACCGCACGCCCGTCTCACCCGCCGGGGAGGAGCGGGTGGTCAAAAGCATCGGAAACGGTGCGACCATGCCCAGGGATCTTATGAATATGGAGGATGCCCTCGTCCTGTTTACCGCCCTGTCTGAAAGCGTGGCACAGCGCCTGCGTGAGCAGGGCTTTGAGGCCCGGACGGTGTCCATCACCGTGAGGGATTGCCAACTTAACTGGTTCGAGCGGCAGATGAGCCTGCCGCGCCCCACGGATCTTTCCGGTGAGCTGTGCCGCTGCGCTATGGAGCTTCTGCGCCGCAGCTATAACTGGGAGCGGCCTATACGCAGCATCGGCATACGGGCCGCCAATCTGTGCCCTGCAGGATCTCCGGCTCAGCTTTCTCTCTATGAGGACGAGGGCGGCAGAATACGGCGGCAGGCGCTGGAGCGGGCGGTGGATGATATACGCCGCCGCTTCGGCCATTACAGCATTGCCCGTGCTGTGACCCTGACCGACCCGATACTGGGGCACATAGACCCCATCGGTGAGCATGTGGCCTATCCTGTGGGCTTTGTCCCGGGCGGCTGAGGAATACAGATGGAGAAATATGAGGTGGAAAATGGATACAAAAGTGTATGTGGATGTAACCGTGCGCTTTGACGCCGACGGCCGTATAACGCCCCTTGAAATCAGATGGGAGGACGGACGGGTCTATCAGATCGACCGCGTGCTTGATGTGCGCCGCGCCGCCAGTTTGAAGGCGGGCGGCACCGGAATACGCTATACCGTGCGCATCAGCGGCAAAGAGACGTTTCTCTTCCTTGAGGAGACGCGCTGGTTCGTGGTGCGCCGTGAGGGAAGCCAGGCCCGCTGCGCCGTAGGTATGTAACATGATACGGCACAGCTATATGCCGGAAGCACTACGGCCATTGTAAACCTCTATTGAAATCCGAGTTAGGCTCTGCTATAGTGTACCTACTGTAGAACACAGGAGGGGTCGTTATGGCAAAGGCAAAGAAGAATCGTTACCGCTGGGGAATGACCGATTTCAGCAAGCCGTTTCCCAAAATATATAAATTCATGTTTATCCTCGGCCTGATTTGCTTAGTGCTGAGTTTCGTTCTGGCCGGTGCCGAAGTGCTGTCGGATTTTGCACCTTCCGAGAATATGGACGTGGTAATTGGCTTTATGGCTCTATACGGTATTATAGCGCCTATTTCCGTTGGACTAAACTTCATTATCTGGAAGATCGGCAATTCTGCCTACAATCGCAAAGAGAAAAAGCTGGCACAGCAGCGGGCGGCTGAAGAAGAAGCGAAGCGAGCCTTTGAAGAGTCGCACCCCCATTATGAGCAGGAAAAATTCTATCTTTTGTGCAAAGGGCAGGGAATTACAAGCATTGATACTCCGGCTGCCGTTGCCCGTATGGTGCTGCTGGCCCGCAACAATAACTTCCCCGGTTCCGAAGCGGAACTGATCGACGCCTATAAGACGGGTATGGAAGATGTTGCCCGAAATGAGCATAAGGAGAGAGTGGCAGCCCTGCAGAAAGAAGAAAACAAGCTGAATCGGGATAATCTGCGCTATAAAGATGCACAGGCTCAACAGAAGCGTGTAAGTATGTGTCAGGATTGGGCTAACCATTACAGACGGGAAGAAGAGGGCTATTGGGCACAGAGCCGCGCCACAAAAGACGCAATTTTGAACAGTGCAGTCGGAGCCATGCAAAAAGAAACCGACTGGGCGACCCATGGCGGTATCGCCAGCGGCATTGCCGGTCCCGCTGCCGGCTTGGCTGTGGCCATGGATATTCAGCGGAAGAATGCCGGTATCCGTGAACAGAACGCCCAGTTGAGCCAGTTGGCCGCGCAGGCTGCCTACCATGCCACAAGCGGTACTGATTCTCTGGCTATTGAAGCATCGCACAAGGCGGAAGAATGGGAGAAGCGGGCACAGGAAGCTGCCAATAAACTGGTACAAAATCTGCCCCAGGATCAGCTTTTGGAGCGGCTTTCCCCCAGTGGCAGCGCCACCAATTCCGAAACCGGCGCTGTGCTTGTAAAGGTCAGCATCCGCCGGACAGAAAACCTGAATATTTACGAATCAGTTCCTGCTGTCGTGGACGGCGTTCTTGCCGCCGCCGTGATGGCTGATGACCAGCTCATTGGTACGGCTTATCTTCCGCTGCCGTGGGACGGCGCAGCCTATAATGCGACATTGAGCGGAATTTGTCCCGATCCTGTGAGACAGGCGAAAAACTACAAAGTTGTAGTCAGCCCGTATCGGCTTTGGGCGATAGAAAAGTAAAAAATAAAGAGTGAGGAAGCAAATACTTCCTCACTCTTTTTATGCTGCACCCTGTCAGCGGGCGGGTGCGCTTTTCTTGCTGCGCTTGAAGTAATCGTCAAGCATCTTCAGCACGTTCTCCGGCATTCCGGTCTTGACCGGCAGTATCACCGAGTTGGTCACGCGGGAGATCACCCGGATGGCGAAATCACCGTTTGCCTTAAGCTGCTTTGCGCCCAGTGTGGGCAGCAGATCGTACTTGGTGTGTATCTCGGCGGTCTGGCTGCCGCGGCTGAGTCCCAGGGCGGGGATGCCCTTGTCGCAGAAGGGGGCAGAATCGCTGGAGTGGACGCGCACATTGATGGATGCGGAATAACCGTCCTCTTTGCAGAACTGATCGATAAAGGTCTTCAGATCCTCACCGCCGGTGACGGTGATCCTGTTGCTGCCGAGAATAGTGCCGCACATATCGAAGTTGAAGCAGAACTTGATCTGGCTTACCAGTTCGGGCTTCTGCTCCACATAGGCTTTGCTGCCCAGAAGTCCGACCTCCTCCGCACCGCACCAGATAAAGCGCATGGTGCGTCTGGGCGGGTTGTGCAGGAAGTGGCGGTAGATATACATCAGCGTGGCGGAGCCTGTGGCATTGTCCCATGAGCCGGTACCCACTGGCACGCTGTCATAGTGGGCGGTGAGTACGATAGACTCTTCCGGACACGCGGTGCCGGGGATAACGGCCAGCACATTCTGAGAGGTCAGATCAAGGTCGCGGCTTAACAGCTCAAGATGCACCTCATTAGCACCCAGTCCCACCAGCTCGGTGGCATCCTTTGCGCTTATCATAAAGCCGGGGATGCAGCCCTTTTCCAGGAAGTTGGGGCGCATGGCGCGGGAATAGGCGCTTGCCGCGTCAAGATCCTGATAATATTTGCCGCTTACGGTGATGAAGGCGGCGGCCTTCCTGCTGCACAGCAGCTCATAGGCCTCAATATTCAGCGCATCGATTATCACGGCGGTATCGCTCAGATCGGTGATGCCGATGAAATCCTCCTCAACGCCGCGCTCGGCGTATATCAGCTTCAGCGTCGCGCCACCCTCGGGCAGGCTGCCGCTGCGGCCGTAGGCAATGACCTCATACTCCTTTTCAAAAGGCGCCGTTACTTTGAAGCTGCACTTATCTATCTCATAAGAGGGGATGGTGAACTCGTGCAGCTCACCGTTGCCGCCTGCCGCGGCGATCTCATCCATCAGGATGTTTGCGGCCTCTTTCTCCTGTGGGCTGCCGGCAGTGCGCAGGAAGCTGAGCTTTTCAACGAGGGAGAGCTGGTAAGTGTTGCTGTCGAACATAATCTACTCCATTCTGCCGCGGGTAAAGTTGGTATCGCAGCGGCCTGCGGCTGACCGCATGGGCGCAGGGCGGATAAGCATCCGCAACGCCGGAATTTATGACCGCATTATACAACTTTTTGCAAAAATATACAATAGATATGCATTGTTTTCCCGGTGAGCCTGCAGAGGGGGAGTACGACTGCTCTTTGGACAAACAGCCTCAAACAAAAAACAGGGATATCCTTCCGAAAAAGGATATCCCTGCATTGTTTCGCTTGTTTGAGCAGATCTTGCTTCGGCTGCTGCCGGTCAAAAACTTAGTGGATGAACAGAGACAGGATGATGAAGATGATGGAGCCAAAGGCGGGGACGAGGATGGAGCCCATAGTCCAGGTCTTCAGGCTGGTCTTGATGTCCATGCCGGAGAAGTTGGTGACAACATGGAAGTAAGAGTCGTTGAGGAAGCTGGGGCACATGGTGGTAAGACACAGAGCCAGAGCTGCCAGATAGGGATTCACGTTCAGGCCGGCGGCGACCATCGGAGCAACGATTGCAGAGCCGGTGATCATAGCGGTAGTGCCGGAGCCCTGGGGGAATCTCATGACGACGCCGATGATGATGGGAACGAGGATGCCGGGGATGCCGGTGGCAACCAGCCAGTCGGCCATGATCTTCGCAGCGCCGATGGTGTTGATGACTGCGCCCAGAGCGCCGCCTGCGGCGGTGATGAAGATGATGGGGCCGGCGTCCTTACAGGCCTCGCCCATCAGGTTGATGCAGGTCTGCTTGTCATACTCTTTGCACAGGAAGAATGCGCCCATGCACAGGGAGACGAACAGAGCAACAACGGGCTGGCCCAGGAACTGAACGATGGATCTGAAAGCGGTGCCTTCCAGAGCGCCGATCTGGCCGACGATGGTGTTGGCGAAGATGAGGAAGATGGGTACCAGCAGGGTGGCGAAGGACATGAATGCGCTGGGGAGCTTCTCAGCGGCCAGCAGGTCAGCAAAGTCATCAGTGGTCAGATCTTCGTTGTTCTTCTGCTTCTCGGTGATGCGGTCGAGAACAACCAGCTGCTCCTTGGTGTACTTGCTGCGGTCGATGGTGTTCTCAACAACCAGATCGGGATACTTCTTGCCGTAGTATCTGAACAGGAACACGGCGAAGATGAACAGGGGAACGGAGATCAGCAGGCCGTAGATGATGTACATACCCAGATCCACGTTCAGGCCGTTCTCGGTGAAGGTGGCAACGACTGCCAGGGGGCCGGGCGTGGGGGGAACCATGAAGTGGGTAATGTACAGGCCCATGCCCAGGATGCCGCCCAGCCAGACCATGCTCTTCTTGGTCAGGCGGGAGAACTCCTTAGCCAGGGAGGAGAGAATAACGAAGCCGGAGTCACAGAATACGGGGATGGAAACTACGAAGCCGGTCAGACCGAGAACGACGTCGCAGTTTTTGACGCCTACCAATTTCAGTATGGTAAGTGCCATGCGCTTTGCAGCACCGCTCTTCTCCAGGAAGATGCCCATGATGCAGCCGAAGCCGATCACGATGCCTATGCTCTTCATGGTGTTGCCAAAGCCGGTGGTGACTGTGTTGATAACATCACCAATGGGCATTGCGAGAAGTGCTATGAGAATTGCGGAGATGATCAGGGACGGGAACGCGTGCATTTTGGTGCAGATGATCAGCACGAACATTACGACTATGCCGATCGCCATTGCCAATACGGGGTTCAACATTGACTTTTCCTCCTGTTTCTCAAATTATTTATACCAGCGCCGCTCAAGGGCGCCAAGTATCGGGGTAATTGTGATCCGTCAGATCACGGGGCCGAGGCAGAAAATATCCATCGAGCCATAGTAACCAAGTGCCTCGTTCTTGGTCATCTTGCCGCTCAGAACATCCAGCATGAACTGGAAGGCCTCTTCGCCCACCTCGTCGATGGTCTTTTCACCGGTGATTATAAGTCCGGCATTCAGATCCATGTCATGCTGCATCCGCTCGTAGGTGTTCGGGTTGCCGCAGATCTTGATGACCGGCATTGAGGGAAAACCCTGTGGCGCGCCGCGTCCGGTGGAGAACATCATCACCTGCGCGCCGGTTGCGGCCATGCCGGTGAGAATCTCCGGCTCTCTGCCGGGCGAATCCTTTATCCACAGACCCTTCTGCCCGTCGACCCTGTCGCAATACTCCAGCACGCCCTGAATGGGTCTGTGACCGGACTTTACGATGGCGCCCAGGCTCTTTTCCTCGATGCTGCTAAGACCGCCTGCGATGTTGCCGGGTGTGGGCTGGCCGCCGCGCATATCCTCGCCGATGGCCATTGCTCTCTTCTCCATCTCGTCAACGATCTGGTAGATGCGCTGACCCACGGGGCCGTCCTCGCCGCCTACCGCGCGGCGCGCCAGAATGTGTTCGCCGCCCAAAAACTCGGTGGTCTCGCCGAATACTACCGTGGCGCCCAGGTCGACCAGCTTGTCGGCCACATAGCCGATAACACAGTTGGAGGCCATGCCGCTGGTGGTGTCGGAAGCGCCGCATTTGATGCTCATCACGATCTCGGAAACATCGATCGGCTCACGCTGCTGGCCGGAGATCTCCTGCACCATTCTCTGCGCCGCGTCTATGCCGGCCTGAATGGCGCGGGATGTACCGCCCAGCTCCTGAATGCGGATTATCTCCACCGGCTTGCCGGAGGCGCGGATCTCTTCAACAATGCGCTCGTGGTCAGTGCCCTCACAGCCCAGACTTACTACCAGTGCGGCACCCACGTTGGGACTCTGTCCCAGGTTGGAAAGAACATCTGTCACCCGCTTCAGATCCAGCGGAAGCTGGCAGCAGCCCTGGTGATGGAAGTAGCCTATCGTGCCCTGCACCTGTCGGCAGATCGCCTGACCTACATCATTGGCGCAGATGACGCTGGGGATAACGGCAACGAGGTTTCTTGCGCCGACCTTGCCGTTCTTGCGGCGGTAGCCCATGAATGTGTATCCCATTGCTCCCCCTCCTTACAGATCGCCGCGGCCGCGCATGGCGTCCAGATTGTGAACGTGAACATAGTCACCTTTTTTAATGTCGTGGCTGGCGGCGCCGATGGATTCGCCGTATTTCATGATCGGCTCACCTTTGGCGATGTCCTTCACCGCGATTTTGTGCCCGTAAGGGACATCCGCGTTGACCACGGCCTTGTCGATGTTGCCCTTTTTGTCGCGGATCTCTATCTCCATGCCTGCGGTGATGCCGTTGGCGAAGATGGTTGCCACGTTGTCAAGGTCGTCAACTTTAAGCGCTAATCTAAGCTCCATATCGCACCTCACTCCTTCACTGCCAGAACGGAAACGCCGTCGGGTATGACCACGACCTGTGCATCCCTGCCCATCATTCCGTATGCCATCTCCAGCGCTTCGTCGGGGGAGGAGGCGGGAATCATGTTGGCCTTGCGCACCAGCTCATGATCCAGATAGGTGGTCACCAGGATGACAGTGTATTTTTTCAGTATGCGCGAGTAGATCTGCGCACACCACTGCTCGGCAATGGTCTCTTTCGGCGGGATCTTGGAAAGGAAGGCGTCTATCTCATCCACAGTGCCGCTTACTATCAGCTTTTCAAAGTGGGTGCCGCCCATGCCGTCAAAACAGCTTGCGCACATTATGATTACGCCGCCCTCTTTACAGCAGGCTTCGGCCGTCGCAACGGCCTTGGGACTCTGATACAGGTTCTGATCCAACGGATAGCCGCCGTTGGAGGTGATCACGATGTCACCGGTGATGCTGGGGCACTGGGCAAGGGAGCGGACGAATTCAACGCCCGTCTCGTGCGCCTGTTCCAGGTCGCCGGCAAAGGCGGCGATGACCTTCTTCTCACCGTTGAGCGCCACATTCAGAATGAACTGTACATTTACCTTCCGCGCCGCGTAGATCATATCCTCATGTATCGGGTTATGCTCCAGCACGCCTGTGGTGGAATAGGGGCTGGCGATGGCCTTGTAGGAGTGGTTCTCATTCACCGTCGCCGCATTGCAGATGCCGGGCAGAATGCTCTTTCTGCCGCCGGAGAAACCGGCGAAGAAGTGTGGCTCGATAAAGCCCTCCGTCACCAGCAGGTCACAGTGCGCCGCCAGCTTATGTATCCACAGCTCCGCGCCGGAGGGCAGGCCGCAGATAAACTCAAAATCCTCGTCCTCAAAGGCCTTGTTGACCACGATCTTCTCATTGTCAACGATCTCGTCGCCGAACATACGCCTCTGCTCCGCCTCGGTAGTCTCGCGGTGCAGACCCGTCGCGATAAGGATGGTAATGTCTGCATCGGGGTTTCCTTCGCGGATCTCTTTAAGCAGGATCGGCAGGGTCAGCTTGCTGGGGACAGCGCGCGTGTGGTCGCTTGTAACAAGTACCACCTTGTCTTTGCCCTTTGCAAGCTCGCGCAGTCTGCAGGTTCCGATGGGGTTTTCAAGAGCTTCTTTAACCAGCTCTGCCTCGGTCTTTTCCGTCACGTACTCATCGGTCTTGGCGTTAATGACAGCCTTCAAATTGCTTTCATCCACATGAAGATCCAATGAGGAGGTGTAATATGGAATCTTGATCGTTTTCATCAACTTCACCCTTTCACCAGATTCTTGAGAGGAACAAAATACATCAAATGTCACAACGAATCGACACTTGATGTATACAATATACACCAGCGATTTTGGCGTGTCAATCGAAATAGTGACAGATTTGTGAAGTGTTTTTTGTGCATAATGCATAATATAAAAGGCGCTTATTATTACAACTTGCTGTCTGCACCGCCCATGGGCTGCTACAGGGCGGCACAGGCACAGATTTTTGGGCAGTACATTAAAATATATACGTCAAAATCACGGTTAAGCACTTGATATTCCCCAAGGGATATAATACAATTACGGCAAAGATCGGCATAATACCCCATTGACGCCGGTTGGGAGAACAAAATCATATATTTCAGGAGGCTTGTATGAATACCACCATGCGTTCGCATGCAGATGCGATTATCAGTGCTTCTATCCATGCCGTTTTACCTGATGAGGCTGTAAAGCGCGCCCTGTCCGGGCGTGAATACTCCGGGCGGGTTATCCTCATCGCTGCGGGCAAGGCCGCCTGGCAGATGGCGAAGGCCGCGTCCGACTGCCTTGGCGACCGCATTGAGGGCGGCGTAGTTGTTACCAAGTATGACCATGTTATGGGGCCCATTGACGGCATTGACTGCCGTGAGGCCGGACATCCGGTGCCCGACGAAAATTCTTTCAGCGCAACCAACGCCGCCATTGAGGCGGTGAGCGGGCTGACGGCGGAGGATACCGTACTCTTCCTGCTGTCCGGCGGCGGCAGTGCCCTGTTTGAGATGCCGCTTGTACCCGCCGCGGAGCTTCAGGACATTACTGCCCAGCTTCTTGCCTGCGGCGCCGATATTGTTGAGATCAATACCATCCGCAAGCGCCTTAGCGGGGTCAAGGGCGGCCGCTTCGCCCAGATCTGCGCTCCCGCTCATGTGTTCACCGTCGTCCTGTCGGATATACTGGGTGACCCGCTGGATATGATCGCTTCCGGCCCTGCCTGTCCGGATTCCACCACCTGTGAAGAAGCCAGGGCCATCGCCGCCAAATACGGCCTTAAACTGTCCGATGCTGCCCGCAGCTGCCTTGACAATGAGACGCCCAAGCATCTTGACAATGTCACCACCCAGATCACCGGCAGTGTGCGCGAGCTTTGTACCGCCGCGGCAAAGGCGGCAAGCGGACTGGGCTATGAGCCGATTATCCTTACCGACGTCCTTTCCTGTCAGGCCCGTGAAGCGGGCAGCTTCATGGCCTCTATCCTCAAGACCCACAGCCATAGCGGCAAGTCCCTTGCCTTTATCGCCGGCGGCGAAACGGTGGTCAAACTCACCGGACACGGCAAAGGCGGCCGCAATCAGGAACTGGCGCTGTCTGCCGCGGCGGGTATTGACGGCCTTAACAACGCCGCCGTTTTCAGCGTGGGCAGTGACGGTACCGACGGCCCCACCGATGCCGCGGGCGGTTACGCCGACGGCGACACGGCGGCACAGCTGCGTGCCCAGGGATTGGATATATACGCCGTCCTGCAGGATAATGACGCGTACAATGCGCTGAAAAAGTGCGGCGGGCTTATCATGACCGGCCCCACCGGCACCAACGTGAACGATGTGGCAGTTGCGCTTATCAGGGCATAATTCTCCATACATATTTCGAGGTAAACAGTGAATTTTGAGTATTTCCCCCACCGGGTAGTCATGCGCGGCAATGAGGATTTTGACGCCGAAAAAATATTCACCTGCGGTCAGTGCTTCCGCTGGCATCATCAGCAGGACGGAAGCTGGCTGGGCGTGGCGCTGGGTCACGCCCTGCGTGTGGAGCAGAAGGGTGACGAGGTGACTTTTTTCACCACGCCGGACGAGTTTAGCCGGCTGTGGTACGACTATTTCGACCTTGGCCGCGACTACGCCGCCATCCGCGAGAGTGTGGCTATCGACGACTATATGCGCGCCGCCTGCGACTACGGACGGGGCATAAGAATACTCAATCAGGACAGGTGGGAGGCGCTGTGCTCTTTCATCTTCTCCCAGTGCAACAATATCCCGCGCATCAGCGCCATTGTTGAGCGTCTGTGCCAAACGGCAGGAGAGCGGGTGGAGTACATGGGCGGTGTCTATTACACCTTCCCATCTCCGGAAAAAGTGCTGGCAATGACGGCTGATGAGCTTTCTGCCCTGCGCAGCGGCTACCGCGCACCCTATGTCACCGCAGCCGCCGGGGAGATTGTCAATGGGCGGCTTGACCTGGATGCTCTGGGTGCAGCCGACCCCGTTGCGGCGATGAAGGCGCTTACGGCCCTCAACGGTGTGGGGGTCAAGGTGGCCAGCTGCGCCATGCTGTTCTCCCTTCGCATACCCGAGGCTTTTCCCGTGGATACATGGATGAAGCAGGCGATAAAGGCCCACTATCCCGACGGACTTGACCCAAAAGTGTTCGGGCAGTATGCCGGTGTTGCCCAGCAATATATGTTCTACCATATAAGAAGCGGGGCTGGCTGACCGCCAAATCGACAAACATGACCCGCCTTAAATGACGCATTTTTGTGCCGAATATCGCCTTGACAGTGGGCGGGTGCGGTACTATAATATGTTAAAGAGCCGAGGGGCGCTTGTCCCTCGGTATTCTTGTAACTATTTAGCGTTGTTTTGTTGATTATTTATATAAAATAAAGTACATATCCAAAGAAAGAAGGAGATATCATATGGCAATCATTCTTCCCGAACCGTCCCGTACATTCAGCGAATATCTTCTTATCCCCGGCTACTCCGGCACCGACTGCATTCCCGCCAATGTAAGTCTGCGTACCCCCCTGGTCAAGTATAAGTGCGGGGAAGAGCCGGCAATCAGTATGAATATCCCCATGGTCTCCGCCATAATGCAGTCTGTCAGCGGTGAGAACATGGCTGTCGCCCTTGCAAGGGAAGGCGGCGTGTCCTTTATCTACGGCTCCCAGACTATCGAAGATCAGGCGGCCATGGTCGCTCGTGTAAAGGCCAATAAGGCCGGCTTTGTCACCAGCGACAACAATCTGCGCCCCGATGATACCCTTAAGGACGTCATCTACCGCGCCAATACTACCGGCCACTCCACCGCCGCCGTCACCGAGGATGGCACCCCCAACGGCAAGCTGCTGGGTATGGTCACCCGCCGTGACTACCGTGTCACCCGTATGACCGGCGATGAGAAGGTCTCTTCCTTCATGACCCCGCTGGATAAGCTGGTCACCGCCCCACTGGGCACATCTCTTAAAGAAGCCAACGACATCATCTGGGATCACAAGATCAACACCCTGCCCATCGTGGACGATGAGGGCAGACTGGTGTATTTCGTGTTCCGCAAGGACTATGATTCACATAAAGAAAACCCCAACGAGCTGCTTGATGCTCATAAGAAGTATGTGGTCGGCGCCGGTATCAACACCCGCGACTATGCCGATCGCGTCCCCGCACTGGTAGAGGCGGGCGCCGATGTTCTGTGCATCGACTCTTCCGAGGGCTTCAGTGAGTGGCAGCGCATCACCCTCAAATGGATCCGTGCCCACTACGGCGACAGCGCCAAGGTCGGCGCCGGCACCGTGGTCGATGGTGACGGTTTCCGCTTCCTTGCCGAGGCGGGTGCCGACTTTGTCAAGGTGGGCATCGGCGGCGGCTCCATCTGCATCACCCGTGAGCAGAAGGGTATCGGCCGCGGTCAGGCCACCGCTCTCATTGACGTCTGTCAGGAGAGAGACAAGTATTTTGAGGAGACCGGCATTTATGTTCCCGTCTGCTCCGACGGCGGCATCGTACATGACTATCATCTGACTCTTGCCCTTGCAATGGGCGCTGACTTTTTGATGCTGGGCCGCTACTTTGCCCGCTTCGATGAGAGCCCCACAAACAAGGTCAACATCAACGGCAGCTTCATGAAAGAGTACTGGGGCGAAGGCTCTGCCCGCGCCCGCAACTGGCAGCGCTATGACATGGGCGGCGATGCAAAGCTCAGCTTTGTTGAGGGCGTCGACTCCTACGTTCCCTATGCCGGCCCCCTGCATGATAATGTGGCCGCGACCCTGCTGAAGGTTCGCTCCACCATGTGCAACTGCGGCGCGCTGACCATTCCCGAGCTGCAGAAGAAGGCCAAGATCACCCTCGTGTCCTCCACCTCTATTGTTGAGGGCGGAGCACATGATGTGCTTCTCAAGGACAACCCGGTCACCAGAAATTAACATTTTTTAACAATACAGCCCGACGGGATACCGCCGGGCTGCCTGTTTTGATCCGATGGAAGGGAAGGCTTTGTTATGCAGACTATGGATGAAAAAATATCCACCCTTAAAAGGTGGATAGATGAGGCGGATTCGGTGGCCTTCTTTGGCGGCGCCGGCGTTTCCACGGAAAGCGGGATACCCGACTTTCGCAGTGTGGACGGCCTTTATAACCAGAAATACGATTTCCCGCCGGAGACTATTATAAGCCACAGCTTTTTTGAGGCGAATCCTCAGGTCTTTTACCGTTTTTACCGGGATAAACTGGATGTGTTCGACGCCCAGCCCAATGCCGCCCATATCAAGCTGGCTCAGCTGGAGCGGGAAGGGAAGCTGAGCGCCGTCATCACTCAGAATATCGATGGCCTGCACCAGAAAGCGGGCAGCAAAACCGTGTATGAGCTGCACGGAACCCTGTGGCGCAACCGCTGCGCCCACTGCGGCAAAGAGTACCCCGGCAGATATATCATGGATACTGATGGGATACCGCGCTGCGGCTGTGGCGGCAATATCCGACCGGACATCGTGCTGTATGAAGAGGGGCTGGACGACGGGGTGGTGAGTCGTTCGATTTCCGCCATCCGCCGTGCGGGTGTGCTCATCATCGGCGGCACATCCCTTGTCGTGTATCCCGCCGCGGGACTGGTCAATTACTACCGGGGCAAGCGGCTGGTGCTTATAAACCGTGATCCCACGGCCCTGGACGCGGGCGCGGACCTTGTCATAAACGGCAATATTGGTGAAGTGATGGCCCGGCTTTAATACCGCACCCAGCAGATGTACCAGTATCCGTCCACCATTACCAGATCCAGCTGCAGCCACAGATCACTGCCCTGGACGATGATTCCTGCCAGCAGGCGGGTATAATCGCTAATCCCGGGCTCAATTCCGTAGCTGTTGCGCAGCTCACGGCGCATACTGTCAGCATCCATCGGGCTGCTGTCGGTAACATCATATATGCCGATTTTCTCGAATGACACGCCGTAAACCTCACTCCACAGGTCGAGGGCAGAAAGCTCCGATGCATCAATAAGCTCGGGCAGAAACAGCTTCGCTATTTTGTCGCTCTTACCCGCTGCAAACAGAGCCAGATACTCCTCCGTCAGTAGCTCCGCGTCGGTGTATCCGCGCTGTCCGGGGATGAGCAGTGCAGTCAGCAATATGGCGATGAGACATACTATCGAAATAATCACGGTAAGGCGGCTTTTTGCCGCCTTGTCTTTTTCCGCTCTGTCCCGGGGCGCATCATCGTCCACCGCCGCCGATATCAGTGCGGCGCCGCATCTGGGGCAGTAATGACGGCTGTCATCCGTTTTTTTTGAACACACGGGACACTTTTGCACGGCATATCCTCCGGTGAAGATCAGTGTAACATATAACTGATAATATATTCATCCCGGCGGCATTGTCAATACCTGCATCGGCCTCATGTGTCCGTTTTAGAGTGGATATCCGCCTGTTTTACCCCTTGCGGATATGGATATGATGTTGTATAATATGCAAAGTTATGTATAATGCCGGTGCTGTGACGATCTGCCGGCTTTTGGTCGCGGGATATTCACGATATTCATCCCGCAGGAAAGGTTTCAGATGAGCGAGAAGAAGCGACTTGATGTGCTCATGACCGAGCTTGGCCTTGCGCCCAGCCGTGCCGCGGCACAGGCACTGATTATGAGCGGTGAAGTTTATATCGGCGGCGTCAAGGCGCTCAAAGCCGGTCAGCCCGTGACCGATGACACCGTGCCTGAGGTGCGCAGCGGCCTGAAATTCGTCAGCCGCGGCGGACTTAAACTGGAAAAGGCGCTGGACTGCTTCGGTGTTGACCCTGCCGGTCTGGAATGTATCGACTGCGGCGCGTCCACCGGCGGCTTTACCGACTGCCTGTTAAAGCGGGGCGCAAAGCATGTTGTCAGCGTTGATGTGGGCTACGGTCAGCTTGCCTGGTCCCTGCGCAATGATGAGCGCGTCACCGTGATGGAGCGGACAAATGTGCGCCATCTCACCCCCGAAATGCTGCCCTACGCACCCTCCTTGTGCGTTATGGATCTGAGTTTTATCTCCCTTTCCCTGGTGCTTCCCGTCATCCGCAATATCCTCACGCCCGACGGCCAGATCTGTTGCCTTATTAAACCCCAGTTTGAAGCGGGGAAGGAGAAGGTGGGCAAAAAGGGCGTGGTGCGTGACAATGCTGTGCGTATTGAGGTGCTGGAAAACTTCCTGGCCTATTCTGCCGCTGCGGGTTTTAAGTGCGCCGGGCTTGACTACTCTCCCGTCCGCGGACCCGAGGGGAATATTGAATTTCTCGGCTGGCTGGTCGCACCCGACGGTAATGAGTGCCGGCTTGATCCTGCCGCCGTGGCCGAGGCTGCGAGAGAGAGGCTGGAAAAGGCGTGAAAAAGGTAATCGTTTGCCCTAATATTGAGCGCGACAGCGAGCTTGAGATCACCTCCCGCCTGTGTGCGCTTCTGTCCGGGGCCGGATATACCGCCACCGTTTGCCCCGTGTCCCACAGTATGCTCAACCAGGGCGGCAGGCTGGAATTTGCCGCGCGGCTTAAGGGTGCCTGGGCGGTCATCGCCCTGGGTGGTGACGGAACAATGCTGCAGGTCGCCAGAACCGCGGCGCTGGCAAATGTGCCCGTGCTGGGCATCAATCTTGGTAACAAGGGCTTCATGATGGAGCTGGAGCGGGACGAACTGCACCTTGCCGTAAAGGCGCTGGACGGCGATTTTACGATACAGCGGCGCATGATGCTGGATGTATCGGTAAGGCGCGGCGGCAGCATCGTATATACGGACAGCGCCCTTAATGAGGTTGCTGTACACGGCTACCTTCGTATGATCGGCGTAAAAGTCAGTGCCGACGGCAGATCGCTCAGCCATTTCTCCGGTGACGGCGTGGTCTGCGCCACACCCACCGGTTCCACAGCATATTCAATGTCTGCCGGCGGCCCGATTGTTGAGCCCACGGCGGAGAATATAATTGTCACGCCCGTATGCGCCCATGAGCTTTTGTCGCGCAGTATGGTGCTGTCGGCACAGCGCGTGGTTACTCTTACCCCACTTGATCCGGACGGACGACTGATCGGTCTTGCCGTTGACGGCAACGCGCCCTTCACCCTTGCCGGCGGGGACGAGATACGCATCAGCCGCTCTGATATATACGCCGGGTTTATATCCGTGAAAGAAATGAGTTTTTACGATAAAGTAAGCAGAAAGTTAGGGGAACAGTGATGAAGCAGAACAGACAGCGTGTTATTCTGGATCTTATCCGCAACAGCGACATCAGCACCCAGAACCAGCTTCTCGAGGCACTCAACGCCGCCGGTCTTAAAAGCACTCAGGCGACCGTGTCCCGCGATATTAAAGAGCTGAATCTGGTCAAAGAGTTCAGCCCCTCCGGCGTGTACCGCTATGCCGTTGCCGCCGGTGAGCGCAGCAACCATTTTGACAAGCTGCGCGCCATATTCAAAGAGAGTGTTGTGGCTGTTCATTGCGCCCAGAACCTGGTTGTCATCAAGACCCTGCCCGGTCTTGCCTCCGCCGCCTGCAGCGCCATCGACCATATGGATATTGACGGCCTTGTGGGTACCCTGGCCGGTGACGACACCGCATTTCTGGCCATGGTCGACAACGACGCGGCCCAGGCGTTCAGAAAGATAGTTGAAGACCTCGCCCGCCGCTGAATCCGGCGGGGCACGAAACCGATCTTAACTGTGGGGCGTTGTATATGCTGTTAAGTCTTCACATTGAGAATATTGCCGTTATTGAGAAGACCGATGTGCTTTTTGCGCCCGGTCTTAATGTGCTGACTGGCGAGACCGGTGCAGGTAAGTCCATCGTCATCGACGCCATCGGCGCGGTGCTTGGCCGCCGCACCTCCCGTGAGCTGGTGCGTACCGGCGCGGATGCTGCACTGGTGGAGGCGGTGTTTGAAACGTCGGACGGGCGTTATGAGCTCAGCCGCCGCATCACTGCCGACGGCCGGGGCAGCTGCAAGGTAAACGGACAGACCGTGTCCGTGTCAAAGCTGCGCGAGCTGGGTGAAAAGCTGCTGGATATTCACGGACAGAACGACGGCCGTCAGCTTTTGGATGAGAGCAGCCACCGGGACAGCCTTGACCGCTATGCCGGTCTTATGGGTGAAGTCGACAGATACCGCGTGGCTTATAAACAGTGGCGCGAAACAGTGCGCCGCCGTGACGAGCTGCAGCTGGATGAAGAGGAAAAAGAGCGGCGCATAGATATGCTCCGCTTCAGAATTAACGAACTGGAGAAGGCCGACATCCATCCCGGCGAAATGCAGGAGCTTTCCGACAGGCGCGACCTGCTGAAAAACGCTGTGCATATCGTTGACGCGGTGGATAACGCGGTCAGCGCCATGCTTGGCGGCGGGGGAGTGTCCGACGGCGCGGTCGACCTTATCGCCCAGGCACAGGGCGGCCTTGGCCGTGCCTCCCGATGGTCGGAAGAACTGGGAAAGATCGCGGCGGAGCTTGGCGACCTGCGTTTTGCTGCCGAGGATATTGCCGAAAAACTGCGCGACCTGCGCAGTGAAATTGACTTCCCGCCCGGTGAGCTGGAGCGGGTGGAGGGCCGACTGGACAGGTTAAAGCGTCTGTCCCGCAAGTACGGCCCCACTGAGGATGACATGCTGTCTGCTCTGGAAAGCGCCCGCATGGATCTTGAGGCGGTGGAGGGTTCTGATGAAGATGTGGCCCGCCTTGACCGCCGCGCACAGCAGCAGCGCAAAGAGGCTGAGAAGCTGGCCCGCGCCCTGTCCGATGCCCGTGCCGCCGCCGCACTAAGGCTCAAGGCCGAGGTGGAGGGGCAGCTTAAGGATCTGAGTATGCCCGGCGTCCGCTTTGAAGTGTCATTTGAAGAGCCGGAGGACGGCCTTGATTCATACGGCTGCGACGAGGTGGCCTTCCTCATGTCCGCCAACGCGGGTGAGGCGCCCGGCCGCATCAGCCGCATCGCATCCGGCGGCGAGCTCAGCCGCATCATGCTTGCCCTTAAGAACATCCTTGCCGCAGGCGACGGGATTGAAGCCATGGTCTTTGACGAGATCGACACCGGCGTGTCCGGAGTGGCGGCACAGCGAGTTGCCGAAAAGCTGGGCAGTCTCAGCCGCACCAAGCAGGTCATTTGCGTCACCCATCTGCCCCAGATCGCGGCCATGGCTGACGAGCAGTATGTGGTGCATAAGGCCGAGCAGGGCGGCAGAACATACACCAGCGTCGTCCACCTTGATGAAGACGGACGCGTGGACGAGCTGTCCCGCCTTACCGGCGGCGACAACATCACCCTCACCACCAGGGCCGCCGCAGCCGAGCAGATCATTGCCGCGGCGCAGTACAAAAGCAATATGTGAAACACCGGCACGTCCGGTCTTATAGAGGAGAAAAGAAAATGAAGATTTATGAAGAACTGGTAGAGCGCGGTCTTATCGCCCAGGTCACTAATGAGGAGCATATAAAACAGCTCATCAACGAGGGCAAGGCCACCTTCTACATCGGCTTTGACTGCACCGCCGACAGCCTTACCGCCGGCCATTTCATGGCACTGACCCTTATGAAGCGCCTTCAGATGGCGGGCAACAAGCCCATCGCCCTTATCGGCGGCGGCACCACCATGATCGGCGACCCCAGCGGCCGCACCGATATGCGCAAAATGCTCACCAAGGCAGACATCGACCACAACGCCGAGTGCTTCAAGCGCCAGATGGAAAAGTTCATCGAGTTTGGCGAGGGCAAGGCACAGATGGTCAACAACGCCGACTGGCTGCTTGACCTTAACTATGTCGAGCTGCTGCGTGAGGTGGGCGCCTGCTTCTCCGTGAACAATATGCTGCGCGCCGAGTGCTATAAGCAGCGTATGGAGAAGGGTCTGAGCTTCTTTGAGTTCAACTACATGATTATGCAGAGCTACGACTTCTACTACCTGTTCAAGAACTATGACTGCAATATGCAGTTCGGCGGCGACGACCAGTGGAGCAATATGCTGGGCGGCACCGAGCTTATCCGCAAAAAGCTGGGCAAGGACGCCCACGCAATGACCATCACTCTGCTGACCGACTCCCAGGGCAAGAAGATGGGCAAGACTGCCGGCAATGCCGTGTGGCTTGATCCCAACAAGACCTCTCCCTATGAGTTCTTCCAGTACTGGCGCAACGTGGGCGACGCCGATGTCATCAAGTGCATCAAAATGCTCACTTTCCTGCCCATTGAGCAGATCAAAGAGATGGAGACCTGGAAGGACGCCAAGCTCAACGAGGCCAAGGAGATCCTGGGTTACGAGCTTACCAAGCTGGTCCACGGCGAGGAAGAGGCCAACAAGGCACTTCAGGCATCCCGCGCCATCTTCTCCGGCGGCGCCAATGCCGACATTCCCACCACTGCCATTACCGCCGATCAGCTTACCGACGGCAAGTGTGACATCGTGAGCCTGCTTGTTATCTCCGGCCTGGTCAAGAGCCGCAGTGAAGGACGCCGCGCCGTTGAGCAGGGCGGTGTTGAGGTCAACGGTGAAAAGGTTCCCTCCTTCGCACAGAGCTATGATGAGGCCGCGCTCAAGGCAGGTCTCACCATCCGCCGCGGCAAGAAGAACTACCACAAAGTAGTTATGGAGTAATAGTCCTCATAAAAACAATCAGCGCCCCGAACACATCGTTCGGGGCGCTTTTGTTTAATTGCTTTTATGTTTCGCTTCACTCAATGTACAGTACCGCGCGGTAACCGGTAAAGGTGTAGCAGGCGTAGGGCAGGAAGTAGCAGCGGCTTGTACCCGGCCACTGGCAGTTACTGCCGCAGCCCCAGCTGAATGAGCCGTCATAGCTCTCCTGCGACCACTCGTCTATATTGGCGGCAACATCGTAAATGCCCGCCTTTTCGCCGCAGCAGCCGGTGTGGCCCATGCTGCGGTTGGGATTGCGTGTATTGCGCTGCGCGCCGGCGCGGGCAATTTCATCCGCGGTGAGAAGACCGCACTTTATAAGCCATGCGAACACGCAGTCCTGCTCTGCTGCGTAGGGCAGGTGGGAGCTTACACCCTCCATCGCCTCAAATCCCCGTGCAGCGGACTCGGCATCGCGGCGGTTTATCATCGTCCATGCGGGGACACCCTTGACGGATGCAGGCTTGCCGTCTTTGCCGCGGCTGACGGCATAGCGGGTGATGTAGAAGCCGCCGTACTTTTCCACACTCTTAAGCTGGGCGTCAAACGCGGGGTTGTCCCGTCGTTCAAAGCCGCACTCATCGTCCCTGCGGTAGCCATAGCTGCGGCAGCCGAATTTGCGGTCATAGTTCCTGCCATCGATACTGCCGTCTGCGTCCAGAGCGGCAACGGGTATCCACACCAGCTCACTCATGTCGCTGCTGCGGCGGATTATATATCCACTGTCCCATGTGCCGCCGATATGCTCATACCCGGCGGGCAGGGGAGGAGTCATGTAATTTGTCATGTTCGGCTCCTTTACTCATATTTTGATACTATATTATATTTAAACACACTCGCCGCCGCCGCACAAGCAACATTTGACACAGTGCCGCTGCGGCAAAAAGACCGGAGCCTCTCATCGGCCCCGGTCTTTTGTTGTTATACCTGTTCAGCCGCGGTAAATGCTGACCGTGAAGAAAAAGGCGGTACCTTCGCCTTCCTTGCTTTTTACCCAGATATCTTCATCAAGCTGCTTGCAGATCTCCTGTGCTATGGAAAGACCCAGACCACTGCCGCCGTGGTGATCGTTCACCTTATAGAAACGGTCGAATATGTGGGGCAGCTTGTCTGCGCTGATGCCGATGCCGTTGTCGCGCACACAGAAAGAGACTTTGTGCATACTGCGGCGTGCCTCAAAACGGATCTCACCGCCGTCGGTGCTGACAAATTTTACTGCGTTGTCCAGCAGTATTTCCAGCAGCTCATTGATGCGCCTCGCGTTCGTATACAGTGTCACATCGCCGATACCCTCGGTACTGTCGATAAAGCGGATGCCCATGTCGTCGCAGCGCACAGAGAATTTTTCACACACGGATGCGATCAGCTCCTGCGCGTCCACAGGCTCACGCTCCATGCGTTCAATACGCGCCTGCAGCCTGTTGAGTTCAAGCAGATTTACTACGGCGCGCTCAAGCCTGTTTGACTCTCCCAGAATAATGCCGTAATAGCGGCTTCGTGTTTCCTGCTCCTCCGCCAGACCGTCACTGAGCGTCTGTGTGAGTGCCTTGATGGAGGCGATGGGGGTTTTCAGTTCATGGCTGACATTTGAAACATAGTCGCGGCGCATTGTATCCATTTCGCACAGCTTCCACTGGTAAAGCAGCAGCACCAGAAACGCGATGATCACGACGCAGACGAAGGCGAATACGAAGGTCAGCGCCGCCAGTCCGATGTTGGCATTTCCCCAAACATAGTAGATGTGCAGCGGGTCATTGGGTGCGTGTTCAATAGAGTCGATGATGCCTGATATCATGACAAAATCGAAGGGATCATTATATGCCACCAGCCAGAAATTTGGCTGAGCCTGGGCGTCAATGGGGTGTTTATCAAATATCCATTGGTAGTCGTCAAGAGTAGTGATGGAGTTTGACTGCAGCAGTATCCGCCCGTCCTCGCTGAAAAATATGGTGGACATATCGGCAGCGGTCCTTACGCCCGTACCGTTAAAAAAGTCATCGGCGTATGCCTGTGCGCTGCTGTTGCATATCTCGCGGTAATTGTAGAATGAAATGCAGTAGATAAAAACGTATCCCAGAACCGCGCCTGCGATCAGGACTATTGCCATCCAGATCGCGGTCTTTTTGACATTCGTTCTGAACTCGAACAGCGATGCCTCAGACAGATTCTTTTTTTTGCGTGCCGGGCTCATTCCCAGACCTCCAGCTTGTATCCTACGCCGTAAACTGAGCGGATGGCGAAGTGCACGCCCTCCTCCGGCAGTTTCTGGCGCAGCCGCTTTATCTGGGTATCCACGGCGCGGGTATCGCCGTAGTACTCATAGCCCCATACGGTGTTGAGTATCTGCTCACGATTGAGTACGCGCCCCACATTCTCGGTCAGATATGCCAGTATCTCCACCTCTTTGCGGGTCATGGGCAGTTTCTGCCCGTCAACGGCCACTTCGTATGCGTCGGGGTACACGGCCAGCTCTGCCGCGCGCAGCACATTTTCCTCCACCCGCTTTGCCCGCCTGAGTATGGTGCGCACGCGCGTGACCACCTCACGGGGGGAGTAGGGCTTGGTCACATAGTCATCTGCGCCTGCCTGCAGGCCGGTGATCCGGTCGTATTCATCACTGCGTGCCGACAGCATGATTATGGGCAGATCGCTCTCCGCCCTTATTTTGGCGCAAAGCTCGGTGCCGAACATATTGGGCAGCATAATGTCCAGTATAAGCAGGTCCACCCGCGTCTCTTTAAGGCGTACGAGCGCGGTTTCTGCATCGTATACGCTTATTACCCTGAAGCCGTCCGCTTCAAGATAGCTGGTAAGACTTTCGTGCACAACGATGTTGTCATCGCAGATCATTACAGTGGTTTTCGACATATTAAGTCTCCTCCCGGGCGGCGAATTATATGTGCGGTGTGACGGCGGAAAATAACAGAAAAAGCTGCTGCATTTGTACAGAGAGTTTAACATACATATCTAATTTAATCAAGGCGGAAACGCTTCTGAGTGCCTATGATATACAATGTATACAAAGGAAAGTAAAACAATGTCATTCTTATGACACAAGTTTGACACAATCTTCGTTTTTATCCGTGCTATTATGCGCATATAGAGTGGTTAAGTCCACTTTCCCTCATTTTTGCCGCAGGAGTGTGTAATATGGTTAAATTTATAGACTTTTCCTGTAAGCATCATATCATGATCCAGAATCCCGATGGAAGCCTGTCCCCCATGGATGAGCCTTTTTATGAGGCTAAAGAGATCGCTCCCGGCACATGGCGCGTTCTCTCCAGCGGCGACTACAGCTATCTGCTCCTTGGCGATGATCATGGCCTTTCCATTGACTGCGGCTACGGCGCCGGCAACATCCGTGAATACCTTGAGGGCCTGGGCGGCAAGCCGGTACCCTGGGTCGCCAATACCCACCACCATTTTGATCATTCGGCAAACAATGCGTATTTTGACATGGCCTTCATGGCTGAGGATACCGTTCCTCATGTGACTGTTCCGTATGACAGCTTTGCCGGAATTGATTTCCCCCGTGACTATCCCATCACCGTCCTTAACGACGGCGATATAATTCCACTCAAGGGTCGTGAGATTCAGGTTTTCCTCTGCCCCGACCACACCGACGGCTCGCTTGTGTTCCTCGACAGGAAGGAGAGGATCCTCTTCTCAGGCGATGAATTCTTCGGCATGGGCATGGGCAAGCCCCTCAACAAGGGGCTGACTTCGTGGATAAAGAACCTTGAGAAGATTCAGCAGTACCGCAGTGAGTTTGACTGCATGTACGGCGGCGGCGGATACCACCCCGGCTCCACCTTTGACGCATTCCTTGAGTGCGCCAGATACGCCATGGATCATGAGGGCGTGCCTTTTGAGCGCAAGCCTCACAATCCTCCGGCTCCTGCGTCTGATGGCGTCATCGTCTATGACCGCAAGCGTCCTCACCCCGGTGATGGAGCCAAGACCACCAAGCGCATCATGCCCGATCCTGCAAATATGCGCCTTGTGGAATATGCCGGCACAAAGATTACATACGATATCAGCAAAAAGTTTGAGTAAGATACCCTGGGCGTCGTGCCCGTTGTTTTGAGGTGTTTGCCCGATGGCATTCAAGTCCCTTAAAAAATCAGTTGACAAGCTGACCCTTGGCAACGCCTATCTCAACCCGGATAACAGCGAACGCGCTGAGGATTTTACCGAGCGCAGGCGCAAATCCGGCTACAGCAGCCATTATCACAAGTATTTTGAGGGCTATGTTGAGCGCCACATAACCGATGAGAAGGGTAAGGTACGCATTGAGCGCATATACGCCGGTGACACCTACCGCCATAAGCTGAGCACTGCTCAGTGGGTGGGACTGAAGCTGTTGTACATTGCCATGTTCCTTGCCTCGGTTGTGCTCTATGTGTTTACAATATCAAGGCACATGGCCGGTTACACCCTGTGGTACATAAAACTGGCGCAGGCATTGGGCGTTCTTATACTGCTCCTGCTGCTGTACACGGTGTTCAACTACACCATTGCAAAGCGAAACCTGACCATTTACGGCTATAAGGAGAGTTCCGGCGACCTTAAGCTGCGCACTCTGTTTGCCGCTGTCGGCACTGCGCTTCCCATCCTGGCACAGCTTGTGCATATTGCCGTTTCCTTTGATGCCGCCACCCTTGGTGATGAGCTTTTGTCCATTCTTGGCTGCGCCCTGTCCTCTCTTATCCTGCTGGCGATCCGCTTTATCGAGGACAAGGTTATAAAGTATGACAAGATC
Source organism: Oscillospiraceae bacterium (assembly GCA_045605145.1). Taxonomy (GTDB): domain Bacteria; phylum Bacillota; class Clostridia; order Oscillospirales; family Oscillospiraceae; genus CAMNAO01. The sequence goes on along the minus strand of JAZUPH010000080.1, from coordinate 70,056 downwards.
CCCTGCACCGGGGACGTTCCCTCCGATGCTGTCAGCATTTGGTGAGTTCGCCCGGGTAAATTTAATCGATATTAACGCCGAAAGGCGCTAAATAAATATTTTAAAGGAGAATAATGAAATGACACTGTCACGCAGAGATTTCCTTAAGCTCACTGGTCTCGGCATGACCGGCGCCGCCGCTGCTATGGCTTTCACCGCCTGCGCTCAGGACGATGCCGGCACCACCGAAGGCACCGCTGGCGCTACCACCGGCGCTGAGAAGTCCGAGGAGCTCGTCCAGAACACCGACACCAGCCTGGTCGACGAAGGCACCGCTTCCACCGAAGCTGAGTCCACCGGCTACATCCGTCCCACCCTGACCGTCCTGCAGGACGATCCCGGCACCATTCCTCCCTACAGCCCCAACATGAACGGCCGCGGCGTTCTGTGGTCCATGTATGAGCTGCTGTTCGAGCAGCCCGGCTTCGGTCTGGGCATGGTTCCCGTTCTGGCTGATGAGTCCAAGGGCGCCCTGGGCGGCTACGACCATGAGGCCGGCACCGGCATCTACACCGCTTACATCTATGACTACATCCATGACCATGAGGGCAACCCCATCACTGCTGATGACATAGTTTTCAGCTACAACAACTATATTGAGCAGGGTTCCAACATCAAAAAGTGGGTCGGCTGTAAGGCTCTTGACGCCACCACCATCGAGTTCGAGTTCGAGTCTGAACTGGTTGAGCTGATGCAGCTCGACGGCGTATGGGGCGGCTGCTTCATCATCAGCCAGAAGGCTTGGGAAGCTCACACCGATATGCTCACCTCCACCGAGTGCGGCACCGGCCGTTACACTTGCACCGACTTCGTCGGCGGCAGCCACATCGTCATGGAAAAGGTTGAGGATTATTGGCAGACCAATACTGAGCTCATCCGCACCAACCAGCAGGCTAATGTTCAGACCGTCCGCTGCGAGTTCCAGTCTGAGACCGCTCAGAAGGTTATCGCCCTGCAGACTGAGGCCGTTGACATGGTCGAGTCTCTGCCCACCGAGTTCGTCGGTGAGTTCCTTGAGCATGAGAAGTATCAGGTCTTCTCCTACAAAGACAACCTGACCTATTACCTGCTGTTCAACTGCTCCGAAGAGAGCATCATGAACGACATCAACATGCGTCTTGCTATCTGCTACGCAGTCAACATCGACGGCGTTCTCGCTGCTATGGGCGATGGCTTCGGCGCTCGTGCTTACTACATGGGCAACGACAACTTCGGCGATGTCAACCCCGACTGGGTCAACTGGGACAACTACAACACCAAGGTCGGCGAGGCTGAGGCTGGTGTCGTTCAGGGCTACCTCGATGCAGCCGGCTACAAGGGCGAGACCATCACCCTCATGGCTGGTACCTCCGGCGTTCTCGGCAATGTCATCCAGGTCGTTCAGGCTCAGATGCTCCAGTACAACATCACCATCGACCTGCAGCAGCGCGATGGCGCCAGCCTGTCTGTTGACCTGGCTGAGCCCGCAAACTGGGACATCTATGCCAACATGGCTGCTTCCAAGGGCCTCATCGCCAACGTTTGGGGCGGCAACATGCTCAATGCTTCCGTCGGCAAGACCGGCCTGACCACCGGCTTTATTGACGATGCTAAGCTGACTGAGCTGACCAGCTCCATCCTCACCTACGAAGGCCACACCGCTGAGAAGCTGGATGAGACCTGGCAGTACATCGTTGACAACGCTTATGTCATCGGCCTGTTCAGCCAGTACAACAACATGATCATCCCCGCTGACATGACCTACATCGCCCGTAACGGCAAGAAGTGGCCCATCCACGGCGCTTGCCAGTTCAAGAATCCTGAGGCTTAATTTCAGCCCCGCAGGCTCGTAAAGCATAAGAGTTAATATCTGATGCGGCGCCGCCCGCTTCGTGCGGGCGGCGTTTTATTAAATTGTGAGGTTTTACCATGTGGAGATATATCGTTAAAAGACTCCTGTGGATGGTCTTCGTTTTTGTCGGCGTCGCCTTCCTTATTTTCACCATCATGTTCTTCTGCCCCGGCGACCCTGCTGAGCTGATCCTTGGCTCTGAGGCCACCGAGCTTGAGCTTGAGGCTTACCGTGAAAAGCTGGGCTTAAACGACTCGTACATAGAACAGCTGTCCAGATTCCTGTTTGACTTGTTCATTAAATTCGATTTCGGCACATCTTACACCAAGCACGTTGATGTTATTGATGAGCTTCTTAACCGCGCCCCCAGAACCATCACCCTGGGCTGGACCTGTATTATTCTCAACACCCTGATCGGTATTCCTCTTGGCATTATGTGCGCTCTGCACCGTAACTCCATTTGGGACCGCGGTTTCATGGTTCTCGCCATGGTCGGCATTTCCATGCCTGGCTTCTGGTTCGCTCTTATGATGGTCATTCTTTTTACCAAAGAGCTGGGCTGGCTGCCACAGTATGGTATCGGCACCTGGAAGCACTGGGTCATGCCCATTATTTCAGGCGCACTTGCAGGTATTGCAAACAATGCCCGCCAGACCCGTTCTGCCGTCCTTGAGACCATCCGCGCTGACTTTGTCACCACTGCCCGCGCCAAGGGCCTTAAAGAAAACGTCGTCGTCTACAAGCACATGCTGCCCAACGCCATTATGCCCGTTGTCGGCCAGCTTGGCGCCGCTTTCGGCCGCGCCATCGGCGGCACCGTCATCACTGAGACCGTTTTCTCCTTCCCCGGCGTCGGCACATACATGACCACCGCAATTACACAGCGTGACTATCCCGTTGTCCGCGGCTGCGTCATTATTCTTGCTATGTTTGCTGCTGTTGCCAACCTGTTGGTTGATATCGCCTACGCTTACCTTGATCCCCGCATCAAGGCTCAGTACGTCGGCTTAGGAAAGGGGAAGAAGTAATATGACTGAAGTTAAAACTGCCCCCAAAAAGGTCAAAAAAGAGAGCCAGTTTGTGGCTGTCTGCAAGCGTATTGCCACCAACCCCACCGCTCTCGTTGGCTTCATCATCCTGTTAATCATCGTAATGGCCTGTGCTTTGGCCAATTTTATCGCCCCCTACGAGCCCACCTATATGGACTATGCCCATATGCTTGAGGCACCCAGTGCTGCTCATATTTTCGGCACTGACGCCCTCGGCCGTGACATGTTCAGCCGTATGCTTTACGGCGGCCGTTACAGTCTGTCTCTGGGTATCATCGTTTCCCTTATCCATGCCTTCACTGGCGTGGCTCTGGGCAGCCTCGTCGGCTATGCCGGCGGTCAGGTCGACATGGTCGTCATGCGTATCATCGACGTTCTGTCTGCCATCCCCGGAAACCTGCTGACTATCACCCTTGCAACGATCATGAACCCCGGTTATGTCTCCATCATGATCGCCATGGTGGTCACCGGTCTTCCCGGCGGCCTGCGCGGCCCCCGTGCAATGGCACTTAAAGAGCGCAATCAGGAGTATCTTGAGGCCGCTCAGTCCGTCAACTGCAGCAAGGCCCGCATCATCTACAAGCACATGGTACCCAATATCATCGCCCCCACCATCGTCGGCACCACAATGGGTATCGGCGGCACCATCAACCAGGTCGCCGGCCTTGCCTTCATCGGTCTGGGCGTTCAGCCCCCCACCCCCGAATGGGGCTCAATGGTTTCCGATGGCCGTAAGTACATCCTTAACAAGCCCTTCCTGATCATCATTCCCGGCCTTGTTATTGCTGCTGTCGTTCTGTCCATCAACCTGTTTGGTGACGGTCTGCGCGATGCGCTTGACCCGAAGCTGAAGAAGTAAGGAGGATATGAGATATGAGTGAAAAATTTCTTGAAGTAAAAGATCTCGTAGTTGAGTATACCTCCGGCGGACAGATCATTCATGCCGTCAACGGCGTGTCTTTCGAGCTGGATAAGGGCCAGACCCTCGGTCTGGTTGGTGAGACCGGCGCCGGCAAGACCACCATCTGCAAGGCTATCCTCCGCATTCTGCCCGATCCCCCGGCCAAGATTAAGGGCGGCGAGATCCATCTGGACGGCGAGGATCTGCTGCAGAAGCCCGAGAAGGAGATGCTCTCCATCCGCGGCAATAAGATCGCCATGATCTTCCAGGATCCTATGACCGCTCTGAACCCCATTATGACCGTCGGCGGCCAGATCACTGAGGTCGTGCATCTGCACAACCATGAGATGACTCTGGATCAGGCCAAGGCCAGAACCATTGAGATGCTTGAGCTGGTCGGCATTCCCGGCGAGCGTTATAATGAGTATCCCTATCAGTTCTCCGGCGGCATGAAGCAGCGCGTCGTCATTGCTATGGCTCTGGCCTGCAACCCCGAGCTGCTGCTGGCTGACGAGCCCACCACCGCTCTTGATGTTACCATCCAGGCACAGGTTCTGGACATGATCAAAGAGCTGCGTGAGAAGTTCAACACCTCCATGATCCTTGTTACCCATGACCTGGGCATCGTCGCTGAGACCTGCGACACCGTCGCCGTCGTTTACGCCGGCGAGGTCGTTGAGTATGGTGCGAAGTCTGATATTTTCCGTCACACTGCCCATCCTTACACCGTTGGTCTTTTCGGCTCCCTGCCCAAGCTCAATGACGATTCCACCAGACTCCATCCCATCCCCGGCCTGCCCCCCGATCCTTCCAACCTGCCCGAAGGCTGTGCATTCAGCCCCCGCTGCCCCAAGGCAACCGAGGAGTGCAGAACCCAGAAGATCGGCATGACCGAGGTGAAGCCCGGCCATTTCTGCCGCTGCATCAAGTCCGTTGATATGAACATGATGACCGGCGCAACTATCAGTCAGGAGGGTTAAGATATGTCCACATTGATTGAAGCCCGTGGCGTAAAGAAATACTTCTCCGTCCCCGCCGGCACCAACCATGCGGTTGATGATGTTTCCTTCAAGATCGAGAAGGGCGAGACCATCGGTATCGTCGGTGAGTCCGGCTGCGGTAAGTCCACCCTTGGCCGTACCCTCATCCGTCTGTATGAGCCTACCGGCGGCCAGATCTTCATGAACGGTAAGGACATTACCAACATCAAGGGCAAGGAACTTAAGAAGGTCCGCGAGAATATGCAGATCATCTTCCAGGATCCCTACTCCTCTCTGAACCCCCGTATGACCGTGTCCGAGACTATTAAGGAGCCTCTCGTCCTCTCCAGACGCTTCAAGAAGAAGGAGATCGAGGAAGCTGCCGATGAGCTGATGGACCGCGTCGGCGTTGAGCAGAGACTTCGTCTTGCTTACCCCCATGAGATGGACGGCGGCCGTCGTCAGCGCGTTGGTATCGCCCGCGCTCTGGCTCTCAACCCCGAGTTCATCATGTGTGACGAGCCCGTTTCCGCTCTGGACGTTTCCATTCAGGCTCAGGTTCTCAACCTGCTGATGGACCTGCAGGAGCAGATGGGTCTGACCTACATGTTCGTCACCCACGACCTGTCCGTCGTTCGCCACATTTCCAACAACATCGCCGTTATGTACCTTGGCCAGATGGTCGAGACCAGCCCCTCCAAGAAGCTGTTTGAGCAGCCCCTGCATCCTTACACCAAGGCTCTGCTGTCTGCCATCCCCTCCATCGACCTGGACAACCCCATGAAGCGTATCATGCTTCACGGCGAGATCACCTCTCCCATCAATCCCAAGCCTGGCTGCCGTTTCGCATCCCGCTGCGTCTACGCAACTGATGCCTGCCAGGAGCCTCAGAAGCTGGAAGAGGTCGCTCCGAACCACTTTGTGGCCTGCTGCCGCGTCCACGAGATCAACTGATCCCGCTGCGCTGCATGCCGCCTGCGGTTTGTCGCGAATTGTCGATGCTTTTATATTTACAGCAAAAAGTGGGCGCATGAAAATGCGCGCACTTTTTTGTGTCTGTGCAGTTGTGGGATGTGAGTGAGGGAGAAAGGCAGCACAACGCAGCCGCTGCAAAGCAAAAAGACAAAAAAAGACAGCCTTCCGAAGAAAGCTGTCTTTTTGGAGCTGCTACCCGGATTCGGACCGGGGACCTCATCCTTACCAAGGATGCGCTCTACCTGCTGAGCTATAGCAGCATATCAATGAGGTTGCTGTCGCAGAGCGCTTTGCTATTATATATCAGACTCCTTGGGTTTGTCAATAGTAAATTTTGAATTTCCGATAATTTTTGACAGATCGCTTCGCACTATCGGCGCCGTGACATCCGCACACTCGCCGCTGCGGCCCTCACGGAAGGCCAGCCTGCACGCGTGCAGAGCCTGCGCCTCGATCCCCAGCCGCTGTGACACGGCGTCCGATGCTTCCGTTTTGTAGAGTCTGTCCCCAAGTATAGGGTGTCCGCTCTCAAAGCAGTGCACGCGGATCTGGTGGGTGCGGCCGGTAACAATGCGAAAACGCATCAGGGAGAAATCCTCTGCTGTCTCCACCGTTTCGTATATTGTCAGCGCGCTCTGTCCGTCGGGGGCTGCGATGCGGCGCATATTCTCCGGCGATTCACGCCGGATGGGCAGGTCGATAATTCCGGAAGGCTCCTTGAACGCGCCGTACACAAGAGCAACATACTCCTTCACCGCGCTCTCTTCCGCCAGTGCAAGGGAAGCGAGGTGCTTCATCCTGGCACTTTTGGCGAAAAGCACGGCTCCGCCGGTGTCCCTGTCAAGTCGGTTGACCACATGGCAGGCGGCAGAGCCGCAGCTGCGCTGAAGGTAACCGCTTACATAGTTTGCCAGCGTGTCGATCTGCTGCGCGTGGGTGGGGTGCACCAGTATGCCGCAGGGTTTGTTGACGATCAGAAGACCCTCGCCCTCCCACAATACATCCACAGGGCCGTCCTGAGGGATCAGGTCCGGTGCCTTCTCCACGGCATCCAGCCGGATATGCACCCTGTCACCGGGTTTTACCCTGTAGTCCGTGTGCGCCTGCGCGTCGTTTACGAAAATGCCGCCCGCCGGTTTTATCCGCCGCAGCTGTGTCAGGCTCAGTGCCAGCTCGCGCCGCAGTATGCCGTACAGCTTGCGCCCTTCGTCTTCCGGGGTGCAGATATACTCGGTCAGCATACTCAGCTCTCCTTAAGTGCCGCCACTATGCGCTCAAAATGCATACTGTGGCTGGCCTTAACCAGTGCGTTGGCAATGCCGCCGCCCAGGGGCAGCGCCTGTGCAAGAAGCTCATCAAGGGTCGCGTAATACTCGGTGGAGGCATCGGGCGCCACCTCACGACGGCCCTCTGCCATGGCCTTTGCAAGAGGACCGCAGAATATGGCTTGGTCGATGCCAAGCATGGCAGTCTGGCGGCCTATTTGCCGGTGCAGCTCATCCTCATCGGGGCCAAGCTCTTTCATGTCGCCCAGAATAGCGCACTTTCCGCCCTCAAGGGTGGCCAATGAACGCAGCGCAGCCAGGGTGGAGTCGGGATTTGCGTTATAGCAGTCGTTAATTACGGTCAGCGCGCCGGCCTTTTCCACCTTTGCCCGCCCATCTATGGGGCGGTATTCGGCAAGACCGTGAGCGATCTCATCCGGCGTCAGGCCGCAGCGCAGACCCACTGCCGCCGCCAGAAGCGCGTTTGTCACGATGTGCAGGCCGAAGGCGTTCAGCCGCACGGGGAAGCGCAGCGTATCGGTCGCAATATCGAACTCAAGACTTTCGGAGCCGTGTGCCACGATATTCTCTGCCCTCACGCCGCAGGCGGCGTCCATGCCGCACAGCACCCGATTAATACCCGGGTCATAGCCGCGAAGATACTCGTCATCGCCATTGAGAACGGCAAGACCATCCTCCGGCATATGGCGGAACACCTCGCCCTTTGCCTGCAGCACGCCGCCCAGATCGTGCAGGAATTCCAGGTGTGCGTGACCCACAACGGTAAATACGCATATATCGGGCTTCGCCATGGCGCCCAGGCGGTCCATCTCACCAAAGTCGCTGATGCCCATCTCCACCACTGCGGCCTCGTGGCTGTCGTCAATGCTCATCAGCGTCAGAGGTACGCCCAGCTCGTTATTCAGGTTGCCGCTGGTTTTCAGCACCTTGTATTTCGCGCTCAGCACGGCGGCGGTCAGCTCTTTTGCCGTGGTCTTGCCCACACTGCCCACGATGCCTATAACTGGAATGTGGAGCCGGCTGCGGTACCACGCGCCCAGCGCCTTGGCGGCAGTAAGTACATCGGGGACGAGGATATAGGGCCCCTTGGCATTTTCCAGCGGCCTTTGCGCGATGCAGCAGGCCGCACCGGCACGCAGCGCGGTGTTGGCAAAGCTGTGTCCGTCCACCCGCTCACCCGGGATACACAGGAAGATGTTGCCCGGCTTTACTTCGCGGCTGTCGCGCACCATGCCATTTGCGGGCGCGGCGCTCATATTTTCGCCGATGACAAGATCACCGCCTGTGACGGCGGCGATCGTTTCAAGACTTATACTGGTCATATTATTCCTCATTGCTCATATTTTGCCATGGAGCCGGCGATAATCTCGGCACACAGGCGGTTATAGCTGATCCCGGCGGCTGCAGCTTCCTGGGGCATGAGACTAAGCGGGGTCATGCCGGGCAGAGTGTTGGCCTCAAGACAGAAAACCTCACCGTCCTGCCGCAGGATGAAATCTATGCGCCCGTAGACCTCCATCCCCAGTGCGTTGTAAACCTTTACCGCTGCATCCTGCAGTGCGGCTGTGTCAATCTCGGAAAGGTCTGCCGGGCAGTATTCATCTGTCATGCCCGCCTGATACTTGTTCTTGTAGTCATAGAATCCGCTCTTGGGGCAGATCTCAATGACGGGCAGAGCCTTGCCCATAAGTACGCCCACATCACATTCGCGGCCGGATATGTAATCCTCAACGATCAGATCATCCTCATACACAAATCCCAGCTCCAGCGCGGGGATATACTCATCCTCGTTGTTAACAATAGATGTACCGATGGAGGAGCCGCCGCTTCTGGGCTTTACCACGCAGGGCAGGGGAGGCAGGGGATACTGCCCGTCATGCTTGTTGACCACTCGCCCCTGAGGTACGCGCACGCCGGATGAGGCGATGACGCGCTTTGCGATCTCTTTATTCATGGCCATTGCGCTGGCAAGATGCCCGCAGCCGGTGTAACGGATGTCCATCACATCGAACAGCGCCTGCAGCTTGCCGTTCTCACCCTCGGCACCGTGCAGCGCCATAAACACCAGATCCGCAGCCCGGCAGATCTCGATCACGTTGTCGCCGAGAATGCTGTCATTGTCCTGATCGCGCATGCTGCGCACGGTGTTAAGATCGGGCGCATCCTCGCCTATGCTGAGGCCGAGGTCGGACAACTCCCGGTTGAAAATATCAATAGGATCATCATATGTACCCATGTAGCCGAAATATACGTCCACCGGCACGGCCCTGTGTCCCAGTTCCCTGAGCGCCTTGGTCACCAGCGCGCCGCTGGTGAGCGACACGTCTCTCTCACTGCTCAGTCCGCCGCACAGTACGATGATATTCATGTAATCCCCCATTCTACCGCGTTGCACGGTATGAATTAAATCCACTGTCCTAAATACTATATACCATGTCGCCAGTTTTCACAAGTGGGATTTGGTGCAACCTGGATATAAATCATGTTAAAAGTGCGGTCATGCCGTGCCTCGTGCTTGCTTCTTTATCCCCTTGGATGGCTTACTTTTCATGAATGGAGAATAAATTGCAATATTGTATGAAAAGATTGGAAAAATACTTGCAAAGCGGAGCAAAAGGTGTTATATTAGCTGTAGAGAGCTTTAAGTTCATCGTTGCTGCGGCACAGTCCGCTGAGGCGAGTGGGTCACCCCACTCTTTTTGTTTGGCCATTTGGCCCAATCCGGGAGTGAATTATGAGTAAAGTAACCGATACTGTTGCAAAACTGGCTGAGCCTGTGGTTGCTGCCGCCGGCTGTGAGCTGTGGGATGTTGAGTATGTCAAAGAGGCCGGCACATACTATCTGCGCGTGTTCATCGATAAAGAGGGCGGCGTGGGTATCGACGATTGTGAGGCCGTAAGCCGCGCTCTTGACCCGATCCTCGACCGTGAGGATCCTGTGCCCGACAGCTATGTGTTTGAGGTTGGCTCCCCCGGACTTGAGCGCGCGCTCAAGCGCCCCGGTGATTTTGAGCGCTATATGGGCAGCGCTGTTACCGTCAAGCTGTACTCACCCAGGGACGGGCGCCGCGAGTATGTTGGCAAGCTCAGCGGCTATGCCGACGGGGTCGTGACCATCACCGCGGATAACGGTGACCAGATCACCTTCCAGAAGAAAGAATATGCCGGCGTAAGGCTGCGCATTGAGTTTTAAATCAGAGAATAAGTATTATAGGATCACCGAAAGGACAGGTAGAAAAATGAGTGCCATGAACGCCGACTTCTTCGAGGCAATTTACGCGATTGAAAAGGAAAAGGGTATCCCCAGAGAGTACATGATCGAGCGCATCCGTCAGGCTCTGCTTGCCGCCCTGCGCAAGGATAATCCCCAGGCTGAGGAGTATGTTGTGGTCAATGTGGATGAAACCAAGAAGACCATCCAGATGTACATCCAGAAGACCGTGGTGGAGCTTAAGGAGAACCCCGCTATCGAGCTTAGCATTGATGAGGCGAAGAAGTTCAATAAGAAGGCCGGCATCGGTGATGTGGTAAATGTACCCGTGGACACCAAGAAGTTCGGACGCATCGCAGCCCAGGCCGCAAAGCAGGTCATCATTCAGGGCATCCGTGAGGCTGAGCGCAGCATCGTCTATGATGAGTTCACCTCCAAGACCCATGAGATCCTCACCGGCGTTGTCTCCATCGTTGACGACCGCACCGGCGCTGTGACCATCAAGATCAATTCCAATTCCGAGTATACCGAGGCCACTCTTCCCGCCGGTGAAAGCATCCCCGGTGAGGTGCTGACTGTTGGCAGCCACATTAAAGTATATGTGGTTGAGGTGCGCCGCGGACCCCAGGTATTCATCTCCCGCACACACCCCGGCCTCATCAAGCGCCTGTTCGAGCTTGAGGTGCCCGAGATCTTTGACGGCACTGTCGAGATCAAGAGCATTGCCCGCGAAGCCGGCAGCCGCACCAAGATGGCCGTTTACAGCTCCGACCCCGCGGTTGAGCCTATCGGCGCCTGCGTAGGTCCCAAGGGCGGCCGTGTCAGCGCCATCGTCAATGAGCTTCGCGGTGAGAAGATCGACATCGTCAAGTGGAGTGAGGACGCGGCCCAGTTCGTCGCCGCCGCCCTTGCACCGGCTGATGTTATCAGCGTCACCCTCGCCGACGAGGGTAAGAGCTGCTCCGTCGTCGTACCGGACAATCAGCTCTCCCTGGCCATCGGCAAAGAGGGGCAGAACGTGCGCCTGGCCGCCAAACTTACCGGATATAAGATCGATATCCGTCCGGAAAGCAGGGCATAATTATGCCCAAGAAGATACCCATGCGGCAGTGTACCGGCTGCCGTGAGATGAAGCCGAAGATTGAGCTTGTACGCGTTGTGCGCTCACCCGAAGGGGAACTGAGCGTGGACACACGGGGCAAGAAGCCCGGGCGCGGCGCCTATGTGTGCCGTGATGCCCAGTGCCTTAAAAAGGCCATCAAGTCCCACGCGCTGGAGAGGGCACTGGAAGTGAAGTTCCCGCCGGAGATTTACGATACTCTGGCCGGACAGATGGAGAATGACGATGCGTAACATTCTGCGCAGTATGGGTCTGGCCAAGGCCGCCGGCGCGCTTCTGAGCGGGGAGGACACCGTCCGCACCGCCGCAAGGGGCGGCAAGGTGAAGTTGGTGCTGCTTACGGCCGATGCCGGTGCATCCACCGTCAAAAGGGCCCGCCAGATTGAAGAGCTTTGCGGCGCCCCGGTGCTTGAGCTTGACTGCAGTAAATACGATTTGGGCGGCGCCCTGGGACTTAGTACCGTGTCCATCGCCGCCGTGACCGATGCCGGCTTTGCAAAAATGCTCAGCGGCAAAATTGAGAAATATAAACAGGACAATACCCCGCCGCAGAAATAGGGCGGCACATGACAGGATAAACGAAGTGACACAGGCAAGGAGGACTGATATATGGCTACACTGGTAAAATACAGAGTTAACGAGGTGGCTAAGGATTTCGGTATAACCACAAAGGATGTTTCCGCCATTCTGGCGAAATATGCCGAGGCACCGAAAAGTTATATGAAGGTGCTGGAGGATGATGAGCTTAATCTGATTTTCGAAAGCCTCACCCAGAAGCATCAGATGGCGAGCCTTGCCGAGGTGTACGAAGTGCCCGCCAAGCCCGCTCCTGCCGAGAAGGCTGAGACTGCGCCCAAGCAGCCCGCTCAGGCTGAGAAGAAGGACGGCAAGGCACAGCAGCCCGCGGCCCAGACCAGACCCCAGTCCGGCGCAAAGCAGCCGCAGCAGTCTGCGCCCCAGAAGAAGCCTGCCCAGCAGACCAATCAGCAGGCAAATCAGCAGCCGGCTCAGCAGCAGGCGAAGCCCAAGGCCGACAAGCCCCACACTCCCCGTGCACTGCCCCAGAAGCGCGTTGTGGACACCTCCGGCGTCACCATCAACATCGACAAGTACGATGAGCGCATTGAGGATCTGGTGCCCGAGCGCGCCCAGAACATGAGACAGGGCAAGGAGAAGTTCACCAAGAAGAACCAGAACAACAGCAAGGCTCCCGCCAACAGCATCAAGCGCCGCCAGTCCGAGCGCGACAGAATGCAGAAGCTGCAGCTTGAGGTTGCCAAGAAGGCCCCCGTCAAGGTGCAGATCCCTGATGAGATCAGCGTTGGCGAGCTTGCTTCCCGTATGAAGAAGACCGGCTCCGAAGTGGTTCGCCAGCTTATAAAGCTGGGTGTCATGGCCAGCCTGAGCGAGATCATTGACTACGACACCGCCGCCCTCGTCGCTATGGAGCTGGGCTGCAAGGTTGAAAAAGAAGTAGTCGTCACCATCGAAGAGAAGCTCATCGATGACAGCGTGGATAACGAGGCCGATCTGGAGCCCCGCGCCCCCGTCGTTGTTGTCATGGGTCACGTTGACCACGGCAAGACCTCTCTGCTTGACCGTATCCGCAACGCCAGCGTTGCAGCAGGTGAGGCCGGCGGAATTACCCAGCATATCGGCGCTTACCGCACTCAGATCGGCGACAGCCCCATCACCTTCCTTGACACCCCGGGCCATGAGGCCTTTACCACCATGCGCGCCCGCGGCGCCATGGTCACCGACCTTGCCATCCTGATGGTCGCCGCTGACGACGGCATCATGCCCCAGACGGTTGAGTCTATCAGCCATGCGAAGGCCGCCGGTATCCCTGTCATCGTTGCCGTCAACAAGATGGATATACCCGGCGCCTCTCCCGAGCGCATCAAGCAGCAGCTTACCGAGTACGATCTCGTCCCCGAAGAGTGGGGCGGTGACACCATCGTCTGCCCCATTTCCGCCAAGACCGGCATGGGCGTTGACAATCTTTTGGAGAACATCGCCATCTCCGCCGAGATGCTTGAGCTGAAGGCCAACCCCAACCGCCCCGCCAAGGGCACGGTTATCGAGGCTCGCCTGGATAAGGGCCGCGGCCCCATAATGACCGTTCTGGTGCAGAACGGCACCCTGAAGCAGGGCGATATCATTATCGCCGGCACCTGTGTCGGCCGCGTCCGTGTTATGACCGATGATAAGGGCCGCCGCGTTACCGAGGCGGGACCCTCCGTCCCTGTTGAGGTCGCCGGCATGTCCGAGGTGCCCAACGCAGGCGACGTCTTCAACGTGGTCGCCGATGAGCGTATGGCCCGTGAACTGGCCGAGCAGCGCAAGGCCGAGCAGAAGCTGGCTGCAAACGCCCCCGCCCGCAAGATCTCCCTTGACGATCTGTTTGCCCAGATCCAGGAGGGTAATCTCAAAGAGCTGAATGTCATCGTCAAGGCCGACGTTCAGGGCTCTGCCGAGGCTGTCAAGGCCTCTCTTGAGAAGCTGACCAATGAAGAGGTCCGCGTCCGTGTCATCCACTCCGGCGTCGGCGCCATCAAAGAGACCGATGTTATGCTGGCCTCCACATCTGACGCAATCATCGTCGGCTTCAATGTCCGTCCCGACTCTGCCGCCCGTGAAAGCGCTGAGCGCAGCAAGGTTGACCTGCGTATGTACCGCGTCATCTACGACTGCATTAACGAGATCCAGGCCGCTATGAAGGGTATGCTTGCGCCCAAGTTCCGCGAAGTGGTCCTTGGCCATGCCGAGGTTCGCGTGGTGTACCACGTCTCCAAGGTCGGCACCGTCTGCGGCTGCTACGTCCGTGAGGGTAAGATCCAGCGCAGCTGCGGCATTCGCGTTGTCCGTGACGGCATCGTCGTCCACGAGGGCGAGCTGGAGAGCCTGCGCCGCTTTAAGGATGACGTGCGTGAAGTCGCCACCGGCTATGAGTGCGGCATGCAGGTCGCCAAGTTTAACGACATTAAAGAGGGCGACATCCTTGAGGCCTTCACTCAGGAGCAGATCATTCAGTAAATCCCAAAACACAAGGCCGATAGCGCCCCGTGCGCTATCGGCACAATGATATAGTGCCGCATTGCGGCAGAATGGAGTAACACCATGGCATCCAACAGAATGGGGCGCGTCAACAGTGACATCGCCGCCTCTATTGCCAACATCATCCGTGAAGTAAAGGATCCACGCGTGCAGCAGGGTCTGGTAACCGTTACCGGCGTCGACGCCAGCAAGGATCTGAGCTATTGCAAGGTTTATATCAGCATTCTCGGCCTTGAGAGCGAGAAAGAGCTGCGCCGCGGTCTGCGCGCCGCCAACGGCTGGATCAGGAAAGAGCTTGCCCGCCGTCTTCAGCTGCGCAACACGCCCGAACTGGACTTTGTGCTTGACACTTCCATCCAGACCGGCGCCCACATCAACAGCATTATTGCAAGCCTTGATATTCGTCCTGCAGAGCCTGAGGAAGATGAAGATGAGTAAAAGCGTCATATCCATGACCTGTGAAGAGACAGCCGTCTGGCTCCGTGAGCGGGACGGCTTTCTGGTTTTGACCCACAAGCGCCCTGACGGCGACGCCATCGGCAGCGCCTGCGGCCTTGTGCGCGCCCTGCGTCAGTTGGGCAAGACCGCCTATATCTACCCCAATCCGGAGATAACCCCCCGCTACGCCCCCTTTGCGGCGGCCTACCTCGCCCCGCAGGTATATGCGGCGCAAACCGTCCTGTCCGTGGATATGGCCGCGCCCGGTATGTTCCCCAAGGGAGCGGAAGAGTATCTTGACCGCGTTGCCCTTGCCATTGACCACCACGGCTCACACGAGGCTTATGCCGATATGCTTTACCTTGAGGGGGACAGCGCCTCCTGCGGTGAGCTTATTTATGCCATCGCTACGGCCATGGGCTGTACCGTGGATAAAGAGCTGGCGAATCTGCTTTACATTGCCGTCAGCACCGACACCGGCTGCTTCCGTCAGGCCAATACCACAGCCCGCAGCCTTGAAGTGGGCGCGAAACTGGTGTACGCCGGTGCGGACAATGTTTCCTTGAACCGGATGCTCTTTGAAGTGAAAAGCCCACGCCGTGTGGCGGTTGAGGCCGCCATAATGGGCTCTGTGCGCTTTTCCTCCGGCGGTAAGGTTGCCGTTGCCGTTCTTACCCTTGACGATCTTGTCCGCACCGGCGCCACCGAGGATGACATGGACAACATTTCCTCCATCGTCAGCCAGGTTGAGGGCGTGGTTTGCGGCGTGCTCGTGCGCGAGAAGGCCCAGGGCTGCAAGGTCTCTGTGCGCAGCAGCGGCGGCTTCAACGCCTCCCAGCTGTGCGCGAAATTCGGCGGCGGCGGTCATGCAGGTGCCGCCGGGTGTGAGCCGGACACCGACCCCGAAACTGCCGTCCGCCTAATCCAGGCTGCCGCGGCTGAGGTGCTTGGGCAGTGAACGGCATTATCATCATCGACAAGCCCGCCGGCTGGACGAGCCACGATGTGGTGGCCAAGCTGCGCGGTGCGCTGCGTGAAAAACGCATCGGTCACGGCGGCACCCTTGACCCCATGGCCACCGGCGTGCTGCCCATATTTGTAGGCCGCGCCACAAGGGCGGCCGAGTTTATCGAAAACGCCCGCAAAGAGTACGTTGCCGGCTTCATGCCCGGTGTCATCACCGACACCCAAGACAGCACCGGCACGGTTTTGCAGCAAAATGAAGTCAGCTTTACCGAGGATGAGCTGCGCTCTGTCCTGACCGGCTTCACCGGTCCACAGGAGCAGATTCCGCCCATGTACTCTGCGGTGAAGATCGGCGGACAGACCCTCTACTCACTTGCCCGCAAAGGGGTGGAGGTGGAGCGCAAGCCAAGAAAGATAGAGATATATTCCCTCACTTATGAGGGCAGGAGTGCCGACGGCGCGTATATGCTGCGCATTGCCTGCTCAAAGGGTACATATATCCGCACCCTCTGCCACGATATCGGCGCGGCGCTGGGCTGCGGCGGCTGTATGTGCTCACTGCGCCGCGTACAGGCCGGCGCCTACGGCCTTGACGACGCGGTCAGCCTTGAAGCTGTCCTCGCCGCCGCCGAAAGGGGAGAGGCGGAGACTATGCTTCGCGGCGTGGATACCGTTTTTTCCGCCCTGCCCATAGTGACAGCAAATGCCGCACAGGAACGCAAGACCCGCAACGGCGTTGCCTGGAGCTTTGACGGCCAACCCGGCAGATACCGGGTCTACGGTGCCGACGGCAGCTTCCTCATGCTGGGTGAGGCTGACGGCAAATATATTAAAACAGTTAAGAGTTTTTTTGAGGTACAGTGATGAAACGAATCGTTGCCCTTGGCTTTTTTGACGGCGTGCATCTGGGCCACGGTGCGCTGATAGAACGCACAAAACAGTTGGCTGCCGAAAGCGGCTGCACCCCGTCGGTGCTTACTTTTGATTCATACCCTCTTTCTCAGGTGCGTGGCTCCGCCGCTCAGACGCTGACCGGTGTTGAGGATCGCTGCCGCCTTATTGAGAGTATTTATGGGGTAGATGACATTATCGTCCTGCCCTTTGACAGACAGATGATGAATACCCCGGCTGAGGATTTTATCCATCGCCTGTTGAGTGAATATGAGGCCCAAGGCTTCGTCTGCGGTTACGATTTCCGCTTCGGTAAAGGCGGTGCCGGTAATGCAGACATGATTGCCGCCTTTTGCCGTGATAACGGCCTTGCCTTTTACGCCGTTGACGAGGTGGTGCTCCATGGCGAGCGGGTCAGCTCGACTCTTGTTCGTAACCTTTTAAGCGAGGGTGAGCCGGAGGAGGCGGAGAAATTCCTCGGCCACCCCCATATCATGACGGGTACCGCCACGGTGGAGCGCGTGGTTGGCAGTACGGTTGTGCGCATCCTGCCGGACAGCGGTGTCATGCTGCCCCTTGCGGGCGTGTACGAAACGCGAATTGTTGCCGCCGACGGCACAAGCTGCGGCGCGGTGACCAGCGTGGGCGAAAACGGAACGGTCAGCCGCCTTTACGGCGAGGGCATCGATCCCGTCCCAAGCCGCCTTACGGTGGAGTTTTTGCGATATATCGAGGCATAATAATAAGCCGATCAGCCATGTGCTGATCGGCTTTTGAATTACGCGGTTAAGTTTACAGCTTGATGTCCACCCACTTGCCTTTGTTCACCCTGCAGGTGAGCATTGAGGCTCTCACCAGGGCATCGATGACGAAAGACAGCCACGAGCCGACAAAACCCAGCTGGAGAGCCGGGAACATTTGATTCATGGGATAGCAGAAGAACCATGTCATCACCGGGCGCACGATTGCCACACTTATCAGCGATACCAGCGCAACATAGCGCACATCGCCCGCGCCGCGCAGACAGCCGGCGAAGATAACGCGGAGATTCTGGGGATAGATGCCGAACAGCAGCACGATAAAGCTGAGGGATGCGCCGTTGATTATAGCCTGATCGTCGGAAAACAGTGTGGGCAGCCACTTGCGCCCGAAGAAGGTAAACAGCATAAGACCGATGGACATGACCACGGACAAGCGCTGAGCCACCTTGACATATGTAAATGCTTTGTCTTTCTTTTCCGCACCCAGCGACTGACCGACCAGAGATGTGCAGGCGGAGGAAACACCGTCGCCCAGGGTGAAGGTGAGGGAGGACACCTGCTGCACCACCTGATTGGTGGCATAAGCCGCCGTGCTGACCCCGGCAATGAGGCGGCCGTTGATAAGGAAACCGATGCGCATGAAGACCGACTCTGCCATCGTGCCCGTACCGACGTGGATAAGGCTGCTGATGGTGGCACGGTCAAATTTAAGCCTGCCGAAGGGGCGAAGGCTGAGATAACCTCCCTTGGGCAGCACAACGATAATGGCCATCACCGCGGAAACGCAGGTGCCGATGGCGGTGGCGATGGCCGCACCCCGTACACCCAGCGCGGGGAAGCCGAAATTACCGCCGATAAGGCAGTAGTTCATAAATACGTTGACCACGTTGGCGGTCATATTCACCACCATGGTGATGCGGGTCTTTCCTATACCGCGCATTGCCGCGCAGATGCACAGTGCCCAGCAGTTGGCAATAAAGGCCATTGAAATGACGCGGAAATAAATCATCGCATCGCCCAGCGTATCCTCTTTGGCACCGGCCAGCTTAAGAAGCGGCTCGGCGAGGAAATAACCCGCCACAGTCATCAGCACACCCAGAACGGTGATGATCGCCAGAGACTGCTTCAGACAGGACAGGGCGGCCTCCTGATTGCCGGCGCCCTTTCTGCGGGCAATGACGGCGGTGGTGCCTGTACACAGCGCCTGCGACACAAACAGCAGAATCATTCGCGGCTGTGCGCACAGACCGACAGATGCGATGGCGGAGGCACCCAGCGTGCCCACCATCATCGTGTCAAAAGAGTTCATCAAGGTCAGCAGCAGGCCTTCCAGGGCGGCGGGCCATGCAATTATCAAAAGGCGCTTGTACATAGCGCCGATGCTGTCTCCATCGGTGGGGGCTGCGCCGCGCACACCGAACAGAACAGAAAACAGCTTGCGAATAAGATTCATCATGCGGCCCTCCCGTAAATTTGTCGTTAAGGATAATTATACCACTATCCCTGTCAATGACAAGCGGAAGTTTAACCAACATATACGCCCGTACAAAAACACTCTTTGCTAATTTGACCATCTGTGCTACAATCAATGGTACACAGGGGCAGGGCAGGAGCCTACACCCCGGACAGGAGAGTTATGACCGACTATTTCGCTTTTTCTGCCGACCGCAGTAAGATCATGGATATATCGAACCTCGGCCTTGCCCACATGGGTGACGCCGTGTATGAAATGCTGGTGCGCGCGTGGGCCTGCACCACGGGAGCCGAGCGGGTCAGGGACCTGCACCGCCTTGTAGTCAGCAAGGTCTCCGCACCGGCGCAGGCCAGAGCTGCAAACTGCATCCTGCCCCATCTGAGCGATGAGGAGCATGCCGTGTTCCGCCGCGGACGCAACAGCCGCGTATCCGGCATCCCCCACGGCAGCACTGTTGAGGAATACCACCTTGCCACCGGCTTTGAGGCGCTTTTCGGCTGGCTGTATCTTAGCGGGCGTCAGGCGCGCATCAATGAGCTGTTCGACATCGTAGTGGGGGCGTGGGACTGATGGCACTTGATGCAGTATTTCTAAGCGCCCTGGTGGCAGAGCTTAAAGAGCGCCTGCTGGGTGCCGTAATAGATAAGGTGCAGCAGCCCGCGCGGGACACGGTGCTTTTCACGCTGCGCGGTTTCGGCCCCCAGCGCCTTGTCATCAATGTGGGCACCGGCAGCGCCCGCGTGTGTCTGAGCGCCCTGCCGGCGGACAATCCGCCCCAGCCGCCTATGTTCTGTATGCTGCTCAGAAAGTATCTTGTGGGCGCGCGCATCTGCGATGTTGTGCAGCCCGGCGGCGACAGGATTGTTGAGCTGCGCCTGCAGTGCCGTGACGCACTGGGCATCGTCAGCGACAAACGCCTCATTGCGGAGCTTATGGGCCGCAATTCAAACCTGCTGCTGTGTGAGGATGACGGGCATATCATTGACTGCCTGCGCCGCGTTGCAGGTGGTGAGGATGTGAAGCGCCCGGTTCTTCCCGGCCTTATCTATCACTATCCCGATGCCCGTGAGGGTATGGACATCCTTACGGCTGACGCCGAGTCCATTGCCCGGGCTGTTGACGCCGCGCCGGAGGATATTGGCTGCACCCAGTGGCTGCAGCGCACATTCCGCGGCATATCGCCGCTGATCTGCCGGGAGCTGTCATACCGCGCCCTTGGGGAGACGGACGGCGTGATAAGCGGCGCCGCCCAGAAGCTGCGCCTTTGCGCCGCCATCACCGATTTTGCCCATGAGCAGCGCTCATGCCCCCGTCCTTACCTCATCCGCACGGCTTCCGGCGGTGCAAAAGACTTCGCCTCCACCCAAATCAGCCAGTACGGCGGCCTTTATGAGTGCGCAGAATATGATGACTTTTCAGCCATGCTGGATGAGTTCTATTCCCGCCGTGACACCCAGTCGCGAATGCAAAGCGCGGCTCACGACCTGCGCCGCAGCGTGAAAACCGCCCGCGACCGTGTACGCCGCCGCCTTGTGCAGCAGCGCAAGGAGTATGAGCAAACCGAAAACCGCGACACCCTGCGGGAAAACGGCGACATCATCACTGCCAACCTTTGGAATATGCACAAGGGTATGCGTACCCTGCGTGCCCAGGACTTCTACTCCGACGATCCGCAGGCCATGAGGGAGATCCCGCTGGATCCGCTGAAAACGCCCCAGCAGAACGCGGCAAAGTACTATAAAGACTATAACCGGGCAAAGACCGCCCGCCGTATCCTCACCGAGCAGCTTGAGAAGGGCGAGGGCGAGCTTTATTACCTTGAAAGCGTCCTTGACGAGCTGGAGCGGGCCGAGACACTGAGCGAACTTAACGCCATCCGCCATGAGCTGGAGGAGAGCGGCTGGGTGAAAAAGCCCACCGGAAAAAAGCAGCGCCGCCCGGAAAAAAGCGGCCCGCTGCGCTATGTGTCCCCGGAAGGCTTTGAGATCTTCGTCGGCCGCAGCAATATTGAGAACGACCGTCTGACACTCAAAACCGCCCGAAAGGACGATCTGTGGCTCCATGTAAAGGATATGCACGGCAGCCATGTCATCATATCCGCCATGGGCGGCACGCCCAATGCCGAGACCGTGTCCATGGCCGCAAGCCTTGCCGTGTGGTTTTCACAGGCCAGAGACGCGGGTAAAACCGCCGTGGATGTGACCCATGCCGGCAATGTGAAAAAGCCCTCCGGCGCACTGCCGGGCAGGGTAATCTACACCGATTACCACACCGTATATGCCGCCGGTGACGAAAAGCTGGCAAAAAGCGCAAAGTAAATAAGCAAAAGCGCCTGCCGAATCGGCAGGCGCTTTGTGTCGATATATTCCCTTTTACGCATCCGGTGCGCCGTCGAACACTACGTCCAGCGCCTTTTGCAGCTGCTCATCGTCCTCAATGGCAAGCTGCCCGTAGTACAGCGCAACATAGTCGTCATCGCTCAGATCAACCGGGTAATCCGGGGTCAGTCCCACGCCCGCCAGCGACACGCCGTTGGGGGTGAAATATTCATAGATGGAGATGGCGATTGCGGAGCCGTCGGACAGGTAGTAGGTGTTCTGGGCGTAACCCTTGCCCACGGTTGCGCCGCCCACAGTGACCGCCACATCGTACTCCCGCAGTGCGGCGGCGAAAAACTCTGCTGCGCTGTAGCTGCTGTCGTTTATCAGCACCGCCATGGGAAGCTCAATGCAGTCGGCGTCGGATTCATAGACATACTCCTTGCCGTCCACATCCGTACAGCTGAAAATGGTGCCCTCCGGCAGCAGATAGTCCAGAATATCCACCAGCTCCACCAGCCTGCCGCCGCCGTTAAAGCGCATATCGTACACCAGCGCCTCGGCCCCGCTGTCAATAAACTGCTCGGTCATTTCAATAAGCGCTTCGGCAGAACCGGCGTTGAAGTTGTCGAGGATGATATAGCCCACATTCCCGATCATCTGCCCCGATACCACCACTATAGTAACCGCACGGCGCTCGGCCTCAACTTCGACCTTTGTGCCGTCGGGCTTTAAGACGGTCAGGCTGATGAAGGTGTTTTCCTCACCTTTTATCAGCGTGCTGCACTCGTCAAGCGTAAGGGGTACAAGGTCGGTGCCGTTGGCTGCGACTATCAGATCGCCCACCTGGATGCCTGCCTCCTCCGCACCGCCGCCGGGAGTGACCTGCTCAACCTTGATATAGCCCTCCTCGGTCTTGGTCACGGTGATGCCGATGCCCACATAGCTGTTGTTGGCGTTTTCGGTGTACGCCGCCATCTCGTCCGGGGAGATGTAGTAGGACCAGCGGTCGCCCAGCCCATCCACCATGCCTTCAACCGCGGACTCCACAGGGGAATAGCCCTCCATATCGCCGACGAAGAGATCCTCGATATAATCCCGCGCCTCGTATACGGGGGTAAAATCATCGTTGCGCGCCTGGGCAAGCTGCCCACGGGTGTATTCAAGCTGTCTGTACATATGGATGTACACAGCCGCACCCAGCGTAATCGATAAAGCCACGGTTACCAGAGCGGCCAGCAAAGCATTAACTTTAGCGGTAAAAATTTTGCGCATTTTTCAGTGATCCTTCCTGTCACGGCGACAAATTACGCCCTGCCGCCGTCAATGAATTTATAATAGAAGCAATCTGTTAAAAAATCAATAACAAGGCAAAAATTTATGCATTTTTGCCAGTTTGCCACAACATAACAGCCTATTCAGATTGACAAACAGCCCAAATTGTTGTAAATTGAATGTTATAATCACTCTTGGTATGCCCATTGACGGGCGTATCGAACGGAGGCAGGTATTTTGTACTGTCCGTACTGTGGAACAAAACTTGAAGACAATCAGCTCTTCTGTCATAAATGCGGCGAAAGCCAGATATTTGAAGAGGATGAGGACATCGTTGTCCCTGTCCCCGTCCCGGTAGCTGATGTGCAGCCGGATAAGCCCGAAGGGGCCGAAGGGGCCGAAGCGGCAGCTGATGAGGTAGCTTTACCCACGCGGGCCGAAGCCGATGCTGATGCATCGCCCGCCCCGACAGAAGTCGCGGTACCTGCTGACGACGCTGACAATGTGCAGCTCGCTGAACCGGCCGCCCATGCTGTGCCCGCTGCTAATGCACCCGCGGTCAGGCAGGTGAGTGCAGCTTCCGCGCAGCCGCCTGTAAAGAAAAAGCCCGCCACGGGCGAAAAGCGCCCCGCCACAAAGGGTAAGTCTCCGGCGAAGGGCAAGGCCGCCTCAAAGGGGAAGTCTTCCCCGGCGAAGGGGAGGGCTGCCTCTGCATCTGCTGCCCGGCAGAAGGACAAGGGCCGCGATCAGGTCAAAATACAGCTTAAGAAAAGCGTTGACTACATAAAGCACATCGGCATAAGGCAGCTTATCTTCTTCTGCGTTGCGGTCATCGTGGTGATCCTGGTGTCCGTGGTGGTCGCCGGCGCAATAGTGAAGGCCAATCAGCGGCACATCCTTGCCGTGGTGTCCGATGATCTGAACTATTATGTGGATGACGAATCCACTATGCTGGAGCTTAATTTTGTTGAGGACGACATTGCCGATATGCATGGCGGCGCTCCTGCGGGAGCCCTGGCACAGATGGGCAATGCGGTTGTTAGTGAGAAGAATGTTCTCGGCTATCTTGACGACTATATCAAGGCCGACAACAGCTGGACGCTGAAGATCAATGATCTGAGCGATCCTGAGATGGAGATCCGTGTTGACTCCGGCGTATACAGTGAGCTTTTGCCCGCCTCCTGCGGTCAGGCTGACAGCTTCTCCTGCGAGTGGAAGATGAGCCTTGACGGCTCTGTGGTGTTCTACATCAAGGACATGACCGAGCGCGGCGGCTCTCTCTACCGCTACAGCGGGGGCGAGACTGAGCTTGTGGGCAGCAATTGCCTTTCCTTCAACATTTCCGACGACGGACAGCGCGTGTGCTGGGTCTCCTGTGATCTGGACGGCGCCGCCACCGTTCTCACTGCCGAGTCCTTCGGGAAGAAGGGCACGGTTGAGCTTTTGGACACCCAGCTTTATGATGTCATCTGCTGTGATGAGGGGCTGGGCGCTGTGTATTATACCCGCACCAACGGCGCGGAGGTGAACCCGTACAGTGTGTATGTTGCCGGACTTGTTGCCGATAAAGAGCGGCTTGTTTCGGGCGTCAGCTATGTATCCGATGTGGGCACTGACGGCTGTTTCTTCTACACAGTCCGTGAATCTTCCACCGATGTCAGCCTTTACTGGCGTTCCAAATCCGGGGAGGAGAATCTTGTTACCCGCACCTGCAGCGGCATCGTCTATACCCAGACGGATCACGGTATCGTTGTCTATTACAGCGAGACGCTGACCGACCGCACCTATTACCTGTACTGTGACGGAATGTCCATGGATTGCGGTGATATGTGGGCGGTTGAGGCCGTGGCGGACAGTGATGGGCGTAATGTGTACCTCATGCTCTTTGCCGAGGGTGAGGGGCGCAGCCTGTATTATTGCGAAATCTCCGCCGCCGGCATCAGCAAGCCACAGTGCATTGCCCAGCGCTGCTCCGAGCTTTTGATGGACGAGGACAGCGACACCCTGTTCTATGCCGTCTATTCCGCGGATAATGCCGAAAAGACCAGCCTTTATATCTGGTCCGAGGGTGAGTCCCACCTTCTCAGTGACGACGCGTATCCCATGGTCGTTTACAGCGGCGATAACAGCTGGGCTTTCTTCACCGCCGTATCATCCGCCAAATACACTGAGGAATCTCCCCATCTGGCATCCGGCACACTGAACATCTACTGCGACGGCAATGTTACCGAGATCGATGACGATGTTGCCATGCTCTACTGGTACTTTGGCAAAAAGGGCACTATTATATACATCAAAGACTATCTTGATGCTTTCGGCGGCACACTGTATGTGTACACCCCCGAAGGGGGCAGCGAAAAGCTGGCCATCGATGTTCAGGCTCTGTTGCCTGAGCGGAAGTGTCTTGATACCTTTGGCAGATGAGGTAAGTAGTTATGTATTGCAGATATTGCGGGACTCAGCTTGCTGACGGCACTGCGTTTTGCATAAAGTGCGGGAAAAAGACCGTCCGCCTGCGCCCGCGCAGCACCGCGGTTGAGGCCCCGCCTCCCATACAGTCGGCGATACAGCCGGTGAGCCCGTTCAGTCTCTGGTTTGGGAAGGCGAAATCCGCCGTCTCTGCCAACGCGCCCAGGGTGGTCGCCGCCTTGAAAAAGGCTGTTTCGGCGGTAAAACCCGCGTGGGAGCGGATCTTTGCCTTTACCCACGGCTTTGATGCTGTTATGTGGGCGGTTTGCGGCGTGTTCCTCGGTCTTGAGCTGGTGGCTCTTTTGGAGATCATTGCCTCCGCCACCGAATCCAGGCTGCTGTTCCCGTTTTTGAAAGAAATGAATATCGTGCTGCTGATAGCGTGGCTTGTGTGCCTTATCATTGCCCATGCCACTCATATCATCGGCTATAATTACCGCATCTCCGATGAATATCAGCAGGCGCTCCTGTCATCACAGCCCCTGCCCGATGCGGATCAGATGGACGTGCAGATGAATGCGCCCCTGTTTGAAGAGGCTGTCCTGCACGGGGATGAGGCCCTGCTTCCCGGCGTGCCCGATGAGGCAGCCCAGCCCGAGGAAGAGCTGAGGATCTCCGACGAAGCGGCTGACATAATTGCGGAGCTGAAGAAACTCAGTCTGTCCCTTTAAGCCGCTGCGCTTTATATACACCGTTAATTGCGGAGGAAAATAATGAATCGCAAAATTGAGGAAAACTATCAGATCATATCTGCGGTCAATCTTGGCGGCGCCCACCGTATGTATGTGGCAGAAAACATTCAGAAGCGTACCCGCTGGGCCATCAGAGAGATCAGAAAGACCGAGGGTACTCCTGCTGACTGTCTGCGCAGGGCGCAGGCGGTGCAGAATATGAACGACCCTCTGCTGCCGCAGATCTGTGAGATCCATGAAGATGATGATACAATCACCGTGGTTGAGGAATATATCCCCGGCGTCAGCCTGTCCTCCTTTGTGGAGCAGACCGACACCATGGATGAGAGCGATGTACTTGTATGGATGGGCGAGATCGCGGGCTTTTTGCACCGCATCCACTCACTGGAGGGCAATGTGGTTTTCGGCGCCCTTGAGCCGGTGAATCTGCGCCTCATGCCGGACAACTCCGTGCGCATCGCCGACTACTCTCCGCTGTGCGGTCTGGGCGCCAACATCGTCAGCGATGCCGAGTACGGCTACAAAGCGCCCGAACAGCGCAACGGCGGCCCCCTTGGCCCCTGGACGGATATATACTCCCTGGCTTCCGTGGCCTACTACGCCCTTACCGGCAAGGATCCGGATGACAGACCCTACCGCTTTTTCCCTCTGCGCCGCCTCAACCGCAAGGCGTCTTCCGGCATTGAGTACATACTCAACAAGTGCCTGCAGCAGAACCCGAAAAAGCGCTATCAGAGCGCGGCGGAGCTTCTGTACGACCTGCAGCGCATCAAGCGCTTCAACAAGGTGCTCTCCGGTTATAAATTCAAGCGCGCAATGAGAAAACTCACCGTCTGGACCATGGTGCTGGGCGGCTGCGCAATGATGGTCTGGGGTCTTATGACCATGAAGACCGAGATGCAGGACAATTACCGCATACTTATCAACAATGCCGCGGTGCTTGCCGATGAAGGCGATTACACCACCGCCTTTACCAAGTTGGACGAGGCGCAGCTTCTCATGCCTGAGGATGTCCGCGCTTATGAGGCCCGGGCGGAGCTGATGTACGCCATGGGCGACTATGTGGGCTGCGCCGAATACAGCACTGCACAGCTTGCCGCCTTCCCGGAGAGCAAATCTCTCGTGCTCCATCTGGCGATGTCCGATTATGCCCTGGGCGAGTATCGCCTTGCCTATGAGTATTTCCGCCTCGCCGGTGTTGAGAATATGGATCAGCATCAGCTGGGTCAGTATGTTATCAGCCTTATCCGCCTTGACAGGACTGCCGATGCCGGCGTGCTTTACAGTGAGAATGCCGGTAAATGGGATTTTGCTCTCGCCTATTACATCCAGGGTGAGCTTTATGCCGCCCAGGGTGAGCTGGACGAGGCCGTTGCCGCCCTGACCGGCGCAATGAATGAGAGTGCGGACGATGCACTCACTCTGGACTGCATCCTGCTGCTTGCCGACATTTACACTGCCGCCGCCGAGTCTGAGGATGACAGCATTGACGCCCCCCTCACCGCCGCCGCCCAGCTTCTTGAGGGCGCGGTGAATGACCACCGCTTTGCCGATGAAACTGAGCTTTTGGCGACCTATGCCCGCGTGCTGGCACTCACCGCCGATGATGATGCCGACTGGGGTCTGGTTGCCCAGATCATGGAGAAGGTTTATGCTGCCGGTCAGCCCGGTGAAGAGGATTATCTGCTGCTGTGCAGCGCCCTTTCCAACTGTGGTGAGCATGAGAAGGCTCTGGATCTGATCCTTGAGGCCGAGGCGAAGTACCAGAGCTCCTGGCGCATCCGTGCCCGCGCCGCCTGGGAAGAGATCGTACTTCAGTCTGGCATTAGTGCCGAGCTGCGTGACTACTCCGCCGCCTATGGCGAGTACACCATGGCGGAATCCCTCATCGGTGACGATGAGGCTGACGAACTGATGGAAGCTCTTCGCGCAAAGATCAGCGATCTTCGCGAAATAGGCTATATATCCGAGTGAGGTGAAGTATGGGACAGACATATTTTAATTGCGGCCTTGGCCTTATCGCCGCTGCGCTTATAGTGCTGCTCATCTTTGCTATCCGCCGCCTGCGCTATGATGTGTCGAAAGTGGCCGCAAATTATGACGAGAATGAGATGGATGTCACCATCCCCGGCGGGGATGAGACGGTGACCCTCTCCAATCCCCCCAAGGCGATCAAGGTCCTGCCCCAGGGCATCGACTATGAAGACGGCGAATATGACGCCACCGATGACGACGGATCTGACGAGGTACCCGACAGGAACCGCACAAAGGGCAAAAAGTCTAAGAGCGGGAAGAAATCGAAGACCGCGAAGCCTTCCAAACCCGAGGCTGAGCCGGAGGATGAGACCGAGCCCGAGCAGGCAGATGAGCCTGAGGATGAGTCTGATGAAATTGAAAAGTTTGTTTCCAGCCTGGGTCTGACGAATGCGCCCGTAAGCGAAACAGTTGCTGAGCCCGAGGCGGACACTGAGCCCGAAGCGGTAAGCGAGGACGGCGAAGAGCCGGCCCCCACCGAGCCGGAGACAGAAGCCGAGTCGGAGACAGAAGCCGAGTCGGAGACGGAGCTCGAGGGACAGCCCGAGGAACAGCCGGAAACGGCTGCAGAGCCGGAAGCGGAATCCGCACCCGAGGCGGAAGCCACGTCCGATGAAGAGGTTGTCAGCGTATCTGACGCCCAGCCTGAGACCCAGGCACAGGCGCAGGACGATGAACATATTGATGGGTCCGATGACCCGCATACAAAGGAAGGGGTTGAGTCTGAGTGAGTAAACTGGACGAACTGAGAAATAAGGTCCAAAGCATTGGGGCCTCTTTGAAACGCGTCCCCGACGATGCTGAAGACGACATTCCGAATCCTGTTGAGGAAGAGGAAGAAGAGCTGGAGCTGGATTTTGAAGAGCCGAAGCGTGGTTTCGGTGCGCTCTTTGGCGGCCATGACAGCGGCGACAGACCCGATCCGGTGGTGCACAGACGCAGGTTCGGTGCCAATCTTGAGCCGAAGCAGCGCCTGAAGGCCATCTATATCACCGGCGTTGCAATGATCGCTCTGGTGGCTGTGATCGCTCTTGTATATGCCGTTCTGTTCTCCCAGGATGCCCGCTTCGAGCGTGAGCTTGAGCGCGGACAGCAGTATCTTGAGAACAACCAGTATCAGCAGGCCATCGACTCCTACGATGTGGTTCTCAAGATCGATGAGAGCTATACTGCTGCCTACATCAGCCGCGCTGAGGCTTATGCCGGCATCAACGATTACACCAATGCCGAGCGCGACTATCAGAAGGCGCTGGAGCTTGACTCCACCAATTACGATGTATACCTGGCTCTTGCCAATGTCCAGGTATCACAGAGCCGTACCGACGATGCCATCCGCACCCTGCAGAACGGCTATAACGAGACTAAGTACGCGCCCATCTACGACATGATGTTTGAGCTTAAGAGCCGTGCCGGTAACACCGCCATCTCCGGCTATGTTAACCACACCTCCAACGGTGTGGCGGCGGAGGGGGCCTCCGGTGCCAAGCTCACCCTTTATGACCGCGACCTGCAGCGCGACATGGCCATCAGTTACACCGATGCTGACGGCGGCTTTACCGTGGCTGCCATCGCCGGCAACTACACCCTGACCATTGAGGCCACCGACTGTCTGGTATTTACCTACGACTTCTCCATTGCCGAGGGCGAGATCATCAATATGGAGCGCGTGCTCCTCATTGCCCAGCAGGATGCCCAGGGCGCCGGCAGCATTCAGGTCGCCATGAGTGACGCGTCCACCAGCAATGCCAAGTCGGGTGTTGCCATCAACCTGCGCAGCGGCTGGGACAAGACCGAGGGCGAGTATGTGTTCGATACCCCCGTTTACACCAATGAAAACGGCATCGGTGTTCTGGGCAGCGTCCCCTCCGGTTACTATACCATCGAGTACAGCTGCAACGGCTACATCACCACCACCGCCAATATTGCCATCTCCACCGGCGATACCATCTATATCAATCACTGCATCTGCGAGATCATGCCCGAAAACCAGGCGAAGGTCGTCCTCACCTGGGGCGCCGGGGTCACCGACCTTGACCTTCATGTCTGCGGCATCGGCGAGACCAAGGAAGATATCCACATCTACTACGGCACCACCAGCTACAACGACGGCACCACCGTCCGCCTGCTGCTTGACTGCAAGGAGAGCGAGGGCTACGGACCCGAGGCAGTCTCCCTTCTCGGCGGTGTCGTGGGTGAGGGTTACACCGTCTATGTCTTCGACTATGACAACCGCTCTCAGGACAACAGCGATAAGCTGAGCAACTGTGAAGCCGTTATCCGCATCTATGTTGGCGACCATCTTGAGGCTGAGGTCAAGATCCCCATGGGCAACACCGGCATCTATTGGTATGCCTGTACCATCGGCCCCGACTGGACCGTAACACCCATCAACACCTTCTCCAACGCCGAGCAGTAAGAGCGTTTTGTCCGCCCGGGACGGAAGAAAACGGAATATGGTACTCAAGCTGCCCGCCTGACCGGCGGGCCCCTTTCTCATTTATCCAAGCCAAATTTACAATTAGTTTAACACTTTTTTCCTGTATATCATTGTTAACGGTGAACAAAACTGTTATAATTGCAAAAAGTCACCAATCCCGTCAGGAGGCGCAGCAATGTTCGGCTATGTTACGGCAAACTGCACAGCGCTTACGCCCGATCAGATCGAGCGCTATCGCGGCTGCTACTGCGGCCTGTGCCGTGCTATATATGAAAAATACGGCAGCCTTGCCCGCCTTGCCGTCAGCTATGACATGACCTTTCTCATTTTGCTTCTGGGCTCCCTTACAGAATCCGGGGAGGAGACCGCCTGCGACCACTGTGTGACCCACCCCATAAAAAAGCAGAGCTCCTGGTCGAATGATTGGACGGACTACTGCGCCGATCTGAGCATCATTCTCGTCTGGCACAACCTGGACGATGCCGTGCGTGACGGCAGGAAGATTTCCGGCGGTACGGGTCGCGCCGTGTTTGACAAGGCGTATAAAAAGGCCTGCCTGCTCCGCCCGAAGGAGGCGGCACTGGTCGCCGAATCGATGGATCGGCTTCGTGCCATCCAGTCCGCGCCCGGGTCTGATCCGGATGCTGCTGCGGCGGAGTTTGGCGCCATGCTTGGAAGTCTTTTCTGCGTGGGTGCCGACAGATGGTCAGGCGTCGTATATGATATGGGTGACTATCTGGGCCGCTTCATCTACATGGCGGACGCCGTGTGCGATCTGAAGAAAGATGTAAAAAGCGGCAATTATAACCCGCTGAAAAAGGCGTATCTTGATGGTGAACGGGATTTTTCGGCTATACTTTCAATGCTGATGGCCGAATGTGCCGAGCGATTTGAAGTGCTGCCCCTTGTTCAGGATATGCCCATTCTCCGCAATATTCTCTATTCGGGCGTCTGGCAGAAGCTCAGCCAGCGCCGCACTTCCGGAAAGGAAGGAAAAACCTGATGAACGATCCCTACAAGGTCCTTGGAGTGTCACCCAACGCCTCCGATGATGAGATAAAGGCCGCTTACCGGCGACTTGCAAAGAAATATCACCCCGACCTGAACCCCGGCGATGCCGAGGCCGCCCGCAAAATGAACGAGGTGAATGCGGCCTACGACCGCATAAAGAATCCCCAGCCCAGTTCGTCCGGCTACAGCGGCTGGTACGACGGCGGCGGCAGCGCGGATTACGGCGGCTCCGACCGCCTGGACTCTGCCGAGCATTATCTGCGCAACGGTATGTTTAACGAGGCGGAGAATGTGCTTCGCAGCATACCCGAGGCCGAGCGCCGCGCCCGCTGGTACTATGTATCAGCCCTCGCAGCCTACAATAAAGGCAACCGCATCAGCGCCCTTGAGCATATCCGCACTGCCGTGCGTATGGAGCCGGGCAACGCCACCTACCGTGCCGTCCTCAACCAGATGCAGGAAGGCGGACAGGTATACACCTCCTACCGCCAGTCCTACCCCTTTGTCAGGAACGGCACGGGTAACCTTGGCAGGATCTGCCTGTCCTATATGCTGTTCCGCCTGCTTTGCGGCGGCGGATTTTACCCGTTCTGGTGCTTCCCCTTCTGATATTGAATACCCACATGGCCCGCAGGTACATGCCTGCGGGTCTTTTTTTGCGCCCGGATCCCGTTGCGGGGTAATAAGCGCACTGCTGCCGGCATAGAAATAGCATACGGAGAGGGGGTGAGGAAATGGACATGACCGGGGACAGGTTCCTGTCGGCACTGCGCCTGCTGCCACAGCAGCTTCGCCGGGACGGGCTGCTGCTGCCATTGTCGGACAGGCAGCGGGCAGAGGAGATCCGCCTGCGCAGCGGGTGCAGACCAAGCGTTGCCCTGCCGGAAGGGGAGCGGCAATTTTCCTGCCTCACCGTGACGCAGGAGCTGCTGCGCAGTGCGCTGGAAACAGCCACGGCCTCCTCCGTACACTCCTCTCAGGCCTCCCTCAGCCGTGGATATGTCACGGCCCGGGGCGGCTACCGCGTTGGCATTGCCGGCAGCGCCATTATGCAGGGCGGCTGCTGTACAGGCTTTCGCAGTATAAGCGGATTGTGCATCCGCATTTCCCGCCAGATGCCCGGCGTGGCTGAGGATTTGCTGCATCGCATGGGCGGTGCGGCGGGATTCAAATCCGCCCTCATCATCTCTCCACCAGGGGGCGGCAAAACCACACTCCTTCGTGATATGGTGCGCCTGCTGTCCCACGGCGGCAGGCGGGTCGCCCTGTGCGACGAAAGGGGAGAGGTGGCCGCCATGTGGGACGGGGAGCCGTGCATGGATGTGGGGCCCTGCACCGATGTGATGGAGGGCTGCCCCCGGGACATGGCGATAGAGATGCTGCTGCGCTCAATGTGTCCCCAGATCCTCGCCGTGGACGAGATCACCGCACAGCAGGATGCGGATGCCCTGTGCCAGGCAGTGGGCTGCGGAGTGCAGCTTCTTGCCACGGTCCACGCCGCCAATGTGCGCGATCTGCGCGCCCGACCCATGTACAGCCGCCTCTTGCAAAGCGGCGTGTTTGACTGTGTCATTACTATCATCAGCATCGGCGGGCATCGGAACTATAGTATTACGAAAACGGAGGCGGCTTATGCTTAAACTGACAGGTGCCTTCATCGTCATCGCCGCCGCGACCTACTGGGGTCTGTCCGGCGCCCGGGATCTTCGCTTCAGGGCGCAGATACTGCGGCAGATGGAATCGGCCCTGCACCTGATGGAGCGGGAGGTGGCCGAGCGGCTCACGCCCATACCGCAGGTGATCTCCATGCTCTCGGACAGCAGTGATGGTCAGGTGGCGGCATTTTTCCGCAGCCTTGATGGGCTGCTTCAAAGCGCGGACGAGCCGTTTTCCCAGCTGTGGCAGCAGACCCTCGACAAGGGGCCGGACCTGCACCTTAAAGGACCGGAGCGTGCAGTGCTGGGTGAGCTTGGCGGCGTTCTCGGCAGATACAGCGCCGCACAGCAAAGCCATGCCATAGCCCATGCCGCCCTGCGTGTCAAAGAGTTTGCCTCCCTTGCCGAGGCGGATGCCGCAGGCCGGTCAAAGCTGCTGGTCACCGCCGGCCTGTGCAGCGGAATCTTTGTCGTTATATTGCTGTTCTGACAGGCCATTTACCTGCGCCAATGCCAAGGAGAGTGAATAATGGATGTTGATCTCATCTTCAAGATCGCTGCCATCGGAATACTGGTGGCGGTTCTCAATATGCTGCTCAGCCGCGCCGGGCGCGATGAACAGGCGCTTCTGACCACCATCGCGGGTCTTGTGGTGGTGCTTGTGCTACTGGTGCAGGAGATATCGGCCCTCTTTGAGCTGATCCGCAGTCTGTTCGGTTTCTGATGGAGCTTATCATTAAGGCGGCGGGCATCGCCGTTGCCGCCGCCGCACTGACCCTGCTGCTGAAAAAGGACAGCCCCGCCATGGCCTTTGCCGTCTCTGCCGCTGCCGCGGGTGCGGTGCTGATGCTGGCTGCCGGTGCGCTGTCTCCCTTTATGTCCATGCTGGCCCAGCTTGCGGACAAAACGGGCATACATAGCGCCCAAATGTCCGCAGTGGTAAAAGCACTGGGTATCGCCGTGGTGACCAAGATCGCCTGCGCCGTCTGTTCGGACGCGGGACTTGGAGCGGCGGAGACGGCTGTGCAGCTTTGCGGTGCGGCGGGCATACTCTGGTGCGCTATGCCCCTTATGCTCAGTGTCCTTGATATAATCGGAGGGCTGATTTGAGACGATTTCGAACGATGCTGATGCTGGGACTTGTTGCCCTGCTTGCCGTCACATTGGCGCCTGCGGCGAAGGCAGACGACTACGACTTCGGCGACTGGAGCGGTGTGGACGGGCTTATTGACAGCCTGCCCGACAGCTTTGGCAGTCAGGATGAGGACAGCCTGTCTGACCCTGTCTCAGCTTATGAATCGCTCCTGAATATCCTCGCCTACATACCCGATATATTTGCCCGAAAGCTCAGGGACGGTCTGGGCCGTGGCGCGGCCATCGTGTGCATTTCGGCGCTGTGCGGCATGGCATCATCCATTGCTGATGACAAAAACCTCGGCTGGGCGGTGGAGCTTTCGGGCATCGCCGCCGTAACCACCGTTTCCGGTGGCGCCTTTTCATTTATATCACTGGGCGCTCAAACGGCTGCACAGCTTGCCGACTGGTCGGCGCTGGTGCTTCCGGTGATGGCAACGGCCACTGCCTCCGCCGGGGGCGTAAGCTCATCAGCGGCAAAATACGCGGCCGCCTCTCTTGGCATAGGCCTTGTGTCAAAGCTGGCGGCGTCACTGGTGCTGCCCCTTATCTACGCTTACCTTGCCCTCAGCCTGTCCGCGGCTGCCTTCAGCGGCAGTGCGCTTAAAGCCGCGGCGAAGCTGGTAAAGCAGTTTGCCGTGTGGGTCCTGACCCTATCCTCGGGTATGCTCCTTGCGTATCTTGTGCTCTCCGGCGCCACGGCTGTCAGCGTGGACGCCGTGGCTGCAAAATCGGTAAAGACCGCACTTGGCGCCCTGCCGGTGGTGGGCAGCATCACCTCCGATGCGGCATCCGCGGTGCTGGCGGGTGCGGCGGCAGTGCGGAGCACGGCGGGGATAATTGGTGTGATCGGCGTGCTGGGCGTCTGCCTTGAGCCGATGCTGGCTCTCTTGGCGCAGGTGCTGCTGTTTAAGGCCGCGTCGGCGCTGAGCGGCTGTTTTGCGTCCGACGGGCTTAAGAGTCTCATAGACGACTTCGGCACGGCACTGGGGCTGAGCCTTGCATCCTGCGGCTTTGCGGCGCTGATGCTGTTTTTCTCCCTGGTGTCATTTATGCAGGCGGTGGCGGTATGAGCGGCTGGATATTGCGGCTTTGCGGGCTGTCCATGCTGTGCGCGGCGGCGATGGCACTGTGCCCTGAGGGGGCGGCGAAGAAGGCGCTTAAAACCGTGTGCTCCTTCGTCATCGTATCGGGCATACTCAGCCTCGGCCTGGGCTTCGATTGGGACAGCTACGCACTGCGCCTTGAGGAGTACCGCCTTCAGGGGCAGCAGCTTGCACAAAACGGCGAGGACAGCAGCCGCGCCATGACCCGCCTTGTCATACAGCGGCAGTGCGCGGCATATATATTGGACAAAGCACAGGCGCTTGGTATGGATATTGAATGTTCTGTCAGCGCCTCATGGAACACACAGGGATACTGGGTGCCCTACGCCTGCACAGTTGAGGGTGGATATACCGAAGGGCAGCGCCGTGAGCTGAGCGCCTGGATCGAGGCTAATCTGGGCATACCCGCATCCGGACAGCACTGGACTACACAGGAGGAGCAAAGCGGAACATGACAGACGGACTATCCGATTGGACAAAGCGGCTGGTCGCCATGCTGCGCAAAAATGCCGCCGTGTTCATCCTGCTTGCCCTTGGCCTGGTGCTGCTGATGCTTCCCGGCAAGGGGGAGGAGGCCGATACCCCGGCGCAAACCCCCACCGGGCAGAGCGGCGGAACCGGCGACAGCGGCGGCACTGAGACCGGTGATGAACGCAGCCTATACGAGACGGAACAAATGCTGGCGCAGCTTCTCTCAGCCATCGACGGCGCGGGAGAGGTGCGGGTGATGCTGTCCCTTGACACCCGGGATGAGACGGTGTACGCCGCCGATGTGGATTCCGGCGGCAGTACGACCGTCATCGTATCTGCCGGCAGCCAGACTCAGCAGGCGGTGGTCAGCAGCGTAAACTGCGCCAGATACCGCGGTGCTGTGGTGCTTGCCCAGGGTGCAGACAGCCCCACGGTGCGCCTGATGATAACACAGGCTATCTCAGCGCTCACAGGGCTGGGTGCTGACAGCATATCTGTACTTAAAATGAAAAGTTAGGGAGGATATCATGAAAATCGTAAAAAAGAATGCAATCATCCTTGGTGTACTGTTCTTCGTCTGCGTCGCCGTCTATCTGAACTGGTCCTTCGGGCAGAAGGACAGCGGCCAGCAGGAGGATACCGCCGACACAGGCAGCGCCGCACAGGTCATAGCCGTCAGCCAGACGGACAGTGAGGAGCAGGCCGGGCTTTACTTTGCGCCCCAGACCACCCAGACCCTTGAGACAGATGTGGAGATCAGCAGCGACTATACCGAATACTTTGCCGCCGTGCGCCTTGCCCGAAGCCAGGCCCGTGACGAAGCCACCCAGACCCTTCAGGTGGCCTGCAGCACTTCCGAGGCGTCTGACGAGTTTATTGAGACCGCCACCCTTCAGATCATGGATATAGCCCAGTGGACCATGCAGGAGGCGGACATAGAAAATCTCATCATGGCGCGGGGCTTTGAGGACTGCGTGGTCTACATGACTGCCGACCGGATCAGCGTCACCGTACCCGCGCCCACAGAGGGGCTTTCAGATGCGGCGGTGGCAAAAATCACCGATGTCATCCTTGAGCAGACGGACTATGACGCCCAGCAGATCAGGATCGTTGAGATAAAATGAAATAATCCAGGCGGCAGCTTGCGGAAATTTTCAATTTTTCTGCAAGCTGTTGTTTATTTTTCCATCCGGATGTGATACAATATGATGACCCATTATGAATGGAAGGAGCAAATAATAATGGCAGAAGTCAAAGAATATATTTCCTATCCCGAGGATAAGGGCACCATCAACATTTCTGAGGATGTTGTTGCCAGAATCGCGGCCAACGCCGCTCTCGAAACCGAGGGCGTTGCGGAGATGGCCTCCTCTCTTGGCAGTGAGATCGCCGGTATGTTCTCCAAGAAGCCCATCAACAAGGGCGTCCGCCTTGTTAAAACAGCCGAGGGTGTGGCTGTTGAGGTGTTTGTT
Organism: Oscillospiraceae bacterium; assembly: GCA_045605145.1. Taxonomy (GTDB): domain Bacteria; phylum Bacillota; class Clostridia; order Oscillospirales; family Oscillospiraceae; genus CAMNAO01. The sequence continues at coordinate 33,003 of JAZUPH010000080.1, read as the reverse complement.
CAGGTTCTGTCCGGCTACGCCCTGCAGGAAGTGGGCGAGAATGTTCAGAAGAACGTCTCCGCCGCTGTTGAGGCCGGCACCGGCCAGATGGCCGCTAAGGTCAATGTGAATATCTGCGGCATCGTTTTCGACAAATAATCGGGTACAGGTATAAGATATGGCACGAATGAACAGACTTGGCGCCCGCGAACTGGCAGTGCGCCTGTGCTACGGCATGGCCGCCAACGGACGCAGCGCGCAGGAGCTGCTGGATGAGATTTTCGACCCCGAATACTATGCCACCCTCGCGGATGAGGATGAGATATTTACCGACATTCCCGGGGACGATGAGAAGCTCTACATAAGCCGTCTTGTGACCGGCCTGTATGAGCATTCTGCCGAGCTGGACGGATATATTGAGCGCTATGCCCACGGATGGAACTTCTCCCGCATCACCCGTTCCGCCGTGGCGGTTATCAAGACCGCCATGTACGAGGTGCTTTATATGGACGACATCCCCGACGCCGCCGCCATCAATGCGGCCGTTGAGCTTGCCAAGAAGTATGAAGAGCCGGAGACGGTGCGCTTCGTAAACGGCGTTTTGGGCGGCTTTATCCGCGGTGAAAAGGCGGGACAGGCATGATCACCGTCGGCTTTGACACCAGTAACTACACCACATCCTGTGCGTGGTTTGACGGTGAAAAGGGCGTTAATTCGGGTCGTCTGCTTGATGTAAAAGAGGGGGAACTGGGGCTCAGGCAATCTGAGGCCCTGTTTTCCCATGTGAAGCGTTTGCCTGAGATAGTCAAGGCGCTGGACATCGACAGCGGCTCCATTGCCGCCGTGGGTGCCAGCACTGCTCCAAGGGAGATTGAGGGTTCGTATATGCCCTGCTTCCTTGCCGGAGTGGCGCAGGCGCAGGTGCTTGCCCATGTGCTGGGCGTGCCCTTCCACGGCTTTTCCCATCAGCAGGGGCATATCGCCGCCGCCGCATGGTCCAGTGGGCATATTGAACTTTTGGACATGCCCCACCTTGCATGGCACCTTTCCGGCGGCACGACCGAGCTTTTGTATGTTGAGCCTATGGGCGTTGCCGTCAAGTGTGAGATAGTTGGTGGTACCGATGATGTGTCCGCCGGTCAGCTTATCGACCGCGCCGGCCAGCTTCTCGGCCTGCGCTTCCCCTCCGGGCGCGAGCTGGACGTACTGAGCCAAAGGTCCCAGCCGGTCAAGCCCTGGGTGCCCAAGGTGCGCGACCTGCATTTTTCCCTCTCCGGCCTTGAGCATAAGATGAAGCAGCGCGTCAGTGACGGGGACAGTCCTGAGACCGTCGCCCGCTTCGTGCTTGAATCTCTCGCCGCCCTGGTAATCGCTGCGACGAAACAGGCGCGGGAGAAATTCGGCGACCTGCCGGTGCTTTACTCCGGCGGCGTGGCCTCCAACTCCCTTTTAAGACAGCGGATACCTGACGGTTGCTTTGCCCAGCCCCAGTATTCCACAGATAATTCTATGGGCTGCGCCATACTCACCTGGCGCGCGGTGAACTTAAATGGATGAGATCATTTATTCGGTATCGGAACTGAATAATCGCATTAAGGGCCTTATTGAAAGCGACAGACAACTCGCCCGCGTGTGGGTGCGCGGCGAGCTGTCAAACTATAAGGTCTACCCCTCGGGCCACCACTATTTCTCCATGAAGGACCCGGAGGGTACCCTGCGCTGCGTCATGTTCAAAACGGCGGCGACCAAGCTGCGCTTCAAGCCGGAAAACGGCATGAAGGTACTTTGCTGCGGCCGCATATCCGTCTATCCCCGTGACGGCGCGTATCAGATGTACGCGACCGAGCTTACGCCCGACGGCATTGGTGAGCTGTATCTGGCCTTCCAGCAGCTTAAGGACAAACTGGGGCGTGAGGGTCTGTTTGACGCGGAGAATAAGAAGCCGCTGCCCCCGTATCCCCAGCGGATCGCGGTCATCACCTCCTCCGCCGGTGCGGCGGTGCGTGATGTGATCCGCGTTTTGAGAAAGCGCTTCCCCCTTGCCAAAGTACTGGTCCTGCCCGTAAGGGTGCAGGGGGCCGAGGCCCCGGCCGAGATCGCCGGTGCCCTGCGCTATGCCAACCGCTGGCAGGTGGCGGATCTTATCATCTGCGGCCGCGGCGGCGGCTCTATGGAGGATCTGTGGTGCTTCAATGATGAGCGGGTCGCCCGGGCCATTGCCGCCTCGGAGATACCGGTCATTTCCGCCGTGGGTCACGAGCCGGACTTTACCATCGCCGATTTTGCCGCCGATCTGCGCGCGGCCACCCCGTCCAACGGTGCGGAACTGGCTGTCCCCGATCAGGCGGAGATATATACCGCCCTCAAGGCCTGCGGTGACAGTATTTACAGCGCTGTCAGCACGCGGATAAATACCCACCGGCACCGCATCGGTGTCATCGCCTCATCCCGGGTCATGACCGACCCCATGAGCCAGATCGATGACAGGCGCGTCCTTCTCGACCGGCAGCAGGCGCGGCTTGAGGCCGCGGCGGTTAATCTGACAAAGCGGCACAGCCGCCGCTATGTTGAGCTTGCGTCAAAGCTGGACGCGCTCAGCCCGCTGAAGGTGCTCTCCCGCGGCTACACCGCCGCCATGGATGTGAGCGGCAAGGTGGTCAGCTCTGCCGAAGGGCTCAGAAAAGATGATGAACTCAGACTCCGCTTCTCCGACGGCACAGTGCCCGTCGTGGTCAGCGGCGACGTGATAAAGGAGTAATTATGGAACAGAAACAGGATACCCGCAGCTTTGAAGAGCTTATGAGCCGCCTTGAAGAGATCGTCCGCTTCCTTGAGCGGGGTAACGCCCCTCTTGAGCAGTCTCTTGCCCTGTTTGAAGAGGGCACTGCCCTCATCCGCCGCTGCTCCGCGCTGCTGGACAATGCAGAGCAGAAGGTGGTCATGCTCCGAAAAGGGGAGGACGGCTCACCTGAAGAGCTGCCTTTTCCCCAGCTTGACGAAATATGAGGGGCGCGCCGGACACCATGGATATGCGTGAGCGATTTGACCTTATGCGCGCCGCGGCGGAGCAGGCGCTTGAAGGGTACTTCAAAACGGATCTACCCGCCCCAGGTCTTGGTGAAGCCATGCGCTACAGCCTGCTTGCCGGCGGCAAGCGCGTGCGCGCCGTGCTGGTGCTGGCCTTCTGTCAGGCCTGCGGCGGCAGCGCGGATGATGCGCTGCCCTTTGCCTCGGCGGTGGAGATGCTCCACGCCTATTCGCTGATACATGACGACCTGCCCTGCATGGACGATGACGACCTGCGCCGCGGAAAGCCCACCAACCACAAGGTCTACGGTGAGTGCGTGGCAACTCTTGCCGGTGACGCGCTGCAGGCGGCGGCCTTTTCCACCATCCTGTCATCAAAGCTGGACGCAGGCAGACGGGCCGCAGCCGCACTGTGCCTTGCCGATGCGGCGGGGGAGCGGGGTATGTGCGCCGGTCAGTATCTGGATATGGCGGCGGAGACGGTCTCTCCCGACCTTGCCGGTCTGCGCGCCATACAGCGGCACAAAACCGCCGCCCTTATAAGCGCCGCCTGCCAGATGGGCGTCATTGCCGCCGGCGGCAGTGAGCAGGAGCTGGCGGCCGCCCGCGAATATGCCGACGGCATCGGCCTTGCCTTCCAGATCCGCGACGATATTCTTGATATAACTTCCAGCGATGCGGTGCTGGGCAAAAATGTGGGCAGTGATGCCGCCCGGGGCAAGCCCACATTTGCAAGCCTTATGGGGCTGGATGCCGCTCAGAAGGCGGTCCGGGAGCATACCGACCGCGCCATCGCCGCCATTGGGGGCTTTAGAGAGCCTGCGTTTCTTGGCTGGCTGGCACAATACCTTGCCGCACGGGATAACTGACACACCGTCGGGTGCTGTATAGTGCATTTAAAACCATATTAAAAAGCAGCCGCTGTATAGCGGCTGCTTCTGCTTTATGTATTAAATTATATCGGGGATTTATTCATCCTCGTCGTATCCGTCATCGTCTTCGTACTCATCGTCGTCATACTCATCATACTCATCATCGTCTTCGTCGTCATCATCCTCGTACTCATCGTCCCCGTCGTCCAGTTCCTCTTCCTCCTCATCCTCATCGTCGTCGTACTCATACTCATCATCGTCGTACTCGTAATCGTCGTCATCGGCAGGAAGCTCGGCTTTGCGCAGCTCGCGCTCGGGTGAGGGGGGACCCTCCAGCGATTCGATGAAGGCTGCAATAGCCTCAGAGCAGGTTTCCTCATCGGTGATGAAGCCGCGGGTATGCTCGGCATCGGGAATGAGCAAAAACTCGCTGCGGGCAGCGCACTGTTCATAGTTGATGCGGCTGTCGTCATGGGGAACCAGCCGGTCTGCCTCACCGTGGAGGAAAAGTACCGGGGCCATGCAGTGGGGCATGGCGTTAGTGGTGGTGCAGTCTTTCATTGAGAAGCGGCCCTTGAGCATACAGAACAGCTCGACAATGTTCATAAGCATGCCGGAGGGGATATGCTTCTTCCTCAGCACCAGAGTAAGCTCCATCATGGGGCCTATGTATGCACTGTCGGCAATGACGCCGATGACATTTTCGGGCAGCTCGTCCACCTCGCCGCTTGCCAGCAGGACAGAAGTTGCGCCCATTGATGCGCCGTAGAGGATAACGCCCTCGTCCTCACCAAGGTTTTCTTTGACCCAATCGGCCCATCCGATGGCGTCAAAACGCTCGGCAACGCCCAGTGTGCAGTACTCGCCCTCACTTTTGCCGTGGGCGCGCTGGTCAATGGCCAGCAGATTGCAGCCCAGTGAGAACAGGAAGGGGCAGACACTGCCGAAATCGAAAGCGGCAGAGCTCCTGTACCCGTGCACCAGCACAATGGTCTTGCCGCAGGGCTGGGGATTTTTATAAAAGCGGGCGAAGAGCTTTTTCTTGTCAAAGCTGTCAAAGCTGACCTCTTCGTACCCGTTCTCATCCAGCCATGACATATCCTTTTGGACGCGGTCGGCGATGTGCCCCTTGCCGCGCTTGCGCATTCTCTTCAAAAAACGCTCCAGCGTCTTCTCCGGCGCCTTATCCCGGGGGAATACGGATCTGAACACAAGAAAACCGCCGCCGTACAGCAGGGCTATCATGCCAAAAAATATCAGAACTGCATAAAGAAATTTCATGTTTTACCTCGCAATTTGTGGTACTGAAGAATAATATAGCTTTTGCCGTACGCCTTGTCAAGGCGAAAGCTGTTAACAAATAATATCATCCCGATTGACTTTTGTGCATGGCGGTGCTAATCTTAAGGTACATTATCTAATATTTAATATTGCGGAGGAGCACATGAGCATTACAAAAGCACTGACCAAGTACGGCGCCCTTGTGGGCGTTGAAGAGAAGGGCTGCACCGTGTTTAAGGGTGTACCCTTTGCAAAGCCCCCTGTTGGTGAGCTGCGCTTTAAGGCACCGGTCGAGACCGACCCCTGGGAAGGGGAGCTGCTGTGCGACAGCTACAGCCCCGCTCCCATCCAGCTCAGCCGCATGGCACACAGCCCGGCGCAGAAGATGAATGTCAGCGAGGACTGCCTGTATCTGAACGTCTGGACACCGGCTGAAAGTACGGACGAAAAGCTGCCCGTCATGTTCTGGATCTATGGCGGCGGATTCCAGGGCGGCAACGCCGCTTCACCCGAGTTCTGGGGCCATTATATGGCACAGCGGGGCGTGGTCGCCGTTACCGTCAACTATCGCCTTGGCCCTCTGGGCTACTTTGCCCTGCCCTCATGGGGTGAGCGCAGCGGCAACTTCGGCGTGATGGATCAGGGCTTCGCTCTGAAGTGGGTGTATGAAAATATCGCTGCCTTTGGCGGCGACCCGGAGCGCATCCTCGTCTACGGACAGTCCGCCGGCGGTGTTTCCGTGCGCATGATGCTTTGTTCGCCTGTCACCCGCCACATGGTGCGCCGTGCCGTGGTGCATTCCGGCGGCGGCCTTAATGAGGCCGATCCCGTCCGCCCAGCCGATGAGTATAAGCGCCTGTGCCAGGGCAGCCTTGACGCCCTTGGCTGGACTGAGGATGACCTCATGGCCTGCGACCCTGTGGAGCTGACCGAAAAGCTCAACGATGCGGGCAAGAAGTTCCTTGAAACCTACGAGACCGGCCGAATTGTTGGCGTGTTCCAGCCCTATATTGACGGCTATATGCTGCCCGACGTCCCGGGCGTAATGATAGCAAACGGCGACTACAATCTGGACGCCGATGTCATCTGCGGCACCGTCTCCGGCGATGACTGGATGTTCAGCCGCAAGGTGCAGCAGTCCCTGCCCGAGGGCTTCACCTCCATCCGTCCCTTCAGCCTTATCCCCGGCTTTGCATGGGGCCGCCATAATATAAAGACCGGCAGAAAGCCAATCCGCACTTTCTATTTCGAGAAAGAGCGCGTTGGTGAGCGCAAGGGTCCCATGTACCGCCCCGGCACCGTACCTCACAGCAGCGACATTCCCTACTTCTTCGGTACCTATCGCGATCAGGAGCGGGGCCATGACGACCTGGATGAGGTTATCTCCGACGCCATGATGCGCTACTGGACCAATTTCGCCAGGACCGGCGACCCCAACGAAGAGGGGCTGCCAGAGTGGCCGCTGTTCACTGCCGACTGCCCCAAGGCCATGCACTTCGACAACGAGGGTATGCGCACGGACGATATGCTGGTCGATGACCTGCATGTCCGTCTCATGGACTATACCGAGGAGCATCCGGGCATGCTGATGGACATCAGCGATTTCTGATTAATGTAAATATACATAAAGAACGGGCTGCCCGAGGGCGGCCCTTTCTTTTCTTTGTCCGGATATTTTCCTTATTCCGTTCTCAGTGCCTCCACCGGATCCTTCTTGGCGGCAAGGCGGGAGGGGATAAGACCTGCGATAAAGGTCAGCACCATGCTGATGCCCACCAGAATCAGACCCGCCACCTGGGGCAGCACCGCAATATTGGGCACGCCCGTGAGATTCTCCACAATTATGCTGGCCGGCCAATCGATCAGCAGGGTCACCGCAATGCCAAGGAAGCCCGCCACGAAGCCCACGATAAGGGTCTCGCAGTTGAACACGCGGGAGATGTCGCGCTTGGATGCGCCCATTGCGCGCAGTATGCCGATCTCTTTGGTGCGCTCAAGCACGGAGATGTAGGTGATGATGCCGATCATGATGCTCGACACCACCAGCGAGATGGACACGAAGGCAATAAGAACGTAGGATATGACATTTATGATGTTGGTGATGCTGCTCATTAAAAGACCCACGAAGTCGGTGTATTTGATCACCTTTTCGTCCTGTCCGCTGGCGGACATTTCCTCGTTATAGCCGTCGATTATGGCAACAACCCCGTCCTTGTCTGCGAAGGTGGCCGAGTAGATGCGGATTGCGCTGGGCTTTCTCAGATCCACAACGCCCAGTATACTCATGTTCCGGTCAAAGTCCGAATCGCTCCACTGGGGCGGCATATGCTCATCATACAGCGCCGCAAGGGTGGCATTGTCCATGTAGGGGAGGGCGGCATCGAACATCGCCGCCAGCTCATCGCTGCTCATTGCGCTAAGCTGCGCCTGAACACCTGAGGCATACTCCGCCTTCACATACTCGGTGAGCATCTGCTCAAGATATGCCGTCAGATCACTGTCGCTCATCGCGGCCAGATAGCCTGCTATGGTGGCGTCATCCATACCCATCTGCTCTTTGATGGCACCCGCCAGATACTGCTCCATGGTGGCCCTGTCCATCTGGGCCATCATCGCCTGCACCTGTGCCGCCATGTCGGCTTCCGTAGGCTGGGAGGCTGTGGAGATGTAGATGTTCGCCTTCTCCAGCGGGCTCAAAGTTTCCGCATGGCTGCGGAAGGCCTCTGCCTTGTCGGCGTCTGTCATGCTCTCGGCTGTGCCGTCGTCAAAGGGCAGGTTGGTGAAAACGTCCACCGTCTCATCCGCCCGCTGGTCTATGACGATCTGGCTGTTGTCGATGGCGTTGATGACATAGCTGGTCAGGTCGCTGCGGTATGCCACGGCGCCGGTAAGTGCGGTGGCAACGGCGTCCTCATTGGGGCGGAGGATGCCCACCACGGTGAGGGTCAGGCCGTTGTCAACGATGTACTTCATGTACGCCTCGTTGTCACGCATATCTTCGTATGCGCCGGTATCCTCGTTATAGCGGTAATAGTCGGTGGGCAGCACCAGCTTGTAGGTCATGCCGATCAGCTCACTGTACTCCCAGCGCTCAATCTCGGCCTCAAGAGTTTCGCCCTTTATCACGCCCTCCAACAGGGCATCCATGTCCTCGGGATCCTTGATACCCAGGGAGTAGAGGTACACGTCGTTGATCTCGTTGTGCTCATCCACGATCAGCACAACCTCGTTATAGGCCTGGGGCCACTGACCGGCTATAACATCGTACTGCCCCATAAGAAGCTCCATATCGTCAAGCATTTCGCCCCATGTGTCAAGGCCGGTGTTGGTGTAGCCCCTGAGACTTGCCATAGCACCCATGGTGTCGGTGTTGTAGAAGGCACCGGTCAAGGATTCAAACACGGTGCTGGGGTTAACCTGCTGCACGCCGTCAGTTGTGTCGGAGGAGTAGATATTCAGCGTGGTGTTGTAAATGTACTGTATGCTGCTGGCATAGCTGCGCATACCGCTTTCTTCCGACTCGATAAAATCGGAGAATGCGCCCAGATCGTTGCTGCGCGTCTCCATGGTGAGCATTGAGTCCACCATATCGCTCATCATAACATTGGAGTAGACGGCGTCCATCTCGTGTGGGATCTCGCCGCTTTGCGCCTCGGCCATGGTACTCATAAGGCTGGTCAGATCTGCCGTTTCCGAGGTGATCTCAAGGGGGTAGGTGGACAGTGTATCCTCCTGCACCCGGTCGATGTAAAGCTGTATGCCGTTGGACAGGGACAGTACCAGCGCGATGCCGATGATGCCGATGCTGCCGGCGAAGGCGGTGAGGATGGTGCGCGCCTTCTTTGTCATGAGGTTATTCAGCGACAGGGTCATGGCAGTGCCGGCGCCCATGTTGGGCTTTTTCAGCTTGCTGTCACGCTCACCCTTGGTCAGGGCCTCGGCCTTTTCCTTCTCGTCGGGGGTGTAGGGGTTGGAGTCGCCTGTGATCCTGCCGTCCAGAAGATGCACGATGCGGGTTGAATACTGCTCAGCCAGGTCGGGATTGTGGGTGACCATGATGACAAGGCGATCCTGAGCCACTTCCTTCAAAAGCTCCATGATCTGCACACTGGTCTCGGTGTCCAGTGCGCCAGTGGGCTCATCGGCCAGCAAAATGTCGGGGTCGTTGACCAGGGCGCGCGCGATGGCAACGCGCTGCATCTGACCGCCGGACATCTGTGAGGGACGCTTTCTGAGCTGATCGCCCAGACCCACCTTCTCCAGTGCTTCTTTGGCGCGGCGGCGCCGCTCCTTCTTCGACACGCCCGACAGAGTCAGCGCCAGCTCAACATTGCTCAGCACGTTCTGGTGGGGGATAAGGTTATAGGTCTGGAATACAAAGCCCACCGAGTGGTTGCGGTAAGAGTCCCAGTCCCGGGACTTGTAACGCTTTGTGCTGACCTCGTTTATCAGAAGGTCACCGCTTGTGTACTGGTCAAGTCCGCCGATAATGTTAAGCAGCGTGGTCTTGCCGCAGCCGGAGGGGCCCAGAATGGATACAAACTCACTTTTCCTGAAGCTCACATCCACGCCCCTGAGTGCGTGTACCGTTGTGTCGCCTAAGACATAATCCTTTGTAATGTTCTTTAATGTCAGCATGGAATCTCCTTAACCGTGAGGGTCTGATAATACTAATATTTTCCACTATACAGCCGCATAACAGTATACACCTGCCATTATGCGAAAGGTGTTAATAATCGGTGAATATTGGCGGCATGTACGCGACAAAAGCGGAGACCGCCGCGTCTGGCAGTCTCCGCCTGTAAGCAAATCTGCGTCAGCGCCTGTACTCAAATCTCAGGCCGCAAATCTCGATGGTGTCCCCGTCCTGTATGCCCAGCTCTTCCAGCCGGTCGTATACGCCGGCGGAGCGCAGACGGCGGTCGAAGAACATACGCGACTCGTAATCGGTGAAGTTGACATTTGCCACCAGCCGATCCAGCCAGTCGCCCACCACGGACCACACGCCGCGGCGTACGCTGATCTCCAGATCATCGGGGCTGGACTCCACATCCTCGGGCGGGATGTACTCCGGCTCAAACACCGCGATGGGCGGCAGATGTGCAAGCTGTGCGGCGATGGCGTCGATAAGTGCCTTTGTACCGCTCTGGCTGGCGGAGGATATGGCGTGGAAGGGGTAACCCCTCTCCTGGGCGATGGCCCTCAGCTGATCCACCGCGCCCTCATCCTGCAGAATGTCGCACTTGGAGGCCACCAGGATTCTGGGCCTTTCGGCCAGGTTCTGATCGTATTTCTTCAGCTCATTGTCGATGGCGTTGAAATCATCCACCGGGTCGCGCCCCTCAATGCCGCTGGCATCAACAAGGTGTATCAGCAGACGGCACCTGTCCACATGGCGCAGAAAGTCGGTGCCAAGCCCCGCACCCTCGGAAGCACCCTCAATAAGGCCGGGGATGTCCGCCATCACGAAGGACACGCCCTCGCCGGCGTATACAACGCCCAGATTGGGGAACAGGGTGGTGAATGGATAGTTGGCGATTTTCGGGTGGGCGCGGGACACCACGCTTAAAAGCGTGCTCTTACCCGCGTTGGGCAGACCCACCAGACCCACGTCCGCCAACAGCTTCAGCTCGAGTATAACCTCCCGCTCTTCACCGGCCTTGCCGCTTTTTGCAAAGCGGGGTGACTGACGGGTGGGCGTTGCGAAATGGGCATTGCCCCAGCCGCCGCTGCCGCCGCGGGCGAGGATGAAGGGCTCATCATCGGAAATGTCTTTTATAACGGCGTTAGTCTCCTTGTCCCTGACCACGGTGCCCAGCGGCACCTTGATGACGACATCGTCGCCCTTTTTGCCGCTGCATTTCTTTCCGCCGCCGTCGCCGCCATTGCCGGCGGTAAACTTGCGCTTGTAGCGGAAGTCCATCAGCGTGGACATATTCTTATCCGCCTGCAGCACTACATTGCCGCCGCGTCCTCCGTCGCCGCCGTCCGGGCCGCCGGAGGTGATGTATTTTTCACGGTGGAAGGCAACTGCGCCGTTGCCGCCGTTGCCCGCCTTCACATATATACCGGTCTTGTCTACAAACATTGTGTCAAATCTCCATCTCGGGCATTTGGCCCTGACCGCCGGGTGCTGCTGCCCCGTGGCCTTTTGTGTATCTTATCAGCAGTATCAGGCTGCAGGCACTTAGCACCGCGCCCACAGCGATCATGGTATACAGTGACCAGTCCCATGTGTAATAGGGCAGGTTCACTACTATAAGGCTGCCTGCGTTGAATCCGATGTGCAGCAGTACACTGCCCCACAGTGAGCCGCAGCGCTCATATACAAGGCACATCACCAGCCCCAGCGGCACGGTGTAGGTCATCCACAGCAAGGCACCGTGCATCAGCGCGAATATAAGTGAGCTTACAAGTGCCGCCGCCATGGGTGGCATGATTTTTTTGAAATTGCCGTAGGCGCCGCGGCGGAACACAACTTCCTCCGTCAATGGAGCGGCCAGTACCACGGCCAGAATGTACATCGGCACATTGTCATCGTCAAAGGCGACCACTCTCTCGGCGTAGCCCTCCATCAAAAAGTCGGGCAGGGAAACGGTGTTCAAAACACCGGATACCGCAAGGTTGAGCCCCAGACCCAGAACAAGGCACATCGGGATAAGAAGTCCCCTCATAGGCACAAGCTGCGCCGCCCTGACGGGATTCTGCTGCCTTGCCGCCGCCAATGCCGCCAGCAGGGCGAGGGTGAGTATCGCCGTGATCAGTGCCCTTTCCGATGCCAGGGAATCGGCCCGGCGCATTGCGGCCTCAACACTGCTGCCGCCCAGCAGAAAGGCGAGCATCAGAAGCCCCGTTGCCGCATACTGCGTGGCAAGAAACAGTGCGACATAAGCCGCGCCGCACAGTCCCGGCCCCGGCCCCGATCTGGTTTTTCCGCGCTGTTCATTCTGCTGCATTATCCCGCTCTCACTTTCTGAAATAGAGGATGCCAAGGGTCCTTGTGCCGCAGTGGCTGGTCACGGTGCAGCCAGCCCGCGAATCAAGCACGGTCTCAAAGGGCTGCAGGCTCATAACCTTCTCCCTCACGCTGTCAACAACCTCCTGCGGAGTGTCGGCGGTACAGGTGATGAAAATGCGCCTTAAATCCAGGTCGCTGCGTCCCTTCAGCTTGTCCTCAACATACTGCAAAAGGCACTTGTCCACGTTTCCGCGGTACTTCTTGCCCACATCCATGGCGCCGTCAACCACCTCGATGCAGGGCTTAAGCTTGAGAATGTTCGCACCCAGCGCCGCCAGTGCGGAGCAGCGGCCGCCCTTGTGCAGGTATTTGAGGGTGTCGATAACGAAGCTGGCCTCCACCTTGTCGGTTTTGCCTGCGATGGTGGCGGCGATCATTGCCGGATCCATCCCGCTCTTTGCCAGCAGGGCGGCGTCCAGCACCAGATGCCCGCTGCCTGTGGACAGGTTCAGCGTGTCCACTACATACACATTCTTGAAGGATGCTGCCGCCAGCTTTGCGTTCTGATAGCAGGAGGAGAACTTGTGGCTCAGGCTCAGATGGATGACTGCGTCATAGCTCTTGAGATACTCGGCAAAGTAGTCCTCATACTCACCGATGCTCACGGCGCTGGTGCTGCAAAGGCCAGCACCGCTGACCATGTAGTCGAGAATGTCGGCGGGAGTGATGTCAATGCCGTCGGAAAGCACATCATCGCCCTTTACAACGTGCAGTGCAACTATGCCTATGTCGTATTGCTCCACCAATTCCTTTGGCAGGTCGCAGGTGCTGTCACTGGATATTTTAATTTTCATAGTCGTTACTTCCTATCCTGAATTGTATTATGTTCAATAAACCAACCGTGCATACGCAGGCGGTTTCACTTTGCCCAGTCAAGGCTGCGCCCCACGGCGCGTCCCCAGTCATGGCGCAGCTTATTGCGGCGCTCAATATCCATCATGGGGTTAAAGCGGCGGTCGGGGGGATTGAGGCTGCGCAGCTCATCAAGGCCGCCCCATACGCCCGTGCCAAGACCGGCAAGGTAGCAGGCGCCCAGCGCCGTAGTCTCCCGGTTGCGGGGACGCACCACGGAAAGCCCCATGATGTCCGCCTGGAACTGCATTAAAAACGCGTCTCGGGACGCCCCGCCGTCCACCTTCAGCGAGGCTAAAAGCGAGCTGGTGTCCTTTGCCATCGCGTCCATCAGGTCAGCCACCTGATAAGCGATTGACTCCTGCGCGGCGCGGATTATATGCTCCCGCTTTGTTGCGCGGGTAAGACCCACTATCGCGCCCCTGGCGTACATATCCCAATAGGGTGCGCCCAGCCCCGTAAACGCGGGGACCAGGTATACGCCGCCGGTGTCCGGCACCTTGGATGCCAGATACTCTGCGTCCCGGCTGTCGGAGAAGAAGCGCAGCTCATCCCGTAGCCACTGTATCACGGCACCGCCCACGAACACGCTGCCCTCCAGCGCGTAGCTGACGCTGCCGTCAAGGCTGTAGCCGATGGTGGTCACAAGCCCGGTTTTGCTGACCATGGCGTTGCTGCCCGTGTTCATCAGGGCGAAACAGCCCGTACCGTAGGTGCATTTCGCCTCACCCGCCTCAAAACAGCACTGACCGAACAGTGCGCTCTGCTGGTCGCCGGCAATGCCCGCGATAGGCACCTTCGCGCCGTCTATATCCGCATAGCCCGCAATACCCGATGAGGTGAGTACATCCGGCATCATCGCCGCGGGAATAGCCAGCGCGTCAAGCAGGGTCTTGTCCCAGCACAGCTTTTTAATATCGTATACCATGGTTCGGCTGGCGTTGGTCACATCGGTGACATGGCGTCTGCCGCCGGTCAGCTTCCATATCAGCCAGCTGTCAACGGTACCGAAGCACAGCTTTCCGGCCTTGGCGCTGTCCATTGCGCCGGGCACGTTGTCCAGTATCCAGCGGATCTTCGTGCCGGAGAAGTAGGCGTCCGGCACCAGGCCGGTGGTCTTGGTTATGTAATCGCTCAGCCCCAGCTCACACAGCCGGTCGACGATGCCCGCCGTACGGCGGCACTGCCACACGATGGCGTTGTACACCGGTGCGCCGGTGGCGCGATCCCATACCAGCGTGGTCTCCCGCTGATTGGTGATGCCGATGGCGACGATATCCCGTCCTGTGACGCCCGCCATGTCCATCGCTTCACGCATGGTGGCGTACTGGCTGGCCCAGATCTCCTCCGGCTCATGCTCGACCCAGCCGTCCCGGGGATAGTACTGGGTAAACTCTTTCTGCGCCATGGCAACCGTCTGTCCCACCTCGTCAAAGATGATGGTGCGGCTGCTTGTGGTGCCCTGGTCGAGGGCAATAATGTATTTCTTCATAATGACCCTCCAAGGGGCATAATCGCCCAAAATCTCACCCTACATAATACAGTTTTTACCCCCATGTGTCAAGTGTGGGGGTACCTGCCCGGCTTGCGTCCTCCGCGGCTTTGTGACCGAATTTACCCGTCATTGCCATACCGGTTTTTGCCCGGCCGCGGCAATGCGCACCCAAAAAACATATTTCAAATTCACTGTTGACAAAGTTCACAGCCAGTGTTATATTAACTGTACTAACACACTTAATACAGTTATACGATCAAAAGCACACAGATAAGGAGATGGTCGCTTTGATATCCCTGAATTTCCGCGACTCGCGCCCCTTGTACGAACAGATATGTTCCTCGCTTCGCCGGGCGATAAGCACCGGGGCCATGCAGCCGGGGGATAAGCTGCCCAGCGTGAGGGAGCTGGCAACCTCGCTGGCGATAAACCCCAACACCATCCAGCGCGCCTACCGCACCCTTGAGGCGGAGGGCTGGATACTCTCCGCGCCGGGCAAGGGCTCTTTCGCCGCCGGTGTACCCGAGACGGCACAGCTGAAGCTGGACGCACTGTACGCCGCCCTTGACAAGGCGGTGGCGGAGCTTATTGACGCCGGGGAGAGCCGGCAGGCGCTCATAGCACGCATCACGAAAGGAGATGAGCAGGATGCTTAAAGTTACGCAGGCCGTCAAGACCTTTGGTGAGGTTCGCGCCCTTGACGGACTTGATATGACGGTGCCCCGCGGCGCGGTTTACGGCCTCGTTGGCCCCAACGGAGCGGGCAAAACCACCGCCCTGCGCTGCATCGTCGGCGCGTGGCAGCCGGACAGCGGCGAAATTGAGATGGCCGCTATGCCCGTCTGGGACAATGTGGAGGTGAAGAACAAATTCTTCTTCATTCCCGATGAGCCGTATTTCTATCCACAGGCCAGCCTGCGCCAGATGTCGGACTTTTACAGCCGCATCTACCCCAATTATGACATGGATCGCTATAAAAAACTGGGCGAGGCCTTTGACTTTGACGACAGGCGTCCTCTGCGCTCGCTGTCCCGCGGAATGCGCAAGCAGGCGGCTTTCCGCCTTGCTCTTTCCGCCCGGCCAGAGCTTCTTATACTTGACGAGCCGGTGGACGGCCTTGACCCGGTAATGCGCCGCCAGGTGTGGAGCCTTATCATGGGCGACATGACTGAAGGGGACATGACCGTACTGGTCAGCAGCCATAACCTGCGCGAGCTTGAGGATGTGTGCAGCCATGTGGGTATCATCCACAAAGGCAAAATGGTGCTCCAGCGCCGCCTTGAAGAGCTGCAGGACAATGTGGTCAAACTGCAGGTGGTGCTGCCCGAGGGGGCGGCTCTGCCCGAGAATATTGAGGTGCTCCACGCCCAGCACAGCGGCCGGCTGAGTACACTTATCGTCCGCTGTGAGGCACAGCTTGCCGAGGCGGCCGCCATTGCCGGCGGCGCAGTGTATGCCGAGGCGGTGCCCCTCACACTGGAGGAAATTTTCGTTTACGAGATGGGAGGCAGCGAATATGCGGTCAAAGACATCCTGCTTTAATCTTCATCTTATGGGGCACATGACGCGGCGCTACTGGCCCATCTGGGCGCTGTACGCGCTGGCGATGTTCCTTATCGGCCCTGCCTATCTTTTGGGCATGCTCTCCGCCGGCGGCGGATACAGAACGCCCCTTTACATCTTCCGCGACATCGCCGAAACCGCCATTTACGGCGGCACGCTGATTAACCTCATCTTTGCCAGCGGCATCGCCCTTGCCGTGTTCTCCACCCTCTATAAGACGGAGAGCGCGGTTATGGAGGCGACCCTTCCCATTGACCGCCGCAGCCGCTATTTTAGCAGCTTTGTTGTGGGTCTGGTGTGGATGCTGGCCGTCAATGTGGTTATGTTCCTGCTCATGATCCTTTTCCAGCTGGTCTACAGCACCGTTTACATGCCTGTTATGTGGCTGTGGCTGGGCATGATGTGCCTTGAGTGCATCATCTTCTACTGCATTGCCGCCCTGGGCGCCATGTTCACGGGTAAACTGCTTATCGCGGTGGGCATCGTGGCCTTCCTGAACTTCGCCTCGGTCATTTTCCATGCACTCATTACTTCTGTACTGGATATCGCCCTCTGGGGCTATTCCGGCAGCGGCACTGCCGAGGATGTTATGATGGCGCTGTCTCCCGCGGCACGGCTCTTGAGTAACTACGGCATCAGCCTTTATAATCCCGACGGCATCACCCCCTGGAGCTATTCCGCCTCGCCCTACCACTATTCTGAGGTTATTGTGCGCTTTGATGGCTGGGGCTACCTTGTGGGCTGCGCGGTGATCTGCCTTCTGCTTGCCGTGGCGGCATACTTCTTCTATCGCCGCCGCGCCCTTGAAACAGCGGGGGAGACCATCTCCGTCGGCTTCCTGCGCCCGGTGTTCGTGGCGCTGGCCACGCTGTTCTGCGCCCTTGGTCTGGGCGTCATCTTCTACAGCCTTGTCTTCACCTACAGCCTCAACAGAGGCAGCCCCTCTGCCGCACTGGCGCTGGGTGCCTGTATGCTGGTGGGCGCATTCATCGGCTATGTGCTGGGTCTTATGATCCTGCGCCGCAGCTTCAGAGTCTGGCGCAGCCTGCCTAAATTTGCCATACCCGCCGTGGTCGTGGTGGTCTTTACCGTCCTGTGCGCCACGGGTATGCTGGGCTGGTCGACCTGGACGCCCAAAGCCGATAAGGTGGAGTCCGTCACCGTGTGGGTGGGCGGCGACTCCAACACCCTCTACGCCGATGATGATATCGCGGCCTTCCTCCGTGTGCATGAGACCTTCCTGCAGCAGTGCGACGCAAATTATGACGGCGACTGCTACTCTTACATGACCATCAGCTACAGGCTCACAAACGGCGTCACCACCGACCGTTATTTCAAACTCCCCCTGTGGGAAGAGCCCACTGACGCGTCCTATATGCTGCAGGAGCTTCTAAATCAGACCCATCTGGTCATGGACCGTGCCTTCCTCTCCGGTGATCCCATAAAGGATGTCGAAAACCGCGGTAATGTGTCGGCCCGATTCCACACCGAGGACACAAGCTATGAGCTTTATTACAGCGTCCTCACCTCCGACCAGGTATGGGATCTTCTCACCCGCGGCGTGATCCCCGACATTCAGGCCGGCAGCAGCATCGGACAGGTCGATCTTAGCTATATTACCCAGGGCTACGGCGCCGAGTACTATGAATATATTGAAAAGTTCGGCATCACCAGTGAGGTCGGGGTCGTCTACGGTGATAAAAATCTGGTGCCCGCAGAGGGCATACCCGTAAAGCTGGAGCCCGGCATCGTTATAGAACTGGATATGCGTTACTGCATTGACGGCGGCGGCAGCAGCTGGATCTACATCCATGTGGACGAGACCTGCCTCAACACTCTCGCCATCCTGCGCGGCATGGGCATCGTGGAGTGAGGTGCCTTAGCCGACACTGTTCCACAACTCATAGCTCTCGTAGGGGCGATTCATGAATCGCCCGGACGGTGGAAGGGGTGACGCACCCGCGCACCCAGCCGCAAACTTCATTGTAAACTTTCTGAAAATTACTGTTCAATACCCCGAATGTTGTGTATAATAGACCTGTACCAATATTTGGGGTATTTGCTATTTTTTGAAAGGTCTTTTTATGTTTAACAGTATTCGCAAATATAAACTCAACTCCCGCGCCATCATTATGATGAGCCGCTGGCAGCCGGTTTTTATCGCGGCCGTGTATACGGTTCTCGTTCTCATTATGTCCTACATTGTCCTCTCCGCCAGCGGGTATATGCAGGTGATGACCGACTATGTGGCGGCGGTGGAGGCGGGCGGTGAGCCTGAGCTTACCCTGCCCACGATTACGGCGCTGGACAGCGTCATTGTCATTGTTATCGCCGTCCTTCTGGGCCTTCTTGAGGCGGGTTTCAACATCGCCATGCTCATGCTCAGCCGCGGCAAGCTGTCCCGGGTGAAGGATCTGTTCAACGGCTTCAACGCACCCTTTAAAATGCTTGTTATCACCGTCCTCGTGTCGGTTATGACAACTGTGGGCTACATGCTGTTTGTCGTGCCGGGCATCGTGCTGTCCAACAAGTACCGCTTCGCGGTGCAGGCGCTGTATGACGACCCCACGCTTGGCCCCATCGCGGCGCTTCGCCGCTCGTCCGAGCTGACCCGCGGACATATTATGGAGCTTTTCCTTCTGGATGTCAGCTTCATTCCCTGGCGGCTTGCCAGCTATTTCGTCTCTCTTGTGCTGTCCTTTGCTGTGCTTGACGCGTGGGTTCTGCCCTATGTGCAGCTTGCCTTCTCTGTGAAGTATAATGTCCTCTCCGGGTGGGAGCCGAAGGAGTCTGACAATCAGGCCGACAGCTATATTCACTGGAAGAAGGCGGATGAAATGGGCGAAGATTATGCACAGCAGCCTGACTTTGGCAGCACGCCCCTCTACACCCATCCCGCCCAGCCGACCCAGGAGCCGGTGCAGCCGGTATCAGCACCCGTACAGCCCGAGCCGGATGAGGAGCCCGCTCCCGCCAAGTCCGCGCCGGACATTGAGTACTGGAAGGCCCGTGCCCTGCAGCTTCAGAAAGAGATGCAGGAGAAGAACGGAATCAGCGGCGAATAATTGCCCCGCAGCTAATGTAATAATTTAATAATGTAGTATCGTATAAACACCAAGTCCCCGACCCATAAGGTCGGGGACTGTTTTTATTGCCCAAATGACCCGCCGCAGCGAAAGCCTCCCTCTGATGAGGGAAGTGGATTCGCCGAAGGCGAAGACGGAGGGAGAGAAAACAGGAAAGAAAATACTCTCCCTCAGTCAGCTTCGCTTGAGCGCCCGCAGGCGCCATGCAAGCGAGCAACCGGGCGAAGCCCGGCTCTTAGCGAGTCGCTGACAGCCTTCCGGTGTACTAAGTGTCCGTAAGTCGCTGCCGCTCCATGGGTAGATTTATCTGCGCTGCGGTTGTCCGTGGGATGCTGCTTTGCAATTCCTCACTTAACTATGCACAGCTCACCCAGCGGTCTGGTGCAGGCCACATATCGCTCCGCCCTGGTCATGCCCTGGGGGATGACGTAGCAGCTTTCAAACTCAAGGCCCTTTGCTTCAAGTGGGGTAAGGTAGCTTATCCCGCCCGGTACCATCTCGCCCTGATTTACCGTTACGCCGCCGCGTCCCAGCTTTTTGACGAATGCGGCATAGGGTATTTTGGAGATCACTGCAATGCGCCGTGTACCCACCAGCTCCAGGGACAGCCGCCGCGCCATCTCGTCAAAACTGACCGTCCCCACCGGCTTACCGGATATGCCGATATTCACCATGCCGTATCCAAACTGCTCGTTGCAGTAGTCGATGATCTGGGCGGTGTTGCGGTAGTCCTCGTTGAGTATATAGCGGTAGAAGGGTGCAATGTCGTTAAGCTCTGACCAGTCGGCGGTGCCGGTGTGCCGGTCGATAAGCTGATTCACATCGCCGTAGAGATTCAGCTGCGTTCTGCCGCCGTTCACATCCAGCAGCAGGCGGTATTCCTCCGGCCCGATGTCCTGTGCCTCGTCAATACACAGCATAAGGTCCGGGTGTATGACGCTGCCCGCCGTTTCATAGGCGATGGCCAGCATGGCGAACAGCTTTGCCCGCCCGTGGAGCTTTGGGTACTTTTCACACAGCGCCTCGGCGCTGCGGGTCAGCCAGTTAATGATGTCAAAGCCTGCAAGCCGCCCGCGTATCGCGATAAGCTGCCGTGCATCTTCCGGGTCAAGACCCATACGGGTGAGCGTGCCCTCACTGCCGTCGCCCTCGATGCCCAGCATGCGCTGTG
Source organism: Oscillospiraceae bacterium (assembly GCA_045605145.1). Lineage (GTDB taxonomy): Bacteria > Bacillota > Clostridia > Oscillospirales > Oscillospiraceae > CAMNAO01. Next base: position 12,659 of record JAZUPH010000080.1, on the reverse strand, counting down.
CTCTGCGCGCCTCATAAGCCGCCTGCCAGAAGCGTACATAGCCCTGCCGTTTGGTAACGGTGCGCAGGGCATCCTCCGCCTCGCGCCGCCTGTCGGGCGCGAGTTTGGGGAACGACAGCCGCTCCTCGATCCTGCGGCGGTTGTCGGCCAGCTTTTTCGCTTCCTCCTTCAAAAACGCGTCCGGTTTTGCCTGCGCCAGCACCGTCTTGCTGAAGGTGTTCATCAGCCCCTGCCAGTGGGGGGTGTCGTTTTTCAGCGCCTCAAAGCGCTTGAGGGTCTTCTCCGCACTCGCCCTGGCCGCGGCGGCCTCGGCACCCAGGCGGCTGTAATGCTCAAGCTCGGCCTTAATGCTCTCCAGACCCCGTATCGCTGTGCTCACCGCGTCTACGATGCCGGCGTCCCCGGCGGGAATATAGCGGCCCAGCGCGCTGTTTTGCTGTGCAATGCGGCAGTATGTGTCAAGACCCAGCTCCGCCATCATTCTGCGAGCCATCTCGTCCGCACAGCTTAATATGTGGCTGCGCATCTGGCGGGTGATCGTCTCACCCTCGCCGCCCTTTATCTGCTTTCTCAGCCGCTGGCTGACGCTGTCCTTCTCCTGGGGCGCGACGCCTTTGCGCCCCGCGGCCAGGCGCAGCCTGTCCTGCAGGCGCATCCAATAGCTGCCGATCAGGTCGCAGTAATACTCGTCCACCGTCTGGCGGCGTATCCTGTCCAGCTCCAGTGAGCGGGACAGGTCGTTGATATGCATGTTGAACAGGCTGTTGGGTGTGATTATCCGTATCCGCTCCACATCCAGCCTGCGGTCGTTGAATTTCAGATAGCTCAGCCGATGCAGCAGAACCATCGTCTTGCCGCTGCCGGCGCAGCCCTGCACTATCATTGAGCGGGCCTGGGGCGCGGTGATGATGCTGTTCTGGTTCTCCTGTATACTTGCGATAATGTCCGTCAGCTGTCCCTGCTGCCGTTTGCGGCTGATGACCTTCAGCAGGAAGGGATCGGTTATCCGGCCGGCGGCCTCACTGTCGGAGCCGCTGCCGCTGTCGGTGTACTCATCGTGATACTCCCACAGCCTGCCGCCCCTTACATCAAGACCGCGTCGCAGCCTGAGGGCATAGTCAAAGCTGTTGTAGCTGAAATTGATCTCGCTTTTTATGTAGTAGCGCTGTCCCACCTCGCTGCGCCAGTCGCACACCAGCAGATGGTCGTTGTGGTACACGCCTTTTTTGCCCACATATACGCTGAAACTCTCCGTATCCGCCCGTTTGCTGCTCACATCCATGTCCATGCGGGCAAAGTAGGGGCTGTCCATGATGGCCTCTTTGGTGGTGTCGTCAAAGTCGTAGTGGGCGCCCACCATGTCGCCGAACATTCCGATATCCATGCCCGTGAGAAATCCCTTAAAGCTCTCCAGCTCACTGAGCGTTTGGGCAAGATGCTCCTGTTCGTGTATGAAAACCTCGTCCTTTTCGCCGTCAAGGGATGAGACATATTTTGCCGTTGGGCTGCGGGGGGAGAGCTGCTGCAGCACATAGTCCAGCGGACGGCGCAGTGTAGTATGCCCATATCGCAGGGTGATGCTGTCGCTGTCCCAGTCAATAACGGTGAAACCGTCACCGTTGGCTGCGTATAGAATCTGACCCGGGGAAAGCTCCATACCATCCCTCCTTAAACCGAAAGTGAACATCATGCTATCACAACTGCCTTGCTTGTGTCAAGTGCGTGGGCCTGCGGCGTTATCCTGTTGGCTTTGCATATAGAAATGGCGGCAGGTTTATGTACCTGCCGCCTGTCTGTCTGTATATTCGTCTGCCTGCTGCCGTGACTTAAATATAACTATCTGCCTGCCTTCTTTATATTGGTCGATCAGCTCGTAAATGCCGGGCAGGACATCACTGCGAAAGCCCTCAATCTCCTGCTTGAGCTTCGGGTCAAGGCTGGTGTCTATCCACGGCATGTCGTAACGGCCTTTTCCCAGCCGCTGGGTGGCGCCCTGTATGCACACCTCCGTGGGCAGGTCGAACAGGAACACCGTGTCACAGCTTTTTATCCGCACTTCGACCGTTCGGCTGTAATTGCCGTCGATTATCCACTCATCCCCGCCCAGCATTTCTGCCAGCCGTTTGTCAAATTCCTCTCTCGGGATATGTGTCCTGTCCGGCTTGTGCCATACGGCATCCAGATAGTAAAGCGGCAGTCCGGTGGCTTTGCTAAGTTTTTCGGCAAAAGTGGTTTTCCCCGAGCCGGGGCAGCCAATAACGATGGCTTTCTTCATTATTGTGTCCTTCACTTTTCCACCGCCGCTGAGTACAGCGCGTTGCGCGGGATGCCTGTAAGGGCGCTGACCTGCTTAACTGCGGCTTTCAGCGCCAGCCCCTCATCGCGCAGCTTCAATACGGCGGCAACAGCCTTGTCCATGTCCGCCGGCTCGTCCTCATTGGGTGCGGCGCCAGCGATGACCAGCACATATTCGCCCCGCGGCTCATTATCCTTATAAAGCTGTGCGGCGCCGCCCAGTGTGGTGCGGATGACCTCTTCATGGAGCTTCGTCATCTCGCGGCACAGGGCAACGGGGCGCTCACTGCCGAAGGCGGCGCACATATCGTCCAGCGTGCTGCGCAGCTTGTGGGGCGCTTCATAGAATATCATGGTGCGCTCCTCGCCTTTAAGGCTGTCCAGGTGCGCCCTGCGGTTCTTCTTCGTCGTGGATAAAAAGCCCTCAAAGGTGAAGCGCCCGCTGACAAGTCCGGAAAGTGCCAGCGCTGTTACCGCGGCGCAGGGGCCGGGAACCGCCACCACCTCAATACCCGCCCCGGCACAGTCAGCGACCAGCGTCTCACCCGGATCAGAGATAACCGGCATGCCCGCATCGGTCACAAGGGCGCAGTTTTCCCCGTCAAGTATGCGGCGGATGATCTTCTCGCCGCTTTCAATGCGGTTCTGCTCGTAATAGCTCACCAGCGGCCGCCTGATCTCAAAATGATTCAGCAGCTTCAATGTAACGCGGGTATCCTCCGCGGCGATGAAGTCCGCCTCCTCCAGCGTCTTGAGACCGCGGGGCGAAATGTCACCCAGATTTCCGATGGGCGTGCCCACAAGATACAGTTTTCCTGCCATATGCTCCTCCGTCAATTCAATGGCTCCCGCCCCGGTATATAGGGCGGCTCTATAACCAGTCCTGGCCTTGCGCCGCGCTTACCTTCCACCAGTACAAGTGACGGCGCGGCGTCATAAGCCGCCTGCACATAGCGCAGGCGCTTGGGCTCGATGCCCACACTGTGCATGCCGTACATCAGCTCCGCCAGCCGCTCCGGCTTGTGGACGATGCACAGCCGCCCGCCGGTTTTCAGCAGACCCGCCGCGCACTTGCACACATCCGTAAGTGTGCAGCATATCTCCGTGCGCGCGATGGCCCGCGCCTGGTCCTGTGACACCTTGCCGCTGCCGGCGGGGTAGTAGGGGGGATTGGCAACCACAAGGTCGTAGCTGTCCGCGGTGTCCGGGGTGACCATCTGCCTCAGATCGGCGCATCGTGCGCTCATCCGCCCCGCAAGACCGTTAAGCTCTATATTCGCCGCCGCGGCATCTGCCGCCGCCGGCTGTATATCCACGCAGTCCACCCTCAGCTTCTCATTGCGCCACGCCAGGCTCAGCCCGATAACGCCGCTGCCGCAGCCCAGGTCAGCCGCCCGTCCCGATGCGCGGCCGGCAAAAACGCCCAGCGCCACCGCATCTGTGCCGATGGAGAATGCGCTGTCGTTGTCATATACCACCGGGCCGCCCGGCCACAGGAAAATGGTTTGCATATATTACCTCACATTAATTGTAAAAGGCTGCCGGAAAATGGGGCAGGGAAGACCTTACCGCATTTTCAGACAGCCCTTTACCGGGATTGTCAGACTATTAGTCGGCCTGAATTGCGCCCATGGGGCAGGCATCTTCGCAAGCGCCGCAGTCGATGCAGATGTCAGCATTGACTTCGTAATGCTCAGCGCCCTCAGCGATAGCGTCAACAGGGCAGGATGCAGCACAAGCGCCGCAGGAGATGCAAGCATCAGTAATCTTGTGAGCCATTGATGTAACCTCCATATGTAGTCTTGCCGCGTAGCGACAAACACATTGTAACATGAAAAGAGAAAAAAGCAATTGCAATTTTTAATTTTCTTGCAGGAAAATGGAAATAGGGGCAAATACAGTGCAGATGCGGCAAAAAGCCTCCCCTTGTGCCCAGGGGGAGGTGTCTGCCCCACAGGCAGACGGAGGGGATAGCCGAAGCGTCACCCGCAACGGCACCCGGCAACGACACCCAGCCCTGCATCCCCGTGCCCAAGCCTCCTCTTGCGCTCAAGGGGAGCTGTCCCATCACAGGCAGACGGAGGGGATAGACAAATCGTCACTATGCAGCGACCCCACACCGCACCGCCCCCAAAAAATTTTTTCAAATTGGTCAAAAAAAGTCAAACTCACCCCTTGACATTCCCTGACCAAAGGTGTATATTGTAGTCACAAGGTCAAAGATAGTCAAAGTCAAATTTGATTGTCAACGCAAACAGACATTACTAAGGAGATGTGACCCATGGGTATTACAGATATGATCGCCCAGTTTATCGACGAGGTGCTTAACGAGACCGAGGGCAGTGCCGAGCTGCGCCGTGCGGACATCGCAAACCGCTTCGGCTGCGTGCCCAGCCAGATAAACTACGTGATCTCTACCAGATTTTCACCCGAGCGCGGCTACATCGTTGAAAGCCGCAGGGGCGGCGGCGGCTACATCCGTATCAGCCGCGTCCGCATGGACCCGCAGCAGCTTATCATGCACACCGTGAACGCCGTGGGCGACAGGATAGATGCGCCCACCACAGTGGCGCTGGTGTCCAACGCCGTGGACGGCGGTGCGCTGAGCCCTTCTGCCGGCATACTGATCCTCGCCGCCACGTCCGACAACTCGCTGCGTCCCGCGCCAATGGAGTGCCGCGACGCCCTGAGAGCCAGCATCTTGAAGCAGATGCTCATCAAAACACTGTAAACGGGCACGACCCGCGCAATTTTAATGTATTAATTGAAAAGGAGATTAAATACTATGAAATGCACCAACTGCAATGAAAGAAATGCCGTATACCACTATGTTTCCAATGTAAACGGCGATGTCACCGAAACGCATCTGTGCCAGGAGTGCGCAGCCAAAATGAAGCAGGATGGCGGGGAGTACCCCTGGGAGCGCTTCGATAAAATGCTCAACGACAGCTTCAACAGCTTCTTTAACGACGACCCTTGGTTTGACGGCATGATGCTGCCCGCCCTTGGCATGGGCGAAAGGCGCAGACCCCGCAGCCTGTTTGACAGCTTCTTTAACGACCGTGACTTCTTCGGCCTGCCCCGCATGGGTGCCATGATGCTGCCCGCCTTCTTCATCCCCACCGGAAGGCCCGACAGCCCAGCCGAAGAAAAGGTGAAAGAGCCGGAGAATACCGAGGCAAAGACCGAAGCCACCGCTACACAGGAAACTCAGGCATCCGCGCCCAAGGCGCCCCGCGTTGACGAGGCCATCGCACGCCGCCGTGAGCTCAACGCCCTCAGAGAGCAGATGCACCGCGCGGCACGCCATGAGGAGTATGAAAAGGCGGCAGAGCTTCGCGACAGAATCCGCCAGCTGGAGAACAGGGCCCAGTGAGACCCCGCCGTGGGTTATAAACAGGGCATATATCGGGATATAATAAGGGGCGGGGAGCATACCCGCCCCCTCTCTTTTAAGGAGGTACAGATATGGCATACGAAGACAGATTTTCCGAGGGCGCGAAGCTGGCGCTCTCCAACGCCCACGAAGAGGCAGCCAAGCTGGGCCACGGCTATGTGGGTACGGAGCATATACTGCTGGGCATCACCGGCGATGAAAAGGGTACCGCCGCATCGGTTCTGCGGGAAAACGGATTTGACGCGCCCCTGGTGCGCGAGCTTATAGAAAAGTATGTTGGCCGGGGAGAGGTCAGCGACACCACCGTTCAGGGGCTCACGCCCCAGGCAAAGCGGGTCATCGAGACTGCCGTGCGTGACGCCGCCGGTCTGGGTCACGGCTATATCGGCACCGAGCATCTGCTTCTGGGCATTCTGCGGGACCCCAACTGCGCCGCGGGTAAACTCATGACCACCTCGGGCGCGGATATGGACAGGATGTACACCGCCCTTGTGGATTCAATAAGAAGCCGCACGGTGTCCAATACGGTGAAGGCCTCCGCCAATGAGCGCAGCGGCCGCCGCTACGACACCAAGACCCTGGATCAGTTCAGCCGCGACCTGACCGAGGCCGCCCAGAAGGGCAAGCTGGACCCCGTCATCGGCCGGGACAACGAGATCGTCCGCGTCGTGCAGATACTCACCCGCCGCACCAAAAACAATCCCGTGCTCATCGGCGAGCCGGGCGTAGGCAAAACTGCCATCGCCGAGGGCCTTGCCCAGCGCATCGCCGCCGGCATGGTGCCGGATACCCTGCGGGATAAGCGCGTGCTGTCCCTTGACCTGACCGGCATGGTGGCGGGCACCAAGTACCGCGGCGATTTTGAAGAGCGGATCAAGAACGCCATTGACGAGGCGAAAAAGGCTAAAGATGTCATCCTCTTCATTGACGAGCTTCACACCATCATCGGTGCCGGAGCCGCCGAGGGCGCCATTGATGCGTCAAATATCATAAAGCCTGCCCTGGGCCGTGGCGAACTGCAGGTGGTGGGCGCCACAACGCTGGACGAGTACCGCAAGCATGTGGAGAAGGACGCAGCCCTTGAGCGCCGCTTCCAGCCGGTCACCGTGGACGAACCCACGCAGGAGGACTGTCTTAAGATCCTCCAGGGACTTCGTGACAAGTATGAGGCGCACCACCAATTGAAGATCAGCGACGAGGCACTGGACGCCGCCGTCAAGCTCTCCGTGCGCTATATCTCCGGGCGCTACCTGCCGGACAAGGCCATCGACCTCATTGACGAGGCGGCCTCCCGCGTGCGTCTTGAGAACGCAAAGCCGCCCGAGAAAATCAAAGCCCTGCAGGAGCAGCTCAATTCCGCCGCCATGGATAAAGAGGCCGCCGTACGCAATCAGGACTTTGAAAAGGCCGCCGCACTGCGCGATGCCGAGAAAGCCATTCAGTTTAAACTGGAGGAGGCGCGCAAAAGCTGGGACAAGGCCGGCGGCCGGGTTGTCATCGCCTCTGACATTGCCGAGGTGGTCTCCGGCTGGACGGGCATCCCCGTGTCCAGCCTTACCGAGGATGAAAGCCGCCGCCTTCTGCGCATGGAGGAGACGCTCCATAAGCGTGTCATCGGTCAGGATGAGGCGGTCACCGCCGTTGCAAAGGCTATCCGCCGTGGCAGGGTGGGGCTTAAAGATCCCAAACGCCCCATCGGTTCGTTCTTGTTCCTCGGCCCCACCGGCGTGGGCAAGACCGAGCTGTGCAAGGCCCTGGCCGAGTCCATGTTCGGTGACGAGGATGCCATGGTGCGCATAGATATGTCCGAATATATGGAAAAGCACACCGTCTCCCGCCTTGTGGGATCCCCGCCGGGCTATGTGGGCTATGACGAGGGCGGCCAGCTCACCGAAAAGGTGCGCCGCAAGCCCTACAGCGTGGTGCTGTTCGATGAGATCGAGAAGGCGCACCCGGATGTTTTCAATATCCTCCTGCAGATACTGGAGGACGGCATCCTCACCGATTCACAGGGCAGGCGCGTGGACTTCAAAAACGCGGTCATTGTCATGACATCCAATGTGGGCGCGAGGAATATAACCGATAACAAGACGTCACTCGGCTTCTCCGCCAACAGTGCCGACGGCCTCATGGACGCCCAGCGCATACGCAATGCGGTCATGGCGGAGCTTAAAAACACCTTCAGACCCGAGTTTCTCAACCGCATCGATGATACCATAGTATTCACTCAGCTCAGCCGTGAGGATCTGCGCACCATTACCGTCAAGCTCCTTAATGAGGTCAGCGCCCGCCTTGCCGCCCTGGGCATCACCGCCACCTGGGACGATGCCGCCGTTGATTATCTGTGCGACAAGGGCTTCGACCCCAAGTACGGCGCCAGACCCCTCAGAAGAACGGTGCAGAGCAATGTTGAGGATGTTCTCGCCGAGCGAATGCTGGAGGGTGTATTCAAGTCCGGAACAAAGGTCAGCATCACCGCCCGTGACGGGAAGATACAGCTTTCCGACAGCACCGCCGCATAACTAAAGCCTCCCCCTGTGGGGGAGGGGGGCCATGCGTAGCATGGTGGAAGGGGTAAAACGACACCCACCGCACCACCAATATGCCTCCCCCTATGGGGGAGGGGGACCATGCGAAGCATGGTGGAAGGGGAAGAACAGCGGAGTAAGAGAGGCGGAACTCACCTCGTTACCTTGCTGCTAACAATGCTGTATACCCCTTCAGTCTCGCTCCGCTCGCCATCTTTGCCCGGGTCGCGTTCGCTCCCCGCTTTGGCTACAAACAGCCCAGTGGGCTGTTTGCTTTACGCGTCGCGCCCCTTTGGGGGAGGGGGACCGCGCCCCGCGCGGTGGAAGGGGTAAAACGACACCCACCGCACCACCAATATGCCTCCCCCTGTGGGGGAGGGGGACCATGCGTAGCATGGTGGAAGGGGCGACCTCACAATCACCTCACCCCCCGCAGACCCCCAATCCAAAATATTATAATTTGTCCATCACCCGCATATAGTCAAACTGTATGGGGGTGATTTTTATTCAGAGCAAACGGCTGTTTTACAACACCCTGCTGTTGACGGCGGCGTCCTTTCTCATGCAGGGGGTGGGACTGGCTTTTCAGGCCTATCTCACCCGGCGCATCGGCGCGGCGGGTGTGGGTCTTTTCATACTCACCATGTCCGTAAATTCCTTCGCCGCCACCGTGGCAATTACCGGCGTGCGCTTTGCCACTATGCGCATTGTCAGTCAGGAGCTGGGTCTGTCCCGGGGTGAGGGGGCGCTTGGTGCTGTGCGCCGCTCACTGCTGTATGCCATCTCTTTCGGCACTGCGGCGGCATTGATGCTCTATCTGGGCGCCGACTTTGTGGGCGGCGTTGTCATCGGTGATGTGCGCACCGTCCGTCCTCTGCGCCGCCTTGCTATGAGCCTGCCCTTCATGTCCATGGGCACGGTGTTCACCGGCTACTTCACCGCCGTTGGCAAGGTGTGGCTGGCCTCCGTAAAGGGCTTTTTCGAGCAGATCATCCGCATCGCCGTGTCCGTTGCGCTGCTTTCTACAGTTGCCGCCGGGGATGTTGAGGGTGCCTGCTGCGCCGTGCTTACAGGCGGCGTGGTGGGGGAGATCGGCTCATTTCTCCTTGCGCTGCTTATCTACCGTATTGAGAGCAGACCTCTGCACGGCATGGGGAATCAGCCTGATGACCTGTGGCCCCGGATATTCGGCGTTGCCATACCCCTGGGCGTGGCGGCATACGCAAGAACGGCGCTCAACGCTGCCAAAAACCTGCTTACACCCCGCTCACTGCAAAAGGCGGGGGGTGATGCATCTGCGGCAATGGCCGACTACGGCATGATACAGGGCATGGTCTTTCCCGTTATCACCTTTCCCGCGGCGCTTATATCCTCCCTTGCGGAGCTTCTGATCCCCGAGGTGACCCGCCTGCAGGCGCAGGGCAGGGAATCGGCCATATCCCGCGCGGCAAATAAGATCTTTGCCGCCTGCGCTGTGTTTGCCGTTGGTGCGGCGGGTATCATCGCCCGCTTTGCCCGACCCCTGGGTCTTACTGTTTACGACAGTGCGGCGGCTGGGCCATATATCCTGCTGTTTTCTCTTATGATACCGGTGATGTACCTTGACATGATAACCGATTCCCTGCTCAAAGGTCTGGGGGAGCAGGTGTACTCAATGCGCATAAACGTGCTTGACTCACTGGTCAGCACCCTGCTTATCGTCCTTCTCCTGCCGCGCTACGGCACTGCGGGCTATGTGTTCGTCCTGTTCTTCTCTGAAAGTCTCAATTTCGCCCTTAGCATGTATAAGCTCAACCGCATCACCCGGATGGTCATGCCCTGGCGCGCGATGCTCACGGCCTTTGTGTGCGTTACCGGTGCAGCCTTTGCCGGCGGACTGCTGTTTACCGGCCTTGAGGGCGGCGGCTGGGCGCTGGCGCTGTCGGTGGCTGTGAGCGGTGTGATGTATATGCTGGCACTGCGCCTGTGGACGCTTATCCGCGCCGGCGGTACTGCTGTTAAAATACCCGGCTTTACAGAGGGGTGAAAATGTGCTAAAATTCTGTTAATTTAATTCTGCACCGCAAGTTTTTACGAAAGAGGGAACTGACAATGGCAAATGCATTTGATCTTAACTGTAGGAAAAAGCTGGGCTTCGGCCTTATGCGCCTGCCCCAGATCGGCGATGAAATAGATCTTGAGGCCACGAATAAGCTGGTTGATCTGTTTATGGAGCGGGGTTTTACATATTTTGACACAGCCTATGTGTATAATTCCGGCGGGTCTGAGATCGCGGCCAGAAAGTGCCTTGTTGAGCGCTACCCCCGTGACAGCTTCACCATCGCAACCAAGCTCCCCGTATATATGCTGGAGGACGGGAACAGTGCAGATGAACTGCTCAACACCTCGCTTGAGCGCCTTGGCGTTGACTATATCGATTACTATCTCCTGCACGCCATGAATAAGACCAGATATGAGACCGCAAATCAGTACGGTATTTGGGATAAGCTGCTCCAGTGGAAGGCTGAGGGAAAGGTCAGGCATATTGGCTTCTCCGTCCATGATACGCCCGAGTTTATCGATCAGGTGCTTAATGAGCATCCTGAGGTCGAGTTTGTCCAGCTCCAGATCAACTATCTGGATTGGGAGGATGAGAAGGTTCAGGCACGCCGCTGCCATGAAGTGGTCAGTGCCCACAAAAAGCCCATCATTATTATGGAGCCGATAAAGGGCGGTGCCCTTGCAGGCGGAAATGCCGACATCAACGCCATCCTTGCCGAGTATAATAACAAGGCGACTCCCGCATCCTGGGCGCTCCGCTTTGCTGCCGGTCACGAGTATGTTGCCATGGTACTCAGCGGCATGAACACCATTGAGCAGATGGACGAGAACACTGTCACCCTCAATGATCCTAAACCAATAAGTGCCGAAGAGCAGGCTGTTCTTGATAAGGCTGTGGAGAAGTACAATTCCATTCCCCGTGTACCCTGCACCCGTTGCAGATACTGCGTAGAGGGCTGTCCAATGGGTATCGAGATCCCCAACATCATCTCCATGGTCAACGAGACCCGCGTCTATAAAACCGTGGGTGCCGCACAGCGCAGATATAATATGATGAAGGGCAGCAAGGCATCCCAGTGCATCGGCTGCCGTGCCTGCGTAGCCGCCTGTCCCCAGAATATCGACATCCCCTCCGTCCTGGAAGAGGCCGCGTCCATCTTCGAAGCCTGATTGGATAAGAGAGGATTAAACCCGCTGTAAACTATTACCCTCTGTATTCAGGTCGTAATTGATCTGAAGAACTGGCTGTAAGCAAAAGCAGCAATTACAATCTGTAATAATAAAGCAATATCCGGAGCGGCTGTGAACTGCTCCGGATTCTTTATCCCCCGTATTCCGCTTCATGCCGTCTTTCCGCTTCACGCCGTCTTCCCGCTTCGCGTTTACTTCCGCTTTGCCCAATTCCCGCGTTGCTCCAATTCCCGCGTTGCTCCAATTCCCGCGTTGCTCCAATTCCCGCTTCGCGGCTATTCCATACCGGCCCTGTATTTCATTAGCTTCGTATCTTTCTTATCAGCTGTTGTCTGTTATCTGTACTAGGCTATACTCAGCTATATATTTACCGCCCATCCACCGATCATAGAGGAAGAGGACATCATGGATTGGGTTCAGATCGTTTGAGGGCAGAGCAATCCCATCAACGTGGGAAATTGCTCCGTTAATGGCGGTGTAGATTAAAAAGGCTCCCTCTTTGTGGGAAGGCTTATAAAGGTTCCCCCCAAAAGGGGCGCGATGTGTTAATTGTATAAGGCTCCCCCACAGGGGCGCGACGCGTAAAGCAAACAGCCCAGTGGGCTGTTTCTAGCCAAAGCGGGGAGCGAACGCGACCCGGGCAAAGCTGTCGAGCGAAGCGAGACTGAAGGGGGAAACAGTAAATCAGGGTGGTAAGAATTGCGTGTGTTCCACATCGCCAGCATTGTCGTTTAACCCCTTCCACCATGCTTCGCATGGTCCCCCTCCCCCAGAGGTGGAGGCTTAGGGGTGCAAAGCAAGAATGGAGGTTTATTACATCATGGCCTTGGGACGAGTCGCCGTCAGTTGTCTCTCCCGCAATACAGTCAGCTTGTCAGATGCGATATATCCTTGTAGTAATTGCCATAATAAAAAGAATTAGCAGGTATCGTAAATGGTATCGTAAACTATGTAACAGGTCAATGTAACAGGACAATCGCAGGATCGCGCGCACATCCGTCCGACGCGCATAGGCTGAGGGTTCCACTCCGGATCAAGTCGGAGGCCAAGCGGTCTTAGGAAGACAATGTCATAAATCAACTCCTTGGCTCACAGAACGACATGGCTACGATCCGACTTCCCCCACAGGGGGAGGGGGACCATGCGAAGCATGGTGGAAGGGGTTAAACGACAATGCTGGCGATGTGGAACACACACAATTCTTACCA
>JAZUPH010000079.1:0-14186 GCA_045605145.1 Oscillospiraceae bacterium | reverse complement strand
CCCCCACAGGGGGAGGGGGACCATGCGAAGCATGGTGGAAGGGGTTAAACGACAATGCTGGCGATGTGGAACACACACAATTCTTACCACCCTGATTTACTGTTTCCCCCTTCAGTCTCGCTTCGCTCGACAGCTCCCCCTGTGGGGGAGCCTTTTATATTAACGCGTCGCGTCCCAAGGCCATGATGTAATAAGGCTCCATTCTTGCTTTGCACCCTAAGCCTCCACCTCTGGGGGAGGGGGACCATGCGAAGCATGGTGGAAGGGGTTAAACGACAATGCTGGCGATGTGGAACACACACAATTCTTACCACCCTGATTTACTGTTTACCCCTTCAGTCTCGCTTCGCTCGACAGCTCCCCCTCTGGGGAGCCTTTACTATTAACACATCGCGCCCAAAAGGGAGGCTTTTTTTATCTACACCGCCTTAACGGAGCAATTTCCCACTGCGATGGGATTGCTCTGCCTTCCAACGATCTGAACCCAATCCATGATGTCCTATTACCCCTAAGATCGGTGGATGGGCAGTAATCTGATACATCAGCGCTACTCCAACATATACAGCCGGTACTATGGAACAGAAACAGGCGTATTTCATCTATCCATATATCCATATATAGAGGCTGACATCCGTACTTAACAAAATAGAAACAGACGGCACATTCAGTGCCGTCTGCTCTTTATGGAGATGCTCATACGAGGACAGTGATTATTTTAAGAAAGGATGCGGGAGTATTCAATACCGTGAATAGCAGTGAATATTTATCCGCGCTATAGGGATCAAACAGATCAAGGAGTTCTGACGGTTCTGATAGATCAAGGAGGTCAGACGAATCAGGCAGATCAGATGGAACACATCACACGCATCAGACGGATCAGACAGTATCTTGACAGGTCAGATAGCCTCTGCGTTGACGAACTGGCTTGTCCACAGGTCAGAATAGAAGCCGCCCTTTTCAAGAAGCTCGTTATGAGTACCGGTCTCAACGATGTCGCCGTCCTTCATGACGAGGATGACGTCGGCGTTGCGGATAGTGCTCAGACGGTGGGCGATGGTGAAGCTGGTGCGGCCCTCTGTGAGCTTATCCATGGCGTTCTGAACGATCTGCTCGGTACGGGTATCGACGGAGCTGGTAGCCTCATCAAGGATGAGAAGGGGTGCGTCCTCGATCATGGCACGGGCGATGGTCATAAGCTGTCTCTGTCCGGCGGACAGGTTGGAGTCATCGGTCAGTACGGTGTCGTAGCCGTTGGGCAGTGAGCTGATAAAGTGGTGCAGACCCACAGCCTTACAGGCCTCAACGACCCGCTCATCACTGACGTTTGGCATACTGTAGACGATATTGTCGCGGATGGAGCCCTCAAACAGCCAGGTATCCTGCAGAACCATGCAGAACAGGCGGTGTACATTGTCACGGGTGATGTCACGGGTATTCACACCGTCGATGTAGATGGCACCGGAGTTGATCTCATAAAAGCGCATGAGAAGGTTGACGAGGGTAGTCTTGCCTGCGCCGGTGGGGCCGACGATAGCCACCTTCTGTCCCGGTTTGATGGTTGCGGAGAAGTCGTGGATGATGGTGCGCTCGGGGGTGTAGCCGAAGTTGACATGCTCGAACACCACCTCGCCCCGCTGTGCCTCAAGCACCAGGGTCTTGTGGCTCTCATCCTCCATCTCGGGCTCATCAAGGAAGCCGAAGACGCGCTCTGCCGCGGCGGCAGCGGACTGGAGGTTGACGGCAGCCTGCGCCACCATGCCGAGAGGCTGGGTGAACATCTTGACATACATGATGAAGGCGATGACTACGCCGAAGCGGATCGTGCCGTTGTTGACCATGAGGGCACCGAACACGCACACCGCAACATAGGCAAAGTTGGAGAGAAACTCCATGATCGGCTGGTTGATGCCGCCGAAGAACTGGCTCTTCCAGTTGTTTTCATACAGCAGCTCATTGAGACGGTTGAACTCCTGTACGGAATCCTTCTCGCCGTTGTAGGCCTTGACGATCAGGTGGCCGGCGTACATCTCTTCAATATGGCCGTTGAGCTCACCAAGGTAGCGCTGGCGGCGGGAGAAGTACTTCTGGCTTCTGTGAATGACCTGATTCATGGTGAAGAAGCCGCCGAATGCTGCAACCAGAGCGATAAGGGTCAGGGGCACATTGGTGATGAGCATCATTATCGAGCAGCCCACAAAGGTGGTGGCGGCGGAAACGATCTCACTGGCGGCGTGGTTAATGCTCATACCGATGGTGTCGACGTCGTTGGTGACGCGGCTGAGAAGATCGCCGAAAGAGGCAGAGTCAAAGCGGCCCAGGGGGATGCGGTTGAGCTTGCGGGAGATATCGTTGCGCATACGGCGCATGATATTCTGAGATGTCAGGGTGAGCGTCAGGCTCTGAGTAAAAGTGAGCAGGGCGCTGAACAGGTAGAAGCACAGCACGATAACGGACAGGCGCAGCACGGCGGAGGTGTCCACGTTGCCGGCCTTCATGCCGTCTTCAATAAGGTTGGTGATCTTGCTGAGCATATCCGGGCCGAACAGGGTCAGCAGTACGCTTGTGATGGCGCAGCCGAATGCAAGGCAGATCTGGGGGATAAAGTGCTTCAGATAGCTCACAAGGGTGAGCATCGCGTGCTTGAAGTCCTTGGGCTTTTCAATGACGCGCCCTCTGGGACCGCCGCCGCGGTTATTCATACGAACCTGTCCGAGCTGATAATCATTCTTAGCCATTACGCAAGTTCCTCCTCTGAAAGCTGGGTATGGGCGATCTCACGATAGACAGAGCAGGTCTTCATAAGCTCACTGTGGGTGCCGCTGCCAACCATGCGGCCTTCGTCAAGGACGATGATCTTGTCGGCGTCGCGTATGGTGCCGATGCGCTGGGCAACGATGAGGGTGGTGACGCCCGCCGTCTCCTGTTTAAGCCGTGCGCGAAGGACTCGGTCGGTCTTGTAGTCAAGGGCGGAGAAGGTATCGTCAAATATATAGATCTCGGGCGTGCGGTAGACGGCGCGGGCGATGGACAGGCGCTGCTTCTGGCCGCCGGACACGTTGGTGCCGCCGCGGGAAATATCGGCGTCGTATTCGCCGGGCATTTTTTCCACAAAGTCCTTGCCCTGGGCGATATCAACGGCGCGGCGGATGTCCGCCTCGGGATCGGCATGGTGGTTTCCGTCGCCGTAGTCCACGTTGCTGCTGACGGTGCCGGTGAACAGTACCGCGCGCTGGGGCGCGTAACCGATCATACGGCGCAGAGCGGTCTGGGTGTACTCGCGCACGTCACGGCCGTTGACAAGGATCTGCCCGCGGGTCGCGTCGTAGAAGCGTGGTACAAGGTTGACAAGAGTGGACTTACCGCTGCCGGTGGCGCCGATGAAGGCCACGGTCTCGCCTTTGTTGGCGGTGAAGGAGATGTCGTGAAGGATCTCACCCTCGGCAGTGGGGTAGCGGAAGGAGACATTCTTAAACTCAACAGTACCCTCATAACCTTCAAGGCCCTTGTCATGTGCGCCGTCAACGATGCTGGGCTTTGTTTCCAGAACCTCATTGATACGGGTGGCGCAGACAGAGGCGCGGGGCAGCTGATTGAAGATCATGTTAAGGCTCATGAATGCGAAGAGAATACGGCTTGCATAGTTGGAGAAAACGACCATCTCAGAGAAGGTGGTCAACGCAGCGCCGGTGCCCACGGTCTCGGCGATAAGGTAGGCGCCGATGCAGTAGATGCCGATGCTAAGACCGTTGTTGACAAAGCGCATGGTGGGATGCATGACCGCCATGGCGCGCTGGGCGGCAATGGCGTTGTCGGTAAGGCGGTCGTTGGCGGCGGAGAATTTCCCCTCCTGATAGCTTTCGGCATTGTAGGCGCGGACGACGCGGATACCGGTCAGATTCTCGCGGGTGGCGCGGTTGAGGTCATCGGTAAGCACCTGCATCCTGCGGAAGCGGGGATGAGCATACTTGAGGACGAAAACAACAGCCATAAGCACTATGACGACAGCGCCGCCGGTGAGGGCCGTCCACTCCCAGTGCTTGCCGGAGATCTTCATCATGGCGATGGTGACGGTGATGGGTGCGCGGATTATCATGTTGATGCCGCGGGACATGAAGTTCTGCAGCTGGGTAACATCGTTGGTTGAACGGGTGATCAGCGAAGCCGTGGAGAAGCGGTCGATCTCCTCAAGGGAGAACTGCTGCACGGCGTTGAAAATGTCGCTGCGAAGATGGCGGGAGAAGGTTGCCGCAAGGCGGGCGCTTACAAAGCCCGACATAAAGGTGATGCACATGCTGAGCACAGCGCACAGCAGCATCATTCCGCCGGCCTTCCAAACCTCGCTCATGGCGCTGCCCTCTGTCTGCACCAGACGCGTGATAGTGGACATATAATCCGGGATCTTCAGATCCATATAGACCTGAAGCAGGACAAGGATGGCGCTCATGGTCAGCAGGATCCATTCCGTCCTGCCCATCCTTTTGAAGATTCTGAACATTGATTATTCCTCCGTGATTTTGCTTTCCATTACCCTGCCGAGAAGCTCAAGCATCATGGCCTGCTCCTCTTCAGAAAGGCAGCCGAACATATCTTCAGCCACCTGGTCGCGCAGCGCCCTTAGCTGCCGACTTCTCTCGCGGCCAAGTTCGGTAATTGATACTAATTGCTCGCGCTTGTCCGTTTCGCTGCGCTTGCGGACGATGTAACCCGCGTGCTCCAGCTTCAAAAGTGCCTCGGTAAGTGACTGAGGACGGATCTCAAGCCGCTGTGCAAGTGCTTTCTGGGGCATATCGCCGGCCTTATCCAGCTCATTGAGCAGACGGCCGCTGCCACGAAGCCCCTGATACCCGCTTTGCTCCAGCGCCACATGGTGACGGCGCCTGTACTCCCCGTTAATTCGATTCACCAGTCTGAGCAAATCGACTGCCGACATAATAATTAAACTCCTCTCAAAAATAATAATTTGGCCGAATAATCAGCCAGCAGGAAAATAAACCGCAATTAATTTAAGGTATCTTATCATGTATTCTACGCCTGCCGACCCGAAAAGTCAATACATATATAGTAACAAATAATAATTTTTCGGTACCTAAATATAACAAGGCAGGGCGACGCGTATCGTCTCTCCCTCAGTCTTTTGCTGCGCAAAAGACAGCTCCCTCATCAGAGGGAGCCTTGGGGGGGACATCGTAGGGTGGGGGCTTGCTCCCGCCGGAGATAACGCACCGAATATCGCGGGCAGACAGCCGACCGCCCATATTGCTGTGAGCATCGTCTCTCCCTCAGTCAAAATCTTCGATTTTGCCAGCTCCCTCGTCAGAGGGAGCCACAGGACGAAGTGGCGGAATTTGTGGGTCATTGCGAGACCAGCGCCGCGCGTTGGTCGTGGCAATCCGTACCCTTTTTCGTTTTGCGCCATTGTGGGGCGGGGACGGGGGTGGCGGATTGCCACGTCGCGTTGCTCCTCGCAATGACAATGCGGGCGGGGCGGGCGATTCGTGAATCGCCCCTACAGGGGGTGCGGGAGTGGGGGTGCGGGGGTGCCTTCCCCTCGAGGGGAAGGTGGCTGAGCAAAGCGAGGCCGGATGAGGTGGGCCGCTTGGGACATCGACACCTCATCAGTCACCTTCGGTGACAGCTTCTCCTCAAGGAGAAGCCTTAGTCGGGTGCAGGGGGATTTTTTCTCTCCCTCAGTCAAAATCTTCGATTTTGCCAGCTCCCCTGACAAGGGGAGCCTTGGAGTACGCAAGGGAGCCTTGGGGGCTTGTGCGCCCCGTCACATATACATCCCCGCGATGTCGGCGGCGTATTTGGAAAACTGCCCGCGCACATCATAAGGCTCAAGCAGCTCAACCTCGGTGCCGAAGCCGCAAAGCCAGCCGAAGAACTGGGGGCTGACCACCACACGGACGGTGGCGGTGAAGCGCCCGTCAGACACGGGGATCAGCGGCACATCGCGCCCGAAGCGGTCGATCACCGCGCCGGCAAGGTGGCTGTGAAAGCGCAGCTTCACCGTGCGCTCAGTGCCGGAGAACATTCCGAACACCTTGCTGCTCTGCTCGGCCATGTCGATGGCGGCAAAGTCCTCTTTACCGGCACGAACGTCCTCCAGCACGCGCATCTCAGCCATGCGGTCGACACGGTAATGGCGCATTCCCCTGCCCTGCTCATATGCCAGCAGGTAGTAGTTCCCATCGCTCATGGTCAGGGCAAATGGGCTGACCACATAGCGCTCACCTCCGCGGCGGAAAACCCGCTCTTTGGTGACGGAGTATTCGCTGTATTTGAAGCTGATCTGCCTGTCCTGGGCGATGGCGGAATGGATGTCGTCCACGGCGTAGTAAATAGACTCGTTCATGGACTTGATACGCCCGGTGACATAGACCTGGCGCTGGAGCTGCCGGGCGTCATGCTCGCCGGCAAGGCGGCTGAGCTTGGCGATAAGGCTCAGGCTCTTTTTATGGGTGATAAAGCGGGAGGACTGGACACTGTCCACCAGCAGCTTAAGCTCCGCCAGCTCAAAGTCGCGGCTTGCCAGGTAATAGCCGCCGCCCGGGCCCCGCCGCTGTTCGATATCCAGACCGTAAAGGCGCAGTGCCTCAATATCGTCATAAATGCTTTTGCGCTCGGCCTCCACTCCGCAGCCGTGAAGGTATTCCAGCATCTGCGGCACGGCTGCCGGATGCTCCTGATCCGTGCGGCGCAGGAAGAAGTCCATCAGATACAACAGCTTCAGCTTCTGTCCGGAGGATTTTGCCATGTTGCGGCACCTCGCTTACAATTTATTCCGCGCCCCATTGAGCACAGTTTTATTATAGGCCTTTGCGCCCCGTTTCGCAATAGGATGCAGGAATCGTCACGCACCTTAGAATTAAATAAATTGCTTGTAATTTAACCGGATCCGTGGTAAAGTGGTTTATGGCTTAAAAAGCCGATTTTTACGGAGGAAACAAAGGAAAATGAAAAGCATACTTACCGTCATCGGGCAGGACCGGGTGGGCATCATCGCCGGCGTCTGCACAAAGCTGGCCGAGAACGGCATAAACGTACTTGATATCAACCAGACCGTTATGCACGGCTGCTTCACCATGATGATGATGGTGGAGTTTGACGAGACTGCAATGAACTTTGTTGAGATCTGCAGCATGATGGAGGACTACGGCAAGAGCGCGGACCTTACCATCCGCCTGCAGCGGGAGGATATATTCTCCGCCATGCACAGGATATGAGGGCGCGGCATGATCAGCATAGGTGAGATACACGACACTATAAGCATGATCCACCAGCAGCACCTGGATATACGCACCATCACAATGGGCATCTCCATCCGCGACTGTGCCCATCCGGATGTGGACGAGTGCTGCCGCAGGATCTATGACAAAATTACCCGCTGTGCCGGTCAGCTTGTGAAAACGGGCAACGACATTCAGCAGGAGTTCGGCATACCCATCGTCAACAAGCGCATTTCCGTCACCCCCATCGCCATCGCCTGCGAAAGCTGCGATACGGAGGATTACGTCCCCTTCGCCATCGCCATGGACAAGGCGGCAAAGGCCGTGGGCGTGGACTTTATCGGCGGCTTCAGCGCGCTGGTGCATAAGGGCTTCACCAAGGGTGATCAGCGGCTTATCCGCGCCATTCCCCGGGCGCTGACCGAGACATCTGTGGTCTGCTCCAGCGTGAACGTGGCCAGCACCCGCGCCGGCATCAACATGGATGCGGTGGCGATGATGGGCCGCATTATTAAAGAAGCCGCGGCACTCACAGCCCATGACGGGGGCAGCGCCTGCAGCAAGCTGGTGGTATTTGCCAACGCGGTGGAGGATAACCCATTTATGGCGGGCGCCTTCCACGGTGTGGGCGAGCCGGAGTGTGTGATAAACGTGGGCGTTTCCGGCCCGGGCGTGGTTGCCGCCGCACTTGAGGCATGCAAGGGGCAGCCATTCGACGTGGTGGCGGAGACGATAAAGAAAACCGCATTCAAGATAACCCGCGTGGGTCAGCTGGTCGCGCAGGAGGCGTCATCAAGGCTGGGCGTGCCCTTCGGCATCGTCGACCTGTCCCTTGCCCCCACCCCTGCCATCGGCGACAGCGTGGCGGACATTCTTGAGCTGATGGGTCTTGAAAGCGTGGGCGCACCCGGCACCACGGCGGCGCTGGCACTTCTTAACGACGCGGTGAAAAAGGGCGGCGTGATGGCATCGTCCAATGTGGGCGGGCTGTCAGGCGCGTTCATCCCCGTATCCGAGGACGCGGGCATGATCCGCGCGGCGAAGGCCGGCCGCCTGACCATCGAAAAGCTGGAGGCAATGACCTGTGTATGCTCGGTGGGTCTTGACATGATTGCCGTACCCGGCGACACCACGGCCGAGACCATTTCCGGCATCATCGCCGACGAGGCCGCAATCGGTATGGTCAACAACAAAACCACCGCCGTGCGCATCATCCCCGCGCCGGGCAAAACCGTGGGTGATGAGGTGGATTTCGGCGGGCTTCTGGGCAATGCACCGGTGATGCCGGTCAACCGCTGCGCCAATGACGAGTTTGTTGCCCGGGGCGGTCGCATCCCCGCGCCGCTGCACAGTCTTAAGAACTAAGGCCGATGCACGGCGGCAGAAAAAGCACATTTTGAGAAAGGCAGGATAGTATGGAGATACGCAAATCGTCCGAAGATTATCTGGAGGCAATGCTCATGATGCGCGAGGAGCACGGCTATATCCGCTCCATCGATGTGGCGGAGCATCTGGGCGTGACCAAGCCCAGCGTCAGCTACGCAACCAAGCGCCTGCGTGAAAACGGCTATATCACCATGGATCACAGCGGCCTTATTACGCTGACCGAGTCGGGCATGGAGATAGCACAGCGTATGTACACCCGCCATAAGGTGCTGACAAAGTTCCTCACCGATCTGGGCGTGGATGCCGCGGTGGCCAGAGAGGATGCCTGCAAGATAGAGCACGATCTGAGCGAGGAGAGCTTTGAGGCAATAAAAAAGCATGCAGGCATATAATGCGTACACAGATGATGAAACAGCGCCGGTATATTCCGGCGCTGTTTTGCTGATCGTTTTCTGTTATACGAAGGCGTTGGCGCTCACACGCCGTCCCTGCGGGCAGCCCCGGCGGTGTTTTTATCCACCACGCGCCGGACGAGGCCCACCAGCTGGCCGGATATGACCACGGTGATAAGGGAATAAACTATCCTGCCAAGGGGGATATAGCTCAAAGACAGCAGAAGCACCGCCCCGTCACTGATAAGATACATCCACCGGATGTCCGCGCCCGTCAGCTTTGAAAGGCACATGGCAAGTGCGTCGTCACCACCCGGCGCGCCGCCGGCACCAACGGCAAGCCCCACGCCAATACCCACAAACACCGCGCCCACCACCGCCGCCAAAAGCGGATAGCCTGCGATCTGTGGAAAGAGGGGGTCGAACAGCTCAAAAACTGCATAAAACAGCGAAAAGGCACCGCCGGATATGGCGGAACAGAGGATAAATTCCCGCCCCAGCAGATACAGGCCCCACAGGTAGCAGGCCGCATTGAGCACAAGGCCGCTGACCGCCGGGGAGATACCCAACCAGTGCTGCAAAAGCAGTGTAAGTCCCAGCACGCCCCCCTCGGTAACGCCGGAGAGCGAGTGGACATTATACAGCCCGAAGGCCAAAATCGCCGCGCCCAGCACCAGGAGAACAACGCGGCGCGGCTCAATAAATTTACGCAAGGGAACCAACCTTTCCTGCCCGGTTTGGGCCGGGTCATATTATGACACACAAGGCGGCATAATGCAAGCCGGGGTGCAGCGGCGCCCCGGCTTAAACTTTCTTTTCGGTCTTTTCACTCCAAGCCGGCGCAGCGGATCATCAGCGCCTCAAGTGCGTCACTGTCCAGCGGCGTGGGCACGGTCAGGTGGGTATTTTCCGCGATTGCCTTGGCCAGCGCCCGGTATTCGTCCGCCTGGGCACTGTCGGGTGCGTATTCGATGACGGTCTTGCGCTTAAACTCGGCGTGCTGCACGATATTATCGCGGGGCATGAAGCGGATAAGGCGGGTATTGAGGGCGGCGGCAAACTCCTCCACCAGCTCGCGCTCGTTATCCACCATGCGCGAGTTGCAGATAAGGCCGCCAAGATGGGTCTTGCCCGCGGCGGCATAGCGCTGTATGCCCTTGCAGATGTTGTTGGCGGCGTAAAGGCTCATCATCTCGCCGGAGCAGACGATGTATATCTCCTTGGCCTTGCCCTCCCGTATGGGCATGGCAAAACCGCCGCAGACCACGTCGCCCAGAACATCATAAAGCACATAGTCAAGGTCGGAGGTGTAGGCACCCAGTTCCTCCAGCTTGTCGATGGCGGCGACAATGCCCCGTCCCGCACAGCCCACGCCCGGCTCGGGACCGCCGGACTCAACACAGCGGATGCCGCGGTAGCCGGTGTAAAGAAAATCCTCCAGCTCGATGTCGTCTTCGTCAATCTGGCGCATGGTGTCCAGCACAGTGCGCTTTGCAAGGCCGCCCAGGATAAGGCGGGTGGAGTCCGCCTTGGGGTCACAGCCCACGATCATCAGCTTATTGCCCGCCTCACTGAGGGCGGCGGCCATATTCTGGGTGGTGGTGGACTTGCCTATACCACCCTTGCCGTAAATTGCAATCTGTCTCATGTATTTCTCCTGTGTTATCAAATGCCGTTATACTCAAGCCAGCAGTTGAGCCCCTCGCCCGCCAGAATGGGTCTGTCCTCGCCCCTGACCACGGCAAGGGCGGTGGAGTTAAGCTCGATAAAATTCACGCCCGGTCTCACAAAGGGGCGCAGTGAACGGTCGGCAATGACTGTTTTGTAATCGCCGCCTGCCAGCTCAAGCGCCGCATCCTCACCCTTCAGGCGCAGATCACCCGGCTCCATATACTTTTTGTCCATCATGCCGAAGGATGCGCACATGACCCTGTCAATGCCGTAATCAAGGCGCAGGGTGGCGCGGATGGCGTTGGCGGTAAACTGCTCTGAAACTATCAGCACATCCGCAGGGCCCTCTTTAGCGGCGGGCGGGATAAGGGGCGCGCCGGACACCGCGTCGAGCACCATTTTGCCCCATGTTCTGCCGTAGGGCGCGGCGGCCACGCAGGGCGTGCCGTACTCTTTTTCCAGACGGCGGGCGGCGGCAAGGCCGGACACCGTGGGCACGAGATTTACCGACGCCGCACTTGCCGCCTTGTAATCGGCCATAGTGCAGTCCATGCCCCAGTTGGAGATGACGCGCATTCCCCGCTCCATCAGCCCGCGGGCGATGTAGTCGCGCACAATGGGTGCATTCTCAATGGACCAGTCAATTGCGCTGCCGCCGATCACATTGACCGTATCGGGGCGTTTGGGGGCGTCGGTGCAGAAAAGCTCCGCCAGTTTGGCAAAGGTCTCGCTCAGACCATAATCGTAGGTCTTGTGACCGCAGGATTTGAGCACCACCGTGGGGATGCCGTAAATTTCACTTATCTCATCGGCCACCTCGTCAAGGTCGGTGCCTATCATGGAGGACACCGGCCCCGCCGCAAGGACGATGAATGCCGGATTGTAGCGGGGAATGTACACCTTCGCCGCCATAAGCAGCTTTTTGCGGGTGCCGTGTATGGTGTCACTGACCCGAATATCGGTGGTGACGGCGTTTATGGGGTCGTGGCGGGGGTAGCCCGGCACCACCATGTAGCCCACGCAGTCGTCAATGATAGCAAGGCCGTCTGAGTGGTTGATAACCTCCTCCATGCCGTTAAGGTCTGCCATAAATGGCACCAGCGCTGTCCACAGGTTATTCATCAGTGCCACCTCCTGCCGAAATTGTCTTCTCTCAATGCGGCATCTGTTGCGGCAAAGCCAACCACCAGTACACCGCCGCCGTGTTTTCCGCGCCCGCCGAAGCCGCCCCGGCCGCCGTGACCACCGCCGCGGCCTTCCGGTCTGCCGCCCCGGCCGCCGTGACCATCCCGTCCGCCGCGCATATCCGGTCTGCCGCCGTGACCGCCCCGTTCGGGGCGCCCTCCCCTGCCACCGAAGCCGCGTTCGGGAGTGCCGCCGGCATCGATCCGCGCCGCCTCATCCTCAAGTCCGCGGCCGGAATAGCTGAACTCCTTCAGCTCGACCCCCGGTGCATTGTCGCGGAACCAGGCATTAAGATCCTTTGTGATTATGCTGCGGCTGTTGTTGGTGACGGCGGTGACATTCAACCCTGCCTCCAGCAGCCATTTTGCCGCCTTCATCGAGCCGTTCACCTCAATGGGCGCCGTGGCATACTGCCTGCAGAAAGCGGTGAATTTCTCATCCGCTGCCGCCTTATACTCCGCGTAATCGGGGCTGATGCCCAGCACCTGGCCGATCTTGTCATAGATGGCGGCGATGCCCGCGGGCGAATACTCATCCGTCAGCACCACATAGGGGATGCCCAGGCGCGCCCGGAGCCGCTGACCCAGAGTTTCGGGATAGGTGGTGCAGATGATGTTAAGCTGCGCCGCGCCCATCTGCTGATACTCCTCCCACGAGGTCATGGAGCTCAGCTCATTTACCTTTACGCCCGCCCGCTCAAGCAGGCCGCGCAGCTCACACTCCGGCGCAAGGGGCAGACAGGCGAGGATGTTAACCGTCGGCTCGCTTGCCTTGGGCCGGGGTTTAATAAACTCGAACAGCAGATGCTCGATGGTATCTGCCTTCGCCACATCCTCCGCACTGTCAAAGCCGCACAGGTAGCAGCACTCATTTGCGCGCACAGGGATGCCCAGCTCGGCTTCCATCCCGGTGCATATCATGCCGTAGTCGGTGCTGAGCAGTACGCTCTGGCAGCCGGTGAGCAGGATTATCGCCTCGGGCTTTTTGGTCTGGGCCACATGGCGGCAGGCATCCTTGATTTTATCAAGGTAGCGCCCGGTGACGAAATCCACATCCTCCATCAGCAGCAGGGACAGCCGCCCGTTCTGCTGCTGGTTTATCATTTCCATGTTCCTGTGCCGCAGGCAGGACAGGGCGCCCACGAATATAAGATGCGCCCCGGGTATGCGGGCAAGCAGTGAATATACGCCCGTTCTGGGCCTTGATGCGTTGATTCTTCTGATTTCTGTCATTAATTATCCTTTCCAATACGCATTGAAGCGTGTTATATATCAGTTAGTCTGGTCTAATTATAACACAGCCTTATAAATAAATCAACAGGTACTTGAACTTTATTTTGCGGCTGCACCGCAATGATTGCAAAGCAATTTCTCTCCCCTTGCAATCGGGGCGAAAAAGGGATAAAATTAATACAAATACAGCAAATATAAAACAGTGAGGAATTTATTATGTTTTGCAGAAAATGTGGAAACGCACTTTTAAACGATGCCCGTTTTTGTAACATGTGTGGCTGCCCGGTACCGCCCCGTGATGTAACCGAGCCCATATCGCAGCCTTTGCCAAACACCGCAGCAGCCGCACAGACACAAGCGCCCATTGAGCCTGTTCCCACCCCGGCCGCTGATGCGTCACCAAAACGCAAAAAACACGCCCCGCTTTTCAAGCAGATTGTGCTTTGTATCCTCATCGTTGCCCTGACCGCCTCCGCCACAGTGGGAATTTACAGTTTGCTGTTACCCAAATATGAGACAATATATGTGCTGACAGAGCGCATATCTGAAAGTGAAACCGGCTGGGATGTGACCAAATATGAATACAACGAGCGTGGGCTGCTGATATTCGAATCTTTTGAATACGAGTTTTATGACAGTCACGGGCAGGTAGAGTTAAGTTCAACAAGCTGCACCGCCTATGTTTTCGGGGCAGACGAAGATGAAAACAAGCTGTACTACTTTAGGATTTCAGACAGCCTTTTTGATAATGTGACAGTGGGCACCTTCACCGTCAACGAAGACCGTCAACTTACATCTACATTTTTGGATTTCGGCTCCGGCTACACTTCAAAAACTGAATGGGAATATGACAAAAACGGTAATCTGCTTGAAAAACGTTATTTAGACGACGGTGAGGTTCATTCTCTGCAAGCATATACGTACAATGCCGACGGAAACGAGATCTCCTTCGAGCTGTATATAGA
Organism: Oscillospiraceae bacterium; assembly: GCA_045605145.1. Classification (GTDB taxonomy): domain Bacteria; phylum Bacillota; class Clostridia; order Oscillospirales; family Oscillospiraceae; genus CAMNAO01. The sequence continues at coordinate 126 of JAZUPH010000079.1, read as the reverse complement.
GGGAAAACTGGTCTCCACATCAGAAACGCACTATGATGGCGACAAGATCAGCCGCAAAGAATCTGTCAGATATGACGATAACGGCAAGGTCGAAAGCCGCAGCTATGGTATAGCAAAGTATGATAG
>JAZUPH010000078.1:0-14825 GCA_045605145.1 Oscillospiraceae bacterium | reverse complement strand
GCCTGTGTTCCGCCGTCCACGCCGCCCAGCCGGGTGGTGAATGCGTGGGGCACGCCCAGAAAGGGCGCGGTGGAGTATTCAAGCTGGCCCTGTGTGACAATGGTAAAGCAATTGTGTGTCATAGCTGAATGTCCGTTCAATAAAACTTCTGCCGCACCGGCTCAGTTTTCGTACCTGCCGTGGCATTTTTTGTACTTAAGGCCGCTGCCGCAGGGACAGGGGTCGTTTCTGCCGGGCTTGGCGGACTTCTTCACAGGGGCGCGCCTTGCGCCGCCGCCTGCGTTTGCGCCGGGAACGGCCTCGCCGGTGACGGATTTGCGCTCGATCTTCTGCTCTTTCTGAATCCGCACGGTGAAAATGCGCTTTACGACCTGATCCTTGATGCCGCTTATCATGTCGTCGAACATATCCATGCCTTCCCGCTTGTATGCCTCGACGGGGTTATTCTGGGCATAGGCCTGCAGCCCGATGCCCTGACGCAGGTCGCTCATGGCGTCGATGTGGTCCATCCAGTACTCATCCACCACCCGCAGCAGGATAACGCGCTCCAGCTCACGCATCAGGGGTTGGCCGGGTGCGGATTCGCCCATCAGCTTTTCCCGCTGATCGTATATGGCTGTCGCCCTGCGCTCCAGCTCTTCAATGAGCCCCTCTGCGTCAAGCTCCAGCAGGCGGGGATCATCTGCGGATGCCCGGGTCAGGAACAACCCCTCAAAGGGACGCAGAGCGTCCTTAAGCTGCTGCTTGTCCAAGGGCTTCTTCCCGTCGCCGCAGGCGCCGTGTACAGACTGAACAATAAGCTCATGCAGCATCTGCATGATGTTGCCCTTTATATCCTCTCCATCCAGCACACGGCGGCGCTGATCGTAGATGATGGTGCGCTGACGGTTCATTACATCGTCATATTCCAGAACGGTCTTTCTGGCCTGGAAATGGCGGCTTTCAACATTCTTCTGCGCGTTTTCAATGGCGCTGGATACGATCTTCTGGTCGATGGGCATGTCCTCTTCAAGTCCGAGGGAGTCCATCATGCGCTGTATGCGCTCACCGCCGAAAAGGCGCATCAGATCATCGGTCAGTGAGACGACGAACAGCGTCTCGCCCGGGTCGCCCTGACGGGCGGCGCGGCCGCGCAGCTGATTGTCAATGCGGCGGGATTCGTGCCGCTCTGTACCCAGAATGAACAGACCGCCGGTCTCGCGCACCTTCTGCGCCTCGACATCGATGTCCTTTTTATACTTGCTGTATGCTTCATTAAAAAGGCGTCTTGCCTCCAGCACGTCGGGGTCGTCGCTGTCGGCGTGTCCGTTCGCCTCAGCAATGGCGTGCTCCGGCAGATCGCTGCGGCGCACATCCCGCAGAGCCAGAAACTCCGCGTTGCCGCCCAGCATGATGTCGGTGCCGCGGCCTGCCATGTTTGTGGAGATGGTCACGGCGCCAAGCTTGCCGGCCTGTGCCACGATCTCTGCCTCCCGCTCGTGCTGCTTGGCGTTGAGCACATTGTGGGCGATGCCCCGGCGGGACAGCAGCTTTGATATCTGCTCACTCTTTTCGATGGATACCGTACCCACAAGAATGGGCTGTCCCTTGGCGTGGCAAGCCTCAATCTGCTGGATGATGGCATTGTTTTTGCCGTTGTCGTTTTTGTAGACGGCGTCCGGCCGGTCAATGCGGATGTTGGGCCGGTTGGTGGGTATCTCCACCACGTCCAGATGGTAGATCTGGTCAAATTCTTCCTCTTCGGTGAGGGCGGTGCCGGTCATGCCCGCCAGCTTTTCATAAAGGCGGAAGAAATTCTGGTAAGTAATGGTGGCCAAGGTGCGGTTTTCCTTCCGCACCTGCACGCCTTCCTTGGCTTCGATTGCCTGATGCAGACCCTCGGAATAGCGGCGTCCGGGCATCATGCGTCCGGTGAACTCATCAACGATGACGATCTCGCCGTCTTTGATGATGTAGTCCACGTCCTTTTTCATCACGCCCCAAGCCTTGATGGCCTGATTGATGTGATGGCTGAGGGTGACATTACTCAGGTCGGTGAGGTTTTCCAGCTTAAAATGCTCTTCCGCCTTCTTAATGCCCCTTGCCGTAAGGGTGGCGGAGCGGGCCTTTTCATCCACGATATAGTCGGCGTCCACATCCTCCTGCTCCTCCTCCTTGGAGTCGGTGGTGGCGTAGACCTTCTTCTTCAGGCGGCGCACGAAGGCGTTGGCCTCAAGATACATTATGCTGGACTCATCGCCGGAGCCGGATATGATAAGGGGTGTGCGGGCCTCGTCCACAAGGATGGAGTCCACCTCGTCCACGATGGCGTAGACCTGCCCCCGCTGTACGGTGCCGGCCTTGTAAATTGCCATATTATCGCGCAGATAGTCGAAACCGAATTCCACATTCGTGCCGTAGGTGATGTCCGCGGCATACGCCTCTCTCCGCTGGGCGCTTGTCAGGCCGTGGACGATAAGACCCACGGAAAGACCCAGGAAGCGGTGCACCTTGCCCATCCATTCGCTGTCGCGGCGGGCAAGATAATCGTTAACGGTCACGACATGTACGCCGCGTCCGGTAAGTGCGTTAAGGTATGCCGGAAGGGTGGCCACAAGGGTCTTGCCCTCGCCGGTTTTCATTTCGGCAATGCGGCCCTGATGCAGTATGATGCCGCCAATGATCTGCACGCGGTAATGGCGCATGCCCAGCACGCGGGTGGCCGCCTCACGCACGGTGGCGTATGCCTCGGGCAGAAGATCGTCCAGTGTTTCGCCCGCTTCATAGCGCTCTTTAAACTGCCTTGTCTTATCCCTGAGCTGGGAATCGGACAGGGCGGCGTATTCATCGGCAAGCGCCTCGACAGCGTCCACAATGGGGGTGATCTTCTTTATCTCCCTGTCGCTGCGGGTGCCGAAAAGTTTCGTGAAAAGTCCCATCATTTCTCCTTGGTAGTGATGCATTGCTGCAATATAGGGCCGGCCTGTGGGGATAAGCCTGCAAAACGGCCCGGTGCGGTCTGCGGTTTTTGCCGCCAAACCCACAAAAGGGCACAGTAGGTGCAATTATGATTTTAACATTATAGCACATGCGTTTTGTAAATAAAAGTAAAATTATTGGTTTTTGTATTAACATTCCCGCATATTCACAGCGAAAGTCGGCAGCGGCCGCGTCATTGCGGTGGACAAACGGAAAAAAGCGATTATAATAAAGATGACGCCCACAATAATACCCCGCCATTTGCGCGGCGGCGGGCGAAACCTGGCAGTGAAAAACAAAAATTAATGTTGAGGTATAGACAATGGACGAATACAGACCCCTTATCAAACAGTGGCTTGACGAGCACCGCGCTCAGTTTGTGACCGATCTGGATACTCTCGTTGCCGTGCGCTCGGTTCGTGCCGATGCGCTGGACGGCATGCCCTACGGGGAAGAGTGCGCCCGCGTGCTGAAGGTGGCGGAGGATATGGCCGCCGGCTACGGCTTTGCGGTGAAGAACTGGGATAACTATGTCTCCACCGCCGACTTCGGTCCTGCCGACCGTGCGCTGGACATCCTGGCCCATCTGGATGTAGTTGGAGAAGGCCCCGGCTGGGACACCGACCCCTACACCGTGGTGCAGGAGGGCGACATTCTCTACGGACGCGGTGTCAGCGATGACAAAGGTCCTCTTTTAGCGGCACTGTACGCCATGCGCTGCGTGAAAGAGCTGGGCCTGCCCATTTCCAAGGGCCTGCGCCTGATCATGGGCGCTGATGAAGAGAGCGGCTCCGGCGACATTGCATACTATTATAATATTGAAAAGCCCGCGCCAGGCACCTTTACTCCGGATGCGTGGTTCCCCCTGTACAACACCGAGAAGGGCAGCTACAAGCCTGTGTTCTCCATGAACTGGGAGACCACCGATGTCCTGCCCCGGGTGGCTGAGCTGGAGGGCGGCTTCCGCATCAACGTCCTCCCCTCCGATGCCCAGGCACTGCTCCTGGGTGTGACGGAAAGCGAGGCCGCGCCCATCCTGGCGCAGGCGGCCGAGGACACCGGCGCCCAGATTTGGTGTGAGGCGGCGGAGGGCGGCGTGCGCGTCTTTGCCCACGGCGTTCAGGCTCATGCATCCCTGCCGGAGATGGGCAACAACGGTAACACAGCCCTTATTGACGCGCTGTGCCGGTTCCCCCTCGCCGACTGCCCCAGCACCCGCGCCGTTCGCGGCTTAAACCGCGCCTTCCCCCACGGGGACTGGCAGGGCGCCGCGCTGGGCATCAACATGGCGGACGAAATTTCCGGCCCCATGACCGTGGTGTTCAGCCTTCTCAGCCTGGACGAGACGGGCGTCCGCGGCCAGTACGACAGCCGTGTCCCCCTGTGTGCCAATGACGAAAACTGCAAAAATGTAGTGGAGCGCGTTTTGGGAGATCTGGGGTTCCGGGTCAGCGGCGATATGTATCCCGGTCACCACACCCCCGCCGAGGGAGAGTTTGTCACCACCCTGCTCGACTGCTACGAGCAGGTCACCGGCCTGAAGGGCGAGTGCCTTGCCATGGGCGGCGGCACCTATGTGCATGAGATCCCCGGCGGCGTTGCCTTCGGCCCCTGCATGCCCGACTTCGATTCCCGCGAGCACGGCGCAAATGAGCGCGCCAGCCTTGACGGACTTATGACCGCGGCGGAGATCTACACACTGGCGATTGCCCGCCTGTGCAGATAACAGCGCCGGCGCCCAACAGTACTATCGGGAGAACTACTATGGATCCGTGTAATCCCAAAGAGCTTATACCCCGGTTGGAGCGGGCGGGTTTCCGCTTCTCCAAGTCTATGGGGCAGAATTTTGTAATTGAAGAGTGGGTGCCCCGCACCCTGGCGGAAGCCTCCGGCTGTGACGCGGACTGGGCGGTCATGGAGATCGGCCCCGGCGCCGGCGCCCTTACGCGCCAGCTTGCACTGCGCGCAGGCGCGGTTGCGGCGGTTGAGCTGGATGAGCGGATAATCCCCGTCCTGCGTGAGACCACGGCGGACTTTGACAATGTGAGTATCATCCTCGGCGATGCACTGAAGCTGGATCCGGAAACCTTCGCCCGGGAGAAGATGGACGGCCGCCGCAGAATGGTCTGTGCCAATCTGCCCTACAACATCACCTCCGAGATCATTGAAAAACTGGTTTACAGCGGCCTGTTTGAGCGCATGACCTTTATGATCCAGCGGGAAGCGGCGGAAAAGCTCACCGCGCAGCCCGGTGATAAGCAGTGGTGCCTGTTCGCGGCGAAGATACAGTATCTTGCCCGGGCCCAGATCGTCTGCGATGTGCCGCCGGAATGCTTCGTCCCTGCACCCCATGTGACCAGCAGCATTGTGCGGCTGGATATGCTGCCGGAACCCGCTGTCGCGCCCGGGGATGAGGCGCTGTTCCATCGGGTGCTTTCGGGCGCCTTCCATTTAAGGCGAAAGACCCTGCTCAACTCCCTTGCCGCGGCAATGAGCCTTAACAAAGACAAACTCACTACAGCCATGGAGCGGGCGGGTATCGCCCCCAATATTCGCGGTGAGGCACTGTCCCTTGCACAGCTTGCCGCCCTGTCGGACGCCCTTGGGGAGCTGCAATGACGCAGTGGGCGTGCAAATAGCCAAACTGCGGTCGGATATAACAAAAACACAGCGCCCCACAGACCGTATTTTCGTGCATAATCAGCTTTACAAACGCGTACAGTACAGATATAATGGCGCAGATAAATAAATCTGCGGCAAGCACCGCAAAGGAAAGATTACTGCTTAAGGTAAGGAGGCCTGTCTGTGAAATACGTATGCGATCTTTGTGGCTATGTTTATGACGAGGAAATTGGCGACATCGAAAACGGCATCGACCCCGACACTCCCTGGGATGAACTGCCTGAGGATTATGAGTGTCCGCTGTGCGGCGCCGGGAAAGAGCTGTTCAGCGAAGAGTGAAGCTCCCGGATAAGAAACAGAACATAAAAAACACACAGGACTCAGTCCTGTGTGTTTTTCTTTTGCGAAGTTATAGGGCAGCGCCGAGATTACACGCCGCTTTCCAGATAACGCTTGGCCTGGGTGGAGAACAGAGTGTAGTACTCGCCCTCTGCCTCCATAAGCTGTCGGTGGGTGCCGCACTCGGCGATCGCGCCGTCCTTGAGGACGACTACGCGGTCGGCGGTGGTGGCGCTGGACAGACGGTGGGAGACGAAGATGGTGGTCTTGTCTTTTCGCAGGGCGTCGAACTGATTGAATATCTCCTGCTCGGCAATGGCATCCAGCGATGCCGTGGGCTCATCCAGTATGAGTATGTCCGAATCGGAATAGAAGGCGCGGGCCACAGACAGCTTCTGCCACTGACCCACGGACAGTTCAATGCCGCTGGACTCAAAGTAGCGCATAAGGGGCGTGTCATAGCCCTTGGGCAGCGCCTCGATAAACTGATCGGCACTGGACTGCCGCGCGGCGGAGCGGATCTCATCCTCGTCCACCTCTTTTTCGATCTGGCCGAAGGCGATGTTCTCCCTTACATCGGTGGCGTATTTGCCGAAGTCCTGGAAGATGATGCCGTACATGTCGTAAAGCGCGGCAACATCGTATTCCTTGATGTTGCGCCCATCCAGAAGAATCTCACCCTCAGTGGGGTCATAAAGACGGGTAATGAGCTTAATAAGGGTGGTTTTTCCCGAGCCGTTAAGTCCTACCAGGGCGATTGTCTCACCCTCGTGAATGGTCAGGTTCACATGGTTAATGACCCGTCTTTCGGTGCCGGGATAGGCGAAGCTCACATCGCGCAGCTCAATGGTGTGCCCGCAGTGGCGTTTGGGGATAAGGGGTTCATCCACGCTTGGCACGATGTGCCGCTCTTCCTGCATGAACAGGATGAAATTGTCGATGAACAGGCTGCCCTCATAAATGGAGGCGGTGGTGCTGATCAGGGCCGCCACACAGGATGATATACTGTTGAGCGCCGCGGTGTACACGGAATAGTCGCTGATCTGGGTGACATTGGTGGCGATCATGTAAAACAGTACGCCGTTGAGTATCGCCGTCATGCCCGAAAGGACAATGCTCCATCCGCCCTCCTGCCAGATAAGTTTGCGTATGCCGGCAAAGTATTTCACGAAAATCTCGTTATACCTGCCGATAAACACATCAGCAAGGTTAAACAGGCGGATCTCTTTGACCACATCTTTATTGACCATAATGTCGCTGTAATAATTGAGCTGACGGCGGTCTTTTGAGCGGTGGCGCTGGTAAAACACTGTCTTGCGGCGGAAGGTGAAGCTGATCACAGCGTTGAGGACACTCAGCGCCACGAAAAGGACGAAGAACAGGTGCGCCATGACACCCAGCCTGCCGAGAAGAGCGAACAGCACCACGATATAGCTGACCATGGAGATGATTTTGCTGATCATGCCAAAGGCGGAGTTGAGGATGCTCACCGGGCGTGAGCCTGCCTCTCGGCTGGCGTTCTCAAGACGGGCATAGAAGTCCGGCATATCGAAGCTGGCAAGATCGACCTCTTTGGCCTTCTCCATTATCTGTATTTTAATGTGGTTTGTGACCACCTCGCCGGATATGCGCGTGACCATGTTGTTAAGGCTGGTCACCAGGGCGTTAAAAAAGATGTAGCCGAACTGCAGTGCCAGCGGCAGGATCAGATCAACCTCCTGCGAGAAGGAGAGCACCACCTGCGCCAGCAGATGTGCGGAAATAAGGGTACCCACCAGGGGCATTACGCCGTTGTAAACCGTCATAAACAGCATTACAAACAGCAGTGACTTTTTTGCGTCCCACACCAGCTTGAAAATGTAGCCCAGTCGGGACGCCGTGTGCCCCACCACATTTTTTACATAGCGCGGCACGTCTTTGATTGATTGGGGTTTCGGCTCTTTCAGGGCCTCCTGCGCGGCCTGAGCCTCCGAACTCATTCTTGCCATACACATCCTCCTTTTCCTATAAACTCAAAAGTTAAGACAGCGCACAGCCCAAGGGAGCGGCGGTGACAGCGCGCAGTGCCAGGAATTCAAATAAGGTACCTTAATTATAACACGCAATGAATGTTCCGTCAAGATGTTAAGGTAGCTTATTTTAAAGAGGGCTTAAAATTTTTTGAAAAAACACACGGGAAAGGATCTTGTCCTTTCCCGTGTGCGGTTTAAATTGCGTATATAAGGCTCAGAAGCCTACCATCATGCCCACCAGCGGGATCCACAGCGCGCACAGCGCGACCATGGCCAGTTGCATCCAGATGGTGCTCTTTGCCATATCGGTCATGGAGTAGTAGCCCTTGCTGTAGGTAATGAGAGGCACGGTGTCCAGCGGCAGCAGGTAGCAGTTGCCGGCACACAAAGCGGCGGCCAGCAGGATCATCGCCGGGGAAACGCCTGCGCCGGTAGCAACGGCGACCAGCGGGGCAGCCATGATGGGGATCATGGAGGAGGCCACGGGGATGATGACCAGAGTGACAAAAATGAGAACTGCGGTAAAGGCGATAAGCACCGGCAGGGACACGCTCAGCGCGGGGATGGCGGAGGCGATGGCGGTGCTGACGCCGTTGGAGATCATGCAGTTTGCGATGGAGATGACAGAGCCGACAAGGAAGAAGGCGTCCCAGCTGTTATCGCGCAGGAAGGTCTTAATATCCAGAACCTCGATACCGGGCAGGAACATTACGCAGCAGCCCAGAATCGCCACGATCATTACGTTGATCTGGCTGATCCAGCTGGACAGCACCCACAGGGTAAACATGACGGCCACGATGACGATGACCTTCTTTTCCTTGGTTTCCGTTTTCTCGGGAATGTCAAGGGACAGGGTGCCGATGAACTCCTCAATATCCTCGCGGCTGACGGCCACGGGCTTATAGATGCGGGTGATGAGCAGCCATGCGATGGGGATCATGACAATGGTCAGCGGGATACCTGCCAGCATCCACTGGACGAAGGTGATGGTCTGACCGGTCAGGCTCTCAAGCTGAGAGATGGCCAGCAGGTTGATGGAGCTGCCGGCGGGGGTCATCATGCCGCCGATCATACTTGCAACGGGTACGCCGATCATAAAGGCCTTGCCGGTTGCCTTGCGGTCTTCTTCGGTCTTGTACAGTTTGAGGAAGTCAAGGGAGATCGCCATAAAAATGGCGCAGGTGGGCACGTTGGAAACGATGGAGGAGATGACCGCGGTGCAGACCATGACGGCCAGCAGCACGGAATTGATGTCCCTGCCGAACTTTTTGAGCAGGGCGCGCAGTACGCGCTTGGACAGGGGGATGTTGGTCAGGGCGGCGGCAATGCCGAATGAGGCCAGGGTGAAGAACACGATAGGCTCAGAATAACCGCTCAGCGCGATCTTGAGATTGGCCATCATGCTGGGTCCGGATGCGGCAACGCCCAGCAGTGGCAAAAGACCTACGAATATAAGGCTGGTCACCACAACGGGCAGCGCCTCGGTCACGAGAATGACAAGGAAAGCGATCAGCACGCCCACGGTCTTCATTCCGGTTGCGGTGAGCATGGCGTTGTCGGGCATGAACTGGCTGATGGCGATCACCAGCACGGCAACGATAAGCCCGATCAGTTTTTTGGTGGACAGGGATCCGGACAGCTTTGTGTTGGCCATATGTGTTCCTCCGCTCTTTCGCGCCTGTGCGCAAATTAATATGAGATAGTCAAGAAAACTGAAGTACCTTCATTATAGTTGTGTGGTAAAAACTTGTAAATAACAAATGCGACATTATTATAATATTTAATACTAATTAAATTAAATATTGCAGCCCTGGCACAGATTTCAAATTCTGTCCTAGTTCGACAAAGTTACGGCATAATCGACATAATTTTACAAAATCGGTGTTTTTACCTGCCCGTATTCACTGTTAATGGATACTCCGGAAGGTAAAATAGTTCCATGAAAGTCAAAAGTCACCCCCGTATGGGTCAGTTTTGCACAATCTCCACAGGCTTTTCCACAACCGCGCGTATAAAATTTTTGAAGTATTCACCGGTTTATTCCGTTGACATAATGGCGCAAACGGATAATTACGCACCCATAGGGTGTGATTACAACCTGTATTATTCCACCCCGCTAAGGTCAAAATCCGGCAGAAAATCCTCCGTCGCGGCGCTGTGATCCTGTCTGTATCCATGCTCCAGTCCCAGCCGCTCCATGTGTCTGAGGGCCATTTTATATTCAATGGGTTTTATGGGGCGGCGCAGATTTTCGGGCAGACCGGGCACATCTGCGGGTGGCGTGTACTGGCTCATAAGGCTCACCAGCACCTCACCGGGGCGGAAAGTGTGGGCAATCCACTCCAGCACAAGGCGGGTGTTCTCCCCCTCGCCCGGCAGCACAAGGTGGCGTATGACCACGCCCTTCTTCAGAATACCGTCCTCGTCAAGTTCATATGGCCCCACCTGGCGGAACATCTCAAGTATCGCGGCCTTCGCCGCTTCGGGATAGTCCGGAGCTGCGCTGTACCTTGCAGCAGGATCTTTGAGTGCGTATTTCATATCCGGCAGCCATATCTGCGCCTTGCCTTCCCAGCGGCGCAGAGTCTCCACCCGCTCATAGCCGCCGGTGTTGACGACCACCGGCACGGGCAGCGGCTCGCGGAGGGCAGGCAATACTCCCTCTGTAAAGTGAAGGGGTGTGACAAGATTAATGTTATGCGCCCCCTCGTCTATAAGGCGCAGGAAAATGCGCCGCAGGCTGTCGGGCGATACCGCCTGTCCCGGAGCAGAGTCACCGCCGCGGCTGATGGCCCGGTTCTGGCAGTACACGCAGCCAAGCGGGCAGCCGGTGAAGAACACGGCACCGCTGCCGCGGGTACCGCTGATGCAGGGCTCTTCCCAGTGGTGCAGTGCAGCCCTGGCAATTCGGGGTACCGCCGCTTCGCCGCAGCGCCCGCGTACACCGTCGGCGCGGCGCGCCATGCATGCTCTCGGGCACAGGCGGCACAGATCTGCTGTATTTGTCGGGTTCACGGCACTCACCTCCCCAAAAGTTCGTTGTTCAAGGCCATTATACAAAGGCGGCATTTGGCCGTCAAGGCCGGGCGGAGAGACCGAATCTTAAGGAGCCTTTAAAATCCCACTTGACATAACGACGAATGAGGGTTAAAATCGAGTAGGATTACTGTACAAAGGAATATCGGCTTCAAAATCCTGTTTGGCGCTCCGTCGGCGCTTGACCGTGGCTGACGGGGTCTTATTTTGTTTGCCGATCAGTTTTTTCCGATATTTTATCTGTCATTTTTCTGATTTTTATATTTTCAATTTAATAAGGAGGTGTATCCGCCGACAATGGAGACTTGGATTTGTGTTGTCCTTATTGCGGCAGCACTGGGGATCGGTATCCTCATCGGTATTATTCTCCGCAAACGGGTCGCCGAGCGCGCCATTGGCAGCGCAGAGGCCCAGGCGGCTAAAATAGTCGAAGAAGCTACCAAAACGGCCGAAAACAAGCACAAGGAAATGCTGCTTGAGGCTAAAGACGAGATCCATCATCAGCGCAGCGAATACGAGAAGGAGGTTCGCGAGCGCCGCAATGAGCTGAGCAAGCAGGAGCGTCGGTATCAGCAGAAGGAAGAAAACCTTGATAAAAAGACCGCCGCCCTGGAAAAGAAGACCGAGGCCCTGGCCCGCAAGTCCGCTGACCTGGACAAAGAGCGCGAGGCACTTGAAGAACTGAAGAAGCAGGAACTGGCCGTTCTTGAACAGCTGTCCGGACTGACCGCTGAAGAGGCAAAGGCCGAACTGCTCCGTGATCTTGAGAACGAGATCACCCACGAAGCTGCACTGAAAATCAAAGAGTCTGAGGCCCGCATCAGAGACGAGGCCGAGGATAAGGCGAGAGAAATTATTTCCCAGGCTATCCAGCGCTGTGCTGCAGACCATGTGTCTGAGGCTACCGTGTCCGTTGTGCCACTGCCCAACACCGAGATGAAGGGCCGCATCATCGGCCGCGAAGGGCGCAACATCCGCTCGATAGAGGCGCTCACCGGCGTCGACCTTATCATTGATGACACGCCCGAGGCGATTACTGTTTCCAGCTTTGACCCCGTCCGCCGTGAGGTGGCCCGTATCGCGCTGGAGAAACTTATCATTGACGGCCGCATCCATCCCGCCCGCATTGAGGAGATGGTGGATAAGGCCAAAAAAGAGGTGGATGCCACCATCAAGGCCGAAGGCGAGCGCGCCGTGTTTGAGACCGGCGTACGCGGTCTCAATCCCGAGATCGTCAAGCTCATCGGCCGCATGAAGTACCGCACCAGCTACGGTCAGAACATCCTGCAGCACTCTATCGAGGTGTCCCACATCGCCGGCCTTCTGGCGGCAGAGCTGGGTGAGGATGTAAACCTTGCCAAGCGCGCAGGTCTGCTTCACGACCTGGGCAAGGCGGTGGACCACGACATGGAGGGTACCCACGTTTCTCTGGGTGTGGAGCTTGCCCGCCGCTACCGCGAGAACGAAATCGTCGTCAACGCTATCGAGGCGCACCATGGCGATGTGGAGGCGAAAACGGTCGTCGCCGTCCTCATCCAGGCCGCGGACACCATCTCTGCCGCCCGCCCCGGCGCCAGACGCGAGAATATCGAGACCTATATCAAGCGTCTTGAAAAGCTGGAAGAGCTTACCAGCAGCTTCCACGGTGTTGAAAGCAGCTACGCCATTCAGGCCGGCCGCGAGATCCGCATCATGGTCAAGCCCGAGCAGGTCAATGAGGATGAGATGCTGCTGCTCGCCCGACAGATCGCCAATAAGATCGAGGCGGAGCTTCAGTACCCCGGCCAGATCAAGGTCAATGTCCTGCGTGAGACCCGCGCCATTGAATACGCCAAGTAAATTTTCAAATCCCCTGTCAATTGACAGGGGATTTTGTTATAATCAGAACAAGGGAAAAAGAGGAGGGACGGCATATGTGGATCTGCTCAAACTGCGGTACGCAATGTGAAGGAAATTTCTGTACCCGCTGCGGCTGCCGTCGGCCGCGCCCCACACCCCCACCTGCCCCGCAGTATACATATACATATCAGCCCGCGCCCCAAACTGCCGCAGCGCAGTACACGGCTGAATCTGCGTATCGCCCGTCGGGGCCGTCCGGCAGCAATGCCACGCAGGGCGGGGAGAGCGGCTTCCGTGGGGTCATGCACCGAAAAGAACTTAAGGCGCTGGCCAGACGGCAGTACAGGAAGAACTGGAAAAGTGCCATGCTATGCTCTTTGATCTGGTTTCTGTTTACCATGCTTGCCGCGATGTTTGTTATGGCGATCGTGTACGGAGACTACCTGCAAAGCTACATGGATATTGTGGAAATTATCGGGGATTTCGATGCTGACGATCTGAACCGGAGCTATAACGCGGCAAACCGCCTTTCGGCTGAGCTGGCTGATTTGACGGTGCGCAATGTTGTCGTCCGCAACTGTGCGGCGGCGCTTATCATCAGCTCGGTATGCTCAGTACTCACCAGCGTCCTGAGCTACGGGATGCTCATGATCTATCGCGGGCAGCCCGCCAAACCGGGCTATCTGTTCCGCCTGCATTTTGGTAAAGGTCGCTTTCGGCGTATATTGCTTGGCAACCTCTGGGTCATGCTGTGCACCTATGTGTGGATGCTCATCCCTTTCATCGGCTCCATCCTTGCTGTATACAAAAGCCTGACTTATTCAATGTCGCTGTACCTTTTGGTCGAGTGTCCCTGGATGCCCGTCACTCAGGTGACAAAGACGTCTTCGCGTATGGTATTCGGTCATGAGACCCAGATTTTTGTGCTGTGTTTGTCCTTTTTGGGCTGGGCGTATCTGGGCGTGTTAACATTGAATATACTCAATGTGCTGTTTGTTACGCCGTATATATACATTGCGATGGCGGGCTACTATGACCAGCTCAAGCGCCTGCATTTCCCGCCTTCGCCCGTCGCCCCGCCGCAGTGCGGCGCACCCCCGATGGCATAGGGGATTTGGAAATACTTAAAGGCAGAGCCGATTTGCCGGCTCTGCCTTTTGCTTCTGTTGCCCCTGCTTAACCGGGCCACCGGCCAACTGCCGTCAAACATATCTTTCTGCGCTTTTTATTAACACAAAAGAACCGTCACCCTGTGGTCAACCAATGTGCGGGTGCCTGTATGCATGAATGCCGTGCGGACAAAACAAAAGCCGACAGTTTTACACTGCCGGCTTTTATGGCACGCCCGAAGGAATTCGAATCCCCGACCTTCCGCTTAGGAGGACAGAGCTAATGCTTCTTTGGGGTTTACAATATCCATATATTCTATGTAGGGCGTATTCTGGAGAGTTTTCGTGTGAATTACACACAAATTCGATAACTTTTACAATATTGTCGAGATTTCTGTTGGGATTTTAGAACATGGCACCGCGTATGGCACCAAAAAAGGTGCCAATTTTAAAGGGTTTACTGCCGAGCAAAACTGCATGTTAACAGTTTGCTAATGATCACATAATCTACTGGACTTTATGGGATTTGTCTGCGATAATTGCCTTCCACGAAAGGAGGGCATTATAATGGCGTTACACAGAATGAGAACGATAGCAGAAGCTGTAGCGGAAATCCTGGAGCTCGATGCGGACTCTGCAATTACTGCAAATTGCATCAGAAATCTCTGTAACAATGGTATCGTCAAGTGTTTCTACACAGGGAAGAAAATACTTGTTGATATGGAATCACTGTACGATTTGATTAATGGCGAAAAAACAGTGAATAGTCCGACACAGAATAATGAAATGTAAGTATTTATAGTAGATGAACCTCCAATGTTAAGAATGTTGGAGGTTCCATTTTTATAGACCTAACACTTTTCTGGCCTGACCTATCCCCTTGAAGGGGTCTGCAATATCCGTTTCTTGC
>JAZUPH010000077.1:0-11803 GCA_045605145.1 Oscillospiraceae bacterium | reverse complement strand
CCTGCGCATAGTGGCTCTGGGCAATATGCCCCATCTGGTCACCCCCGCCATGGCCGATCTGTCCTGGTCCTATCTGCGCCGCTTCGCAAGGGATCTTGAAACCGGTGAATGTATAGAGCTGTTCTGACGGTTTGCGCGGCGCCGAAGGCGCGGCAGAGCTTTCGTACCATCCGATGGAGAGCAGTTTATACTACAAAACACAAAACGGAGAGCTTACAAAAGCTCTCCGTTTTCCTTTATATTCACCCGGGTGTAATCCGCCATGTCAAAGGGCGGCTCACCTTCACCGGATATGAGCGCCTGTTTCTGGGCGTGGGTCAGCTTTTTTATTCGCCACTCAAGGCGGCTGGCCTCGGCTCTGCCCGCCGATGACCAAGCCGCGGCGTAACCCACCGGGCGGCGCAGTGCAGTATAGCGGGCGCCTTTGCCGCTTTTATCCTGACGGGAATGCTCTTTAAAACGGCGCTGAAGGTCAGTGGTTATGCCGGCATACAGGCTGCCATCCTCGCAGCGCAGGATATATGTATAATACAGCGTGGGCACCCCCTTTCCTCTTGATCTGATCGGTGGATTAATTATAGCAAAGGGCCCGTTTTTTCACAAGGGTTATGGGAAACGGCACATTTTTATAGACAATCTCAGCGCGGCAGTGTAAGATATAATCAGCACTTATTAAGGGGTGTTTTTGTATGAAAAACAGGCTATCCGGGCGTTTCTGGGCCGCACTGACCATCTTCTCACTGGTGGGTCAGGTGGCATGGGTGGTGGAGAACATGTATTTCAACGTGTTCATCTACAAAATGTTCAACGCCAGCCCAAGCGACATCTCCCTGATGATCGCCGCCAGCGCGGTTTCCGCTACGGTGACCACACTGCTTATGGGCGCGCTGAGCGATAAGCTGGGGCGGCGCAAGATCTTCATTTGGGGCGGCTATATACTTTGGGGCGCCTCGATCATGTCCTTCGCCCTTATCCGCACGGATGTGATAAGCAAATATGTCCCCATGACGGTCTCCGCCGCCAGCGTGGGCGTGTCGCTGACGATAATCATGGACTGCGTGATGACCTTCTTCGGCTCCACCGCCAATGACGCCGCCTTCAATGCGTGGCTGACCGACGCCTCCGCCGGTGACAAGCGGGGCGCGGCGGAGGGTATAAACGCCATGATGCCCCTTGTTGCCATACTGGTGGTGTTCGGCAGTTTCATGTTCTTTGATCTGTCCCTGCCCGAAAGCTGGGTGAGCATTTATCTCATTATCGGCGGCGCGGTGATCGTCATCGGCATACTGGGCATCTTCCTCATCGAAGAAAAATGCTCTGCCCGGCCCGGCGGGAAATACTTCGCCAACATATTCTACGGCTTCCGCCCGGATGTAATGCGCGCAAACCCGGTGCTGTACCTGACCCTTGCCGCCTTTGCCGTGTTCGGCATTTCGATACAGATTTTCATGCCCTACCTCATTCTCTACTACACCGAGGCGCTGGGCATGGACGACTATGTGCTTATCATGGCTCCGGCTGTGATACTCGCCTCGGTGATGACGGCGCTGTACGGCAAGGTATATGACAAAAAGGGCTTCAAAACCGCCATCGCCCCCACCTTGCTTCTGCTTATGGCGGGGTACGTGCTGCTGTCCCTGTTCACGGGAAAACTCATGGTATTCATCGGCTCACTGCTGATGATGTGCGGATATCTTAGCGGCTCTGCCATTTTCGGTGCAATGATCCGCGACAGGATCCCCCATGGCAAGGCCGGTATGTTCCAGGGTCTGCGCATCTGCTTCCAGGTGCTTATCCCAGGGATAATCGGCCCGTACATCGGCTCAGCTGTTTTATCCAACGCCCAGCAGGTCATGGGTGACGACGGCACCTATTCCTTTATCCCCAACCGGTGGATCTTCGTGGCGGCGCTGGCTGCCGCCGCGCTGATATGGCCGCTGCTGTCCGCGGTGCACAGGAAAACGCCCCGGCACTACGCCCGCCTGTCAATGCCCGGCGGCGACAGCATCGGTGACGCCCCGTGGCAGGACTATCCCCGTCCGCAGATGGTCAGGGATAGTTATGTAAACCTGAACGGCCGCTGGGATTTCGCCATAGTTAAGCGGGGCAGCACACCAACAGCATGGGAGGAGATACTTGTTCCCTTCCCGCCGGAGAGCGCGGCATCGGGTGTGGAAAAAACGCCCGGAAAAGGGGAAGAGCTGGTGTACCGCCGCCGCTTCACCCTGCCGGAGGGCTTTAACAAGGGCCGCGTACTGCTCAACTTTGGCGCGGTGGATCAGATCTGCACAGTTTATCTCAACGGCGCGGAAATTTGCCGCCATGAGGGCGGCTGTCTGCCCTTCACGGCGGAGCTGACAGATCATCTGGCAGAGGAAAACGAGCTTATCCTGCGCGTCACCGATGAGCTGGATCACCTTTATCCATGGGGCAAGCAGCGCAAAGACCGTGGCGGAATGTGGTACACACCCGTCAGCGGCATTTGGCAGACCGTGTGGCTGGAGAGCGTGCCCCATGAGTATATAGAGTCCATACGTTTTACCCCCACGCTTGAGGGTGTGACGGTATCGGTGGGCGGCGGTGAGGGGGCCACGATAGTCATCCACAGGCCTGAGGGTGATATATGCACGGCTGTGAACCGTGAAGGCACTTATATCCCCATCCCCGACCCCCATTTGTGGTCGCCCGACAACCCATATCTGTACAATGCCACCGTCACCATGGGTGATGACAGAGTGGAGACTTATTTCGCCCTGCGCACCGTGACTGTCGGCAAAGACAAAAAGGGCATCGAGCGCATTCTGCTCAACGGAAAACCGGTCTTTTTCCACGGTCTACTGGATCAGGGCTATTTCCCCGACGGCATCTTCCTGCCGCCCTGTGAAAAAGACTTTGAAAATGAAATAGTCCGCCTTAAAGAAATGGGCTTCAACACCCTAAGAAAGCACATTAAGATCGAGCCGGAGATATTCTATCACTTGTGCGACAAGCTGGGTATGGTCGTGTTTCAGGACATGGTAAACAGCGGCGACTACAGCTTTGTGCGGGATACGGCACTGCCCACGGTGGGCATCAAGCGGCTCCGCGACCACCGACGCGCCAATAAGCGGGAGGAAAAGCGCCGCGAACTGTTCATCAGTCACAGCCGGGATACAGTCCGGGCGCTGTACAACCACCCCAGCATATGCTACTGGACCATATTCAACGAGGGCTGGGGACAGTTCAATGCGGACAATGTGTACGAGATCCTCCGCACATGGGACGACAGCCGCATTATCGACAGCACCTCCGGCTGGTTTTGGCAGAACAAAAGCGATGTGGACAGCCACCACGTGTATTTCAAGCCGGTTAAGCTGACGGCAGGCGGAAATCCCCTGGTGCTCAGTGAGTTCGGCGGCTACGCCCACTCGGTAAAGGAGCACAGCTTCAACCCCGACAATGAATACGGCTACAAAAAATTCAGCGACCTGCCGGCACTCAGATCGGCTGTGGCGGCGCTGTATGAAAGAGAGATTCTGCCCCTTATCCCCCGGGGTCTGTGCGCCGCCATCTACACACAGGTCAGCGATGTGGAGGATGAAACCAACGGCGTGTTCACCTACGACCGGCGCATTGACAAGCTGGACGCGGCGACCATGCTGCCCGTGGCAGAAAAGCTGTACAGGGCCATGGACGGCGATTGAGCACAGCCGCCGTAGTGCGGCGGGGGAATGCCACCCGGGCCGAAGGCAGTCAGCCGAACAGGCTGACTGGGGGAAAGAATTTTCTTTCCTGTTTTCTCTCCCTCCGTCTTCGCCTTCGGCGAATCCACCTTCCTCATCAGAGGGAGGCTTCCGCTGCGGCGCAGTTTCCCCCGACCGCCACTTTCAAAATAACAGCAGCCCGCCAAAACGGCGGGCTGCTTAACTTTATAACAGGGGCTTACTCGACCTGGCTTTTGAAAATGCGGTCAGTATTATATACGATAGAGGTGCCCATCCACTCGCTGCGCTTGAGCTTGGGATTGTCGATGACGGCCTTGACCTGCTCGGGACTTCTGTCCTCATGGGGGTTATACAGATAGGACAGGGAGCCAACATCGTTATCGCCTTCAATGCCGCTCATGATGCGGTCACAGTTCTCCACAAGGTACTCAAGGAACTTGGCGTGGAAGGGGCTGCCGTTGTGGGGCGGGCAGATGGTGTCGATCTTGTCACCCCAGCCTGCCAGCAGGTTGGCAATATTCTCTCTGAGAAGCTCAACACAGGTCTTGGTGCCGGGACGGCCGCTGACCAGCATCTGGCCGCACTCGATCTCGTCACCGGTGAACAGGACGCCGTACTTGCGGTCGAGGTACAGAAGGCTTCCGGGGCTGTGGCAGCCCACATAAGGCAGAACCTCGATCTCGCGGCCGCCAAGGTCGATCACATCACCGGCCTTGAGGATATGGGGCACATAGTCACCCTTCTGATGGCCGAACCACTTGCCGGCGGCATCGTCCAGCTCACGGCGGGCGCGCAGCTCATCCCATGCGGGGGCAGACATATAGATGGGTACATCATTGAACATCCAGTTGGCGTTGGTGTGGTCATGATGGGCGTGGGAGCAGGCAAGCAGCAGGGGCTTGTCTGTGACATACTGCTCAATATACTGTCTGAGGGGCAGGGTTGTCCATGTGGCGTCGATAACAAGGGCGTACTTCTCGCCGATTACCACATGGGGATGGGGTGCGGCAAGGTTGGGATCATAGGGATTGATGATCCATGTATCGGGCTTGATAAGGCGGCGGGTAAACTGTTTGTTTACAGGCAGGGTGGTGACGTCGATCATGATGGCTTCCTTTCCGGCCTTGCGGCCTGTGCGCGGGATGTACCGCATTGCAAGTTACTGTGATTTTAGTATAATCAAATACCTTATTATTGTCAATACAGGAGGGCTGCTCAGTCCCACATTTCCAGTTGGAGGGTAGCGCTGACCACCTTGCCCTGCTGCACCACGATGCCGCCGCACTCACCCGAGGCGCTGCGGCTGGTAAGCTGCAGCCTGTACTCACCGTCGGGCACATTGCTGAACACGAAAACGCCGGTGCCGCTGCTCTGGCCCATGATGGTGTTGCCATAGGCGTCGATGAGAACGGCGGTGCTTATGTCGGCAACGGACTTGCCCAGATGCTTTATACTTATCGTCACGGTGCAGGACGCGGCCTGCCACCGGGCGTAGAGCACCGTATCCTTCTGGGCAGAAAAGCTCTCCCCGGCCAGATAGTTGTCACCGCTGCCATCGGCCTTTGTATTCCAGCCCAGGAAGGAATAGCCGTCGCGCCACGCGCCTGGCAGAGCGGTGCCGCCGCCGGGTGCGATGAGCAGGGTATCGCCCTCACCTTCCACGCTGCCGCCGCACAAATCCAGGGTCAGGACTATGGCGGTGTCGGGGTCCGGCGTCCATTTGGCGCGGAACACCACCGTGGCGAAAGGCTGGGCCGTGACATTGACCCTCTGCCCCGCCGGGCAGATAAGCAGCTTACTCTCCCAACCGGCAAAGATGTAATATTTCCTCTGGGGCGCCTGGGCCGCGACTACCGAAGCAGTGCCCGAGGACACCTCAACATATTCGCCGTACACCACGGTGCCGTCCTCAAATTCGCCGCCGTTGGCGTCAAACTGCACAAGGCACATGTTCTCCCGGATGACCACATCAACAATGGCGTTGCCATCGGGCATGGTAAAGGTATAGACGCCCTTTTTATACTTAACCGCCTCGCCGTTGACTGTGATCTGCAGGACATAGCCGGCGTATTTTTCCGGGACGGTCACGGTCACCTCGCCGCCGGGACTCATCCGCTGGGCGCTGGCTTCAAGGCCGTATTTTGCCGCCCTTTCCGAAAGGGTGACGGAGGGCAGTGTTGAGTACTGGGCAAACACGGTAAGCTGTGTATCCCTGAGCACACAGTACCAGCCGGAAAACTGCCAGCCCTCATACACCGTGAGCTTGGCCTTCTTCTCCGTGAGAAGGGTCAGGGTGTCGCCGGGCTGAAGCTGACCCGAGATGGGCTCTTTCAGCTCGCCGTAGCTGCCGGCGTCATACACATAGCTGTACACCGTATCCCCATCTGGCACGGTAACCTCAGTACCCGGGGCAAGAGTCATGCCGCCGGCAAGCTCAGTCACCTGAACGGCCTGCGCGCCCAGGCCCAGTATAATTGCCGCGCAGCAGAACACGGACGCCGCCAACAGGCCGCGGAATATTCTCTTTTTGCCCATTGGCTCACCTCCTGTCACGGGTGCGGGATGATCTATATTACAGCTTTGCCGCGTTCAGTGCGATGCGGATAAGCAGCTGGGTGCATTTTTCCATCTCGTCGATGCTGGCAAATTCAAAGCGGGAGTGATAGTTCTGCCCGCCGGTGCAAAGATTGGGGCAGGGCAGGCCGCGTCTGGTAAGGCTGGCGCCGTCGGTGCCGCCGCGGATGGGTACGGAAACCGGCTGGATGCCAAGCTGCCTCATGGCATCGCAGGCTCGGTCGACAATGTACATATGCTTTTCGATTTCTTCACGCATATTGTAGTAGCTGTCGCGGACAGTGACCTTCACCGTCCCCTCACCGTAAATCGCGTTCATCTTCTCGCCAGCCGCTACGATCTGCTGTTTGCGCTCTTCAAAGCGGACACGGTCGTGGTCGCGGATGATGTACTGTAAAAGTGCCTTCTCGATGCCGCCCTCCATATGCACAAGGTGGAAGAAACCCTCATAACCCTCGGTCTCGGCAGGGATCTCATGTTTGGGCAGGAGAGACGCAAACTGACAGGCGTAAAGTGCCGCGTTCTTCATTATACCTTTGGCGGTGCCGGGGTGTACGGAAAGACCCTCTATCTCAACCTTTGCTGAAGCGCCGTTGAAGCACTCATACTCCATCTCGCCAAGGCCGCCGCCGTCCACGGTGTAGGCGTAGTCCGCGCCGAAGCCGGGAATGTCAAAATGCTCGGTGCCACGGCCCACCTCTTCATCGGGGGTGAAGGCTATTTTAACTGTGCCGTGGGGCTCATGGGTGTTCATAAGATACTCCGCCATGGTGACGATCTCGGCGATGCCGGCCTTGTCGTCGGCGCCCAGCAGGGTGGTACCGTCGGTGACAATCAGCCGATGCCCCTTAAAGGCGGGCAGTTGGGGATACTGCTCCGGCCGCATCCAGATATCCTTCTCGTCATTCAGAAGAATCGCGCCGCCCTCATACTCCACGATTTTGGGGCGGATAGGCTCATCCGCCGCCGCGCTGGAGGTGTCCATATGGGCGATGAATCCGATAACCGGTGCCGCACAGTCGCAGTTGGCAGGTACGGTGGCGTAGACGTAACCCTCTTTGGTAAGGATGACATCGCTAAGACCCAGGCCGCGCAGTTCATCGGCCAAATACTCCGCCAGCTTCAGCTGTTTTGCAGTGGAGGGGCTGCTGCCGCTCTCCTCATCGGAGTTGGTGGGGAAGGAAACGTATTTGAGAAATCTTTCCAGCATGCTCATACTTGGCTCCTTTTGGCTAAGATCATGTGTTTTGTAATACTCACGAATCAGCGCGATGTCACGGAGGTCCTTGTCCCGCCCCATGCTCTGCTTGTGGCGCACTATGTCCGCAAGGGGCATGACGGGTATGCCGTCGATAATTTCGGGCACGCACTCCGCCCAGCCGCAATAGATCTCAATATCCCCGTCGGGATCTTCTATAAGTATCTCGCGGCGGTGGGGAAACTCTTCATTTATGCTGTATCCGCGATCCAGCAGCTCATTAAACAGCGCCCCGTCACAGCCGATGTCAATGTCCCGCGTCTCAGCCCTTATTCCGTAGAGGGTCAGCGCCGCGCCCGTGGCAAGGCGGTAACGGCCCGGGTCCAGACCCAGCGCCGTAATCTTTCGGATAACATCATTTCTGGTCAGCATCGCACGCTCCAAACCGTGAAAATAACACATCCATTCTACCCCAAACCGCGGCCGATGGCAAGCGGCAGCGGGCAATTCGCGTTGACAAAAGGCTGTTTGGGGGATAATATAATCTCAATTATCCAATAAAATCATGTGAGGTTTTTTCTTATGAATAACATTCTCCTCACCGGCGGCGCCGGCTATATCGGCAGCCATGTGGCGGTGGAGCTGCTGCAGGCGGGCTACAGCGTGGTGATCGTGGACAACTTCTGCAACAGCTCACCCAGAGCGGTGGAGCGGATCGAAAGAATCTGCGGAAAGTCCCTTACCCTTTACACTGCCGATGTGCGGGATGTGGCCGCGATGGACCGCATTTTCGACCGGGAGAGTATTGACGCCGTGATCCATCTGGCGGGTCTGAAGGCCGTGGGCGAATCGGTGAAAGAGCCGCTTAAATATTACCGCAACAATCTCGACGCGTCCATCACCCTGCTTGAGGTGATGCGCCGCCACGGCTGCCGCAGGCTGGTGTTCAGCTCATCCGCCACGGTATACGGCGCGGACTGCCCCATCCCCTATCGGGAGGATATGCCCGCAGGCAACTGCACCAACCCCTACGGCTGGACAAAGTATATGACCGAGCAGATGATCCGGGACTCAGGTGCCGACTTTGACTATGTACTGCTGCGCTACTTTAACCCCATCGGTGCCCACGAAAGCGGCCTGATCGGTGAGATGCCCAACGGCATTCCCAACAACCTGATGCCCTACATCGCACAGGTGGCGGCGGGGCAGCGTCCGCATCTTAACATATACGGCAACGATTACCCCACCCGCGACGGTACGGGAGTGCGGGACTATATCCATGTTACCGACCTTGCCCGCGGCCATGTGGCCGCGCTGGAGAGCGGCAGATGCGGGGTATACAATCTCGGCGCCGGGCGCGGCTGCAGCGTGCTTGAGGTGGTGGAGGCGTTCAAGCGCGTAAACGGCGTGGACATTCCCTATGTCATAGCGCCAAGGCGTGACGGCGACCTGCCGGAGTTCTATGCCGACCCCACGAAAGCGCTCAATGAACTGGGCTGGAAGACCGAGCTGGGCCTTGACGAAATGGTGCGCGACACATGGAACTGGCAGAAGAACAACCCCAACGGTTACAACGACTGAAACAATAAACACCCGGCAGGCAAGGACAATGCCCATATAACAGTTGACGGGGACAGCAATGCCGGTTGCTGTCCCCGTTCTTGTGAAGTCCGCTTGTGTATGATAATATAGTCAAACAGTCAGATAAATAAGAATTTGGAGAAGTATTTATTATGGCTATGTGGAATCCATGGCGAGGTTGCAAAAAATGCAGTGAAGGATGTCTGCATTGCTATATACATAAAGGTGATCTAAAACATGGTGTTAATACAAACGACATTGTATTAACAAAAGATTTTTACAAACCCACCCAGCGGTTAAAAAATGGAAACTACAAAATGAAAGCAGGGATAGTTTATCTTTGCTTTTCGACAGATTTTCTGATTGAAGAAGCAGACGCATGGCGTAAAGAATGCTGGCAGATGATAAAAGAGCGACAAGATTGCACTTTTCTTTTTCTCACTAAGCGAATAGAAAGGTTTGCAGATTGTGTCCCTGACGATTGGGGAGCCGGATATGAGAATGTTGTTGTGTGTTGCACTGTTGAAACTCAAAAAAATGCAGATGAAAGATTGTCATTGTTTCAATCACTTCCGATAAAGCACAAATGTATTACTGCACAGCCGTTACTTGAAAAAATATATATTGAACCGTATCTTGATAATATTGAACTTGTGGTTGTCGGCGGAGAGTCGGATTATTATGCCCGACCTTTTGATTATGATTGGGCACTTGAAATCAGAGAACAATGTGTTCGCAAAAATGTATCCTTTGAGTTCAGGCAATGCGGAACCCATTTTATCAAAAACGGTAAAGAATACAAATTGCAAACAAAAGACCTGTGCAGTCAAGCCAGAAAAGCGGGAATAGATTTTAAGGCTCACGGATAAATTCTTATTTATCGAACTGTAAGGGCACACTTATATGTGTTTTTCGATGTATCGTGCGATGTACTGATTTGCGCCGCATCAAAGCCTCCCCTGTGTAAGGGGAGGTGGGCCCGGAGGGGTTGTCAATCCCTCAGTCAGCTTCGCTTGAGCGCCCGCAGGCGCCATGCAAGCGAGCAACCGGGCGAAGCCCGCCTCTTAGCGAGTCGCTGACAGCTCCCCCACAGGGGGAGCCTTTTCTCAAACCGGTACATATTGCAAAAACCGACCTATGACCGTAGCCATAGGTCGGTTTAACTGTTTACAAACATCCCACCAAATTCTGCCGGGTGTTTTGCTGTACGCGTTGGGTAGGGGCTGTGCGGTTCATGGGCGGCTTTTTCGTGGAGGGATGCTCAGTACCCCTTCCGTCATTTGCTTTGCAAATGACACCTCCCCCATAGGGGGAGGCTGAGGGCAGGTGGTATTTGCCACTGCGTCGTAATTTGGTTTACGCGCCGTCTTATCTGCGGCGGTGCCTGCCGCTTATCTTATATATCTCCTCGGCGGCGATGCGGATCTTGGTGACAGAGCATCCCTCTTTGGGGAAGCAGTAGAAGAACTGATCCCTGTTGCCGATGCCGATGATGTCGCCGATCTCGTACCAGAAGAAATCGGCGTTCACACTGTAGGAGGCATTGGCGGGGCGGTGATAGCTGAGCCTGCCGTCACAGCCGGTAAGGGTGAATCCCTCACTGTCGTGGACAAGCCGCCCCTCCCCCACCATGTAAACGGCCTTATAGTCCACCATCACGCCAATATCCACCGGCGTATCCAGTCTGTAGCGGCCCTCGGTAATTTCTTTTTTCACCTCGTCCCGCTGCCAGTCGTACCAGTCGGTGATGTATTTATACTCCGTCTCACCCTCCACGGCGGACAGACAGCCGTACTCATCCATGTAATAGCTTTTGCCGCAGGCGTGGCATGTGATGTGGGTATCTTTTCCCTCCATGCGCCCCTCAGCGGAGCAGTGGGGGCATTTATACAGCACCCGCTCAAGCCCGTCGGCGCGGAAGGGCTCACTGATCTTCACATTATTCTCCCGCTGCCACTTAAAGCCGTCAAAGCTGAAGGCATCGCGGATGGCGGCGTCCAGTTCGGCCACGGATTTGGCCTTTATCTCCTCCCGCGTGAAAAGGCAGCGCATCGCGGCGCTCACCTTCACCCGGCGCAGCTGGAGCTTATTGTACAATGGGTCGTAGCTGAAGGCGCCCTGCGTAGTTATGTTAACCACCGGCGCGTCCAGATATTTCAGCAACACGCCCATCCGCTCCGGCAGGGCGGTGCTGCGCCCATCGAAGGAGTAGCCCGCCTCGGGGAACATCAGCACGCTCACGCCAAGGGTTTTGATGGCGTATTTGATGTCACTGATAAGCTGGTTGTCGCTGACGAATTTCTGCGTGGGGATGCAGCCCACCATGCGCATGAGAAGGCGCTTACCCACGAAGCTGTCATCGGTGCTGACGATGCAGTAGGGGCGGGGGTAAAGCATTTTGGACGCCAGTTTAAGGTCAAGGAAGCTGGAGTGGTTCATAAGGATGAGGCAGGGCTCTTTGCCGATGCGCTCCATCCCCTCTTTGGTGAAGCTGAAACGGGTCTTCCATGAATCCAGCTCACCCACCGCGCGTATGACCGTGCTGAGAATGAAGTTGGGGCGTATGGGCTTTTTGTACCCGGGGCGCGGCAGCTCCATAACCTTGTCATAGGGCATGGTCTTGGTCTTGATTTTCATTTAATTGTCCTCTTTTTCCTGTTTTTGCGCAGATCCCTTTAGCTCATTGTACTATATAACATTTCCAACAGCAAGCACAAAAACACGGCCGTCTGTATTGACGGCCGTG
>JAZUPH010000076.1:0-18739 GCA_045605145.1 Oscillospiraceae bacterium | reverse complement strand
GTCAATCTGGTCATTGCCAGCATCCGGGACGAGCTGTCCCCGGTTATAAAGACCGGCTACATGCTCACCGAGGGCCGCAAGATCGAGAAGATCCCTGAGGATGCCCCCGTAATCATGTGGAAGGATTTTATCCGCCTCAGCCGCTGCTGCTTCTACAACTATAAGGTGGAGCGCAAGCCCGAGGATCCTGCGGTCATTCTCTATTCCGGCGGCACCACCGGCACCACCAAGGGCATCGTGCTCACCAACCGCAACTTCAACGCCCTCAGCCAGCAGGTCATTGCCACCAACCCCATGTTCCGCCCTGGCGACAAAATGCTGGCCGCAATGCCCATTTTCCACGGCTTCGGTCTGGGCGTGTGCATCCACACCATGCTCACTCAGGGCGGCCGCTGCATCCTCATCCCGCGCTTTACGCCCAAGAGCTATGCCAAACAGATCACCAAGTATCGCTGCAATTTCATTGCCGGCGTCCCCACCCTGTATGAGGCTCTGCTGCGCCTTGATGACATGGACGGCGCGGATCTGAGCTGCCTTAAGGGCGTGTTCTCCGGCGGCGACTCCCTGTCCATCGAGCTTAAGAAGAAATTTGACAAGTTCCTCTACGACCACAAGGCCACCATTCAGGTGCGCGAGGGCTATGGCACCACCGAGACGGTCACTGCCTGCTGCCTGACGCCCACCCATATGTTCAAAGAGGGCAGTATCGGCCTGCCTTTCCCCGACACCTATATCAAGATCGTCGTCCCCGGCACCGATGAAGAGCTGCCCTATGGCGAAGAGGGCGAGATCCTGCTCGCCGGCCCCACCGTGATGAAGGAGTATATGAAGCATCCGGACGAGACGGCCCAGACCCTCCGCACCCATGCCGATGGCCTCACATGGGTCTATACCGGCGACCTTGGCACCATGGATGAACAGGGCTTTGTCTACTTCCGCGGCAGAGCAAAGCGCATGATAATCAGCTCCGGCTACAATGTGTACCCCAGCCAGCTCGAGAACATTCTCGACGCCCACGAAAAGGTGCAGATGAGCTGCGTCATCGGCGTGCCGGACCCCTACAGGATGCAGAAGGTCAAGGCCTTCGTAAAGCCCGCCGCAGGAGTGCAGCCAGACGAAGACACAAAGCAGGAGCTTTTGGCCTACTGCCGCAAGCATATCGCCAAGTATGCCATGCCCTATGCCATCGAGTTTAAGGAAGATATGCCCAAGACTCTGGTGGGCAAGGTGGCATACCGCGTCCTGGAGGAGGAAGAACTCAGGAAGCTGCAGGACACGGCGGAATAATAACAAATTATTCACGCATTGTTTAGCTTCGGTTTAGAATCCTTATTTATACTGAAAATGTCATACGCACCATGTCGTATGAGATCCTCTTTTTCCTTTGCAAAGCGGACAGTTTCTTCCCAGACTGTCCGTTTTGTGCTTTAATGCTTATGCGCCATTTGTTTTGCGGCTGTGTTAATTTTCGTTGCTTGCTGCAAAACCAAGTTTTTGCTATGCTTACATCAGGAGAAGGGGGGAGTTAATATGCTCAGTGACAATATCAGAACCCTGCGTGAGGCAAAGGGCTTATCACAGGAGGAACTGGCAAAACGGCTGAATGTGGTGCGCCAGACCGTGTCAAAGTGGGAACGCGGCTTGTCCGTGCCGGATTCGCAGATGCTCATCAGGCTTGCCCAGGTGTTTGGCGTCACCGCTGATGTTCTCCTTGGTTCGATCGGCGACCAGGAAGATGGGGACAGCGCAAGGATTGCGGGGCTGCTGGCGGATATAAATGCTCAGCTGGCTAAACGCAACGGGCATCTTGCTTTCTTTCGTAAAATTGCCCTTGTCGTTGCGGCGGTGATCGGCGGCGTATGGCTGAGTATAATGATCCTGAACGCAAGCGCCTGCGTCGCATACAGCTACACCGCAGGAAGTGCTAAGACGGAGCAGACATATCCTCAAGAGATCGCCGAAGAGGCGTATGCTCCTGTAAAAGGAGAATAAGTACAACACATAAAGCAGCGAAAACATCTGTTTCGCTGCTTTTGTGCTTATATGCCGTCACGCGCAGAAGCGGTGCTTGCCGATGGTGGTCAGGTGCGGTCTTGACCAGATCCATCCGTTTGTGGCAGTTGAGGGATTGAAATAGTAGATGGCGCCGCCTGTGGGATCTGCACCTGCCAGCGCGTCCCGCGCCGCTCTGTAACAGCTTTCGGCAACGGGTTTGTCGAACTGTCCGTCATACATACAGCTGAAGGCGCCGGCCTGATATATGACACCCGACATGGTGTTGGGGAAGGACGGGTGGTCGATCCTGTTCATCACCACCGCACCCACGGCCACCTGCCCCTGATAGGGTTCACCTCTGGCCTCGGCAGAAATGAGGCGGGCCAGAAGCTCCGTCTGGCCGGAATAGCTGCCGCCGCTGTTGCTGCCGGATGATATGCCCAATGCAGCCAGTGTTGCAGGCCCGGCCACGCCGTCTACTGTCAGACCGTTTTTGCGCTGGAAGTATCTCACGGCCTTCTCTGTGCGGCTGCCGTATATTCCGTCGATACTGCCGGAATAATATCCCCAGTTGGAAAGTTTCTGCTGTATCTTCGTCACGGTTTCGCCGCTGCTGCCCCTTTTGTAGCTGGCGGCCTCGGCAATTTCGCCGAAGGCTGTGATTATCAGCACGTTTACCAGTATGATTATGGCCACCGCGATGGCTGTTTCACGCTTGTTTTTCATTGCTGGCTCCTTTCGGGTCGATTCTTTTGATATTATTCTTGCGATATGGGCAAGTATTCATAAAATATCTCTTCCATTTTCAGCCGATTTATATTAAAATACCCATACGGCCTGTGCACAGGCGACGACTCAAATCAATTTTAGAGGAGAGAGCAGTTATGGATAAATGTGGTGCTGCAGTACCGGCATATAAAAGGGTACTTATTAAGCTCAGTGGTGAGGCACTTGCCGGCGGCAAGGGTACGGGACTTGATTTCGTTACCATCCGTCAGGTGTGTGATGTTATAAAGCGCGTTGCCGACATGGGCGTTGGCGTCGGCCTTGTCATCGGCGGCGGCAACTTCTGGCGCGGCGTAAAGAACGGCAACGGCAAAATGGAACGCAGCCGTGCCGACCAGATGGGCATGCTTGCCACGGTGATGAACTCCATCGCCGTCAGTGAGGTGCTGGAGCAGGCGGGCGCAAGTGCGCGTGTCATGTCCGCCGTTCCCATGGAGACCTTTGCCGAGACTTATTCCTACCTCAAGGCTGAGCAGTATATTCAGGAGGGTAAGGTGGTCATCTTCACCGCAGGCACCGGTCATCCCTACTTCTCCACCGATACGGGCGCTGTCCTGCGCGCGGCTCAGATGCACGCGGACGCAATTCTGCTGGCGAAGAATGTTGACGGCGTCTACACCGCTGATCCCAACAAGGATCCTACGGCGCAGCGCTTCGACTCCATCAGCTATGAAGAGGTGCTCTCCCGCCGCCTTGCCGTCATGGACAGCACCGCCACCTCCATCGCGATGGATAACCATATACCTCTTATGGTATTTGAGCTTAAAGACCCCGAGAACATCATGCGCGTAATTAACGGAGAAAAAATCGGCACCCTCGTTTACAGTGCCGAATGAGATAACAGGAGGAATCAACATGAGCGACTATATTGAATACACTTCAAGAATGGATAAAACCCTTGCTGCCCTCGACAAGCAGTATGCCACCGTGCGCGCAGGCCGCGCCAACGCCGCTGTGCTTGATCAGATCAGGGTGGAGTACTACGGCACGCCCACTCCCGTGCAGCAGATCGCCGCGATTTCTTCCCCCGATTCCCGTACTCTGGTGATCCAGCCCTGGGACCCCTCCGCGCTCAAGCTCATTGAGAAGGCGATTCAGTCTTCCGACCTGGGCATCAATCCCCAGAATGACGGCCGCATCGTCCGCCTTGTGTTCCCCCAGCTGACTGAGGCCCGCAGAAAGGAACTGGTCAAGCAGTGCGCCGGCTATTGTGAGGACGCCAAGGTCGCCCTGCGCAATATCCGCCGTGAGGCGATGGATCGCTATAAGGCCGACAAGAAGAAGTCCATCATCACCGAGGATGACCTGAAGAATGTGGAAAAGGACTTCACCAAGATCATCGACGAATATACCAAAAAGCTGGACGCTGCCTTCAAGCGTAAGGAAAAGGAACTGTCTGAGATCTGATTATGATATCATCCGGTATACAACCGGGGCACCTGCCCCGGCATATTGCCATAATTATGGACGGCAACGGCCGCTGGGCGAAGAAACGGGGGCTTCCCCGTACCGCCGGTCACGCCGCCGGTGCTGAGACATTTCGCCGCATCGCCACATATTGCAAGGATATCGGCCTGCCTTATCTGACGGTCTACGCCTTTTCAAGCGAGAATTGGTCCCGACCTGAAAATGAGGTCAGGGCCATCATGGGCCTTCTTGAGCGCTATCTTAAAGAGGCAATCGAGCGGATGGAGCGGGACGGCGTGCGCATGGCATTTTTCGGGGATCTTACGCCCCTTTCCCAGCCGCTTAAAGAGCTTATTGCACGCACGTCGGAAATATCTGCCCGTTATGAAGGGCCACAGGTGAATATCTGCCTGAACTACGGCGGCCGGGGCGAGATCGTCCGTGCCGCGCAGGAGTGTGCGCGTATATATGCCCAAACGGGTGTTATGCCGGATGAGGCGGCGATTTGTGCCAATCTGTGGTCAGCGGGCGTGCCCGACCCGGACCTTATCATTCGCCCGGGGGGAGAGCAGCGGCTGTCCAACTTCCTTTTGTGGCAGGCGGCTTATGCCGAGTTATATTTTACTGATGTGCTGTGGCCTGATTTCACCACGGCAGAGCTTGATAAAGCCATAGCTGTATTTTCCGGTCGTGAACGCCGTTATGGCGGAGTAGGGGAGGAGAAACAATGAAAAAAGGCCTTGTAATAAGATTGCTTATCGCAGGCATCGGTGTGCCTTTTCTGATTGCGGTCCTGGTGTTCCTGCCACCTCTGGCGATACCCATTACCCTTTCCGTCATCACCGGCATCAGCGCTGCAGAGCTTCTGCACGCCGTAAACAAGCCGGACAGGTGGTATATCTATCTTGCACCTGTCATTTCCGCGGTGGTAATACCCTTTGGCGTATATTTCCGCGTGGGAGACATCGTGTTTCATGTCTGCCTGTACATAGTCACCTGCGCCATGTTCTTCATGCTCATGCGCGGACGCAGCAGAAAGTCCACCTTCAAAATTCCCGGTGCCCTGACCGGCATTTTCGGCGGCGTCATTACCGCCCGCTTCCTGTCGTATCTCATAGATCTGCGCCTGGCGGAACATGGCCCCTACCTTGTTATGCTGCCCTTTATCATCAGCATGCTGTCCGACACGGGCGGTTACTTTGTGGGTCTTACCCTGGGCAAACACCACCCCTTCCCTGAAATCAGCCCCAAAAAGAGTACCGAGGGTTGCATCGGCAGTGTGGTGTTCGGTGTGCTGTTCTCCGTGCTGTACGGTGTGCTTGTGGACTCCATATCCCCGCTGCAGGTGAATTATGTAAACTTTGCCCTTCTGGGGCTCATCGTCAATCCCTTCGTGCAGTTTGGTGATCTGGTCTTCTCCGCCATCAAGCGAGAGGTGGGCATTAAAGACTTCAGCCGCCTGCTTGGTGAGCATGGCGGAATGCAGGATCGATTTGACAGCGCGCTGTTCGCCGCGCCCGTTGTATGGGCGGTTGTGAACCTGCTGCCTGTATTCGCGTAAAAAGAACGGAATAATGGACAAGACAAACGATATAGTTATATTAGGCTCCACCGGCTCCATCGGCCGGCAGAGTATTGAGGTTGCCGAAACACTTGGACTCGGCGTAGCTGCGCTGACGGGCGGGAGCAATTCCGCCCTCATGGCACAGCAGGCGCGCCGGGTTCATCCGCGTTTTGTGGCAATGGCGGATGAGGCTGCCGCCCGTGCGGTGAAAGAGAGCCTTTCCGACACCGACATCCGCGTCGGTTCCGGGCCGGAGGCCATTATGGCCGCGGCGGAACTTTCGGGTGTAAAAACCGTCATAACAGCAATATCCGGAGCGGCAGGTCTGCGCCCCACAATGTCCGCAATTCGGGCCGGCAGGCGTATCGCCCTGGCCAATAAAGAGACCCTGGTCTGCGCCGGCAGACTGGTCATGCATGAGATAGAAAACTACGGCTGTGAGCTTATTCCAGTGGATTCCGAGCACTCAGCCATTTTCCAGAGCCTTCGCGGCGGCAGTAAGGCGGAGCTTAAGCGCATTCTGCTCACCTGCTCCGGCGGCCCCTTCCGCGGCTGGCCCCGTGAGAAGGTCAGCACCGTCACTGCGGCGCAGGCCCTGAAGCACCCCAACTGGAGCATGGGCGCCAAGATCACCATCGACTCCGCCACCCTTATGAACAAAGGCCTTGAGGTTATTGAGGCGATGCATCTTTTCGGCGTGTCGCCCGACAGTATCCGCGTGCTTGTACACCCCCAGAGCATCGTCCACTCCGCTGTGGAGTTCTGCGACAACTCGGTCATCGCCCAGCTGGGCATGCCCAGCATGACACTGCCCATCGAGTATGCGCTTACATGGCCCGGGCGCTCTGTACCGGTGGCTCCGCCGCTGGATCTGGTTCAGATCGGCGCACTGACCTTTGAAGAGCCGGACAGGGATGTTTTCCCCTGCCTTAGCCTTGCAGAAGAATGTGCCCGACGCGAGGGGACATACTGCGCAGTGATGAACGCCGCCAATGAAGAGGCGGTGGGACTTTTCCTGCGTGAGAGAATCGGTTTTTACCAAATATATGAATTATGCGCCGCCGCTGTGGAAAAAATAGGAACGGCGCAGGCGTCGGATCTGGACGCGATACTTGAAGCTGACGCTAAAGCCCGCAGATTCGTGACCGAGAGCGTGCGGTAATTCCGCCGGGCGCCGCAGTTTCATTTTGAAAGGCAGTTTCCATGTATATTATCATCGCAATCCTGGCATTTGGAATCATCATAGCCGTCCATGAGGGCGGTCACTTTGCCGCGGCCAAGCTGCTGGGCGTAAAAGTGAATGAGTTCGCCATCGGAATGGGTCCCGCCCTTTTGAAAAAGCAGGGCAAAGAGACTCTTTACAGCCTGCGCCTTCTTCCCATCGGCGGCTACTGCGCCATGGAGGGTGAGGATGAACAGTCCCCTGATCCCCGGGCTTTCACATCTGCCAAGTGGTGGAAGAGGATCATTATCCTCTGCGCCGGCTCTTTTATGAACTTCGTTCTTGGCCTTGTGGTCATTACCTGCATTTACTGGCCGTCTGAGGCTTTTGTGATCCCCGTGGTCGAGAGCGTGGCGGAGGGCTTCCTCTATGGTGGTGAGGCGGGTATTATGCCCGGCGATGAGATCTACAGTATCGACGGTTACCGAATTTACTATTCTGAGGACTTTTCCACCTATATGTCCTTCTCTGACGGCGCTGTGGATATGGTCGTCATCCGTGACGGGGAGAAGGTCCTGCTGAGGGATTACGCCCTGCAGCCTGCTGTGTATGTGGATGACGGGGTGGAGAGCTATCGCTACGGTATCAATCTGACATTGATACAGGCCAATAACTGGCAGCGGCTTAAATACGGCGGCTACAAGGCCTACGACTTCTCCCGTCTCGTGGTGGTGAGCCTTAGGCAGCTGCTGACCGGCAAGGCCGGGTTAAAGGATATGTCCGGCGTTGTCGGCATTGTGGATACCATAAACGATGTGGCGGTGCAAAGCCCCACAGTGCTGATCGCGCTGGAGAATGTGGCCTATCTTATGGCGTTTATCGCGGTGAATCTCGCCGTGATGAATATGCTTCCCATTCCGGCCCTTGACGGCGGAAGGGTATTCTTCCTTCTGGTGTCCATGGCGATAGAGGGTATCACCCGCAGAAAACTCAATCCCAAATATGAGGGATATGTCCATGCGGCGGGGCTTGTGCTGCTGCTGGGACTTATGGCTGTTGTCATGGTCAATGATGTGATAAGAATCATCGGGGGTTAAAATGGCTTCCACAAGACAGATAAATGTGGGCGGTGTGCTCATCGGCGGCGGAGCGCCGGTGAGTGTCCAGTCCATGACCAATACCAAAACTTCGGATGTGCAGGCGACCCTTCGGCAGATAGAACAGCTCAAGGCTGTCGGCTGCGACATCGTCCGCTGCGCCGTGCCCGATATGGCGGCAGCCCGCGCCCTTGGCCCCATTTGTGAGGCGGCCGGCGTGCCTATCGTGGCGGACATACATTTTGATTATAAGCTGGCGATAGAGGCTGCTCACGCCGGCGTACATAAAATACGCATAAATCCCGGCAACATCGGCGGCGAGGAGAATGTCCGCGCCGTGGCGAAGGTCTGCCGCGAGAAAAATATACCCATCCGCATCGGCGTAAACGGCGGCAGTCTGGAAAAGGAACTGCTGGAAAAATACGGCCATGTCACGGCTCAGGCCATGGTGGAAAGCGGCGTGAATCAGGCGAGGATGCTTGAGCGCTTTGATTTCCAGGACATCTGCCTGTCCCTGAAGTCCTCATCCACCATGCTGACGATACAGGCCTACCGTCTTGCATCGCAGATGCTGCCCTACCCGCTGCACCTTGGTGTTACCGAGGCGGGGACGGAGTATAACGCGGTGGTTAAATCCGCCGCCGGATTGGGCGCACTTTTGGCCGACGGCATCGGCGACACCATCCGCGTGTCCATTACCGGCGACCCCGTGCGTGAGCCGATTGCAGGCATTGCCATACTCAAAGCCCTGGAACTGCGCAAGGCGGGCCCCCGCCTTGTCTCCTGTCCCACCTGCGGCAGGACGAGTATCGATCTTATCGGCGCCGCCAATGAGGTGGAGCGCCGGCTTGAGGGCAAGGATTGGGATATTACCGTGGCCGTTATGGGCTGCATTGTCAACGGCCCCGGCGAAGCCCGTGAGGCCGATTACGGCATGGCCGGCGGCGTGGGCAAGGGTGTGCTGTTTCGCAAGGGGCAGATCGTCTGCACACTGCCTGAAGCCCAACTGGTTGATGGCCTTATAAAACTCATAGAGGAGAACGAAAGCAATGCATGAAGGCGGCGTGCCCTATGCAGATATGTTTTCCGCCGGCCTTGATGATCCCCAGCTCAGAGAAACGCTGGTTGGCGCGCGGATAACAGGCGCCCAACTGAATAAAGAGAGCTTTTCCATGAATCTGAAGCTCAGTACCCGCATTGCCATCCCGGAGGGGAAGGTGGCTCAGCTGTGCGCCGCCATCGCCGCCGAGTACGGCCTTGATAAGGTTACTGCCCAGATCACCGTGGACAAGCCGCCAGAGCCGGAAAAGCCGCAGCTTAAAAGCGAAGATAAGCCGAAAAACGGCCGCGGCAAGGCTATCCTCGGCACCCGCAAGGGTATCGGCGATCTTGTATCCATGAGCCAGCTGAGCGTGGATTACGGCCGCGCCTCTGTCCGCGGCAAAATCTTCGCCGTGAACAATAAAGAGTTCCAGAAGGGCAACGGCATGCGCCTGAGCTTTGATATTTCCGACGGCACCGGATCCATCCGCGTCAGCAAGTTCTGCCGAGAGGACGCCGAAAAAGAGGCCGCTGCAAAGCTGAAAGTGGGCATGAGCGTCACCGTCTGCGGCACCGTCAGCTACAACCGCTTCGAGAACGATGCCGTTCTTGAACCGTCTTATATTGAGGAGTTTTTCCCGGAATCCCGCAGCGACAAAGCCAAAGAAAAGCGCGTTGAGCTTCATATGCACACCTCCATGTCTGCCATGGACGCCCTGCCGTCCCCGGATAAGGTGGTAAAGCAGGCCATTGCCTGGGGGCATAAGGCCATTGCTATCACTGACCACGGCGTCTGCTCTGGCTTTCCCAAGGCAATGAGCGCCGCACGGGGCAAGATCAAGGTGCTCTACGGCGTGGAGTGCTATTATATCAATGATGTGGACTCAAGCCCCATACTGCGCGGAGCGGGGGATATCCCCCTCGACAGCGAGTTCGTGGCCTTTGACATCGAGACCACCGGACTTAACCACAAGTGGGAGCATATTACCGAGATTGGTGCCGTCATTATGCGCGGCGGTGAAGAAGTGGCCCGTTTCCAGACCTTTGTCGACCCGGGCAAGCCCATCCCACCCGAAATTGTGGAGCTTACCGGCATTACAGATGCCGATGTTGCCGGCGCCCCCGGTGAGGAAGAGGCGGTATCCGCTTTCATCGACTTTGTGGGCGACCGCCCGATATGCGCTCATAACGCCCTGTTCGATATGAGCTTTATTGAAAATGTGGCCGACCGCATGGGCAGGACTTTTGCGCCCGACTATGTGAATACCGTTGAATTTGCCCGTTGCGAGCTGCCCAAACTCAAGAATCATAAGCTGGACACCGTTGCCGGCGCCCTTAATCTGGCGGATTTTCGCCACCACCGCGCAAGTGACGATGCTGTCACCTGCGGTGGCATATTCTGGGAACTTCTGAAAAAAGCTAAAGAGCGCGGTGCCGAAAGATACTGCGACCTTGACCGCATATATGCCGGTGAGCTTCGTGACTATGCCCTGCGCCACCAGCGGGCAAAGCACATGGTCATCTTTGCCCAGAATAAGAAGGGCCTGAGAAACCTTTACTATCTGGTCACCCGCAGCTTTCTGGACCACTTTAAGCGCAATCCCATCATGCCCAAAAGCGAGATAATGGCCCATAAAGAGGGGCTTATCATCGGTGCCGCCTGTGAGGCGGGAGAGATGTTCGGCATGGTGCGCGAATGGGTCGGCTGGCGGGAAATGGAGCGCCTGGGGGCGTTCTACGACTATCTTGAGATCCAGCCTCTTTGCAACAACAGCTTCATGCTTAACGATAAGCGCAACCCCGCCCGGAATGAGGAGGAGCTGCGCGACTATAACCGCAGAGTGGTTGAGCTTGGCCGCCGCATGGACAAGCCTGTGTGCGCCACCTGTGACGCCCATTTTATTGACCCCGAGGATGAGATTTACCGCCATGTTCTGCTCGTAGCACAGGAGTTCGATGACGGAGACAAGTCCATGCCCCTGTACCTGCGTACCACGGAAGAGATGCTCAAAGAGTTTGAGTATCTTGGCAAGGATGAGGCGTACCGCGTTGTGGTTACCAACCCCAATCTCATTGCCGACATGATCGAGGATATAAGCCCGCTCCCGCCCGAGGGACAGCTTTATCCGCCTATCGTTGAAAACAGTGCCGAGGATCTCAAGCGCCTTGTCTACGGCAAGCTGGAGGAGCTTTACGGCACCAATCCCGATCAGCTTATCGTCGACCGCGTGGACAAAGAGCTGGTGCCTATTCTTGAGCGCGGCTATGATGTCATGTATATGATCGCCCAGAAGCTGGTGGCCGACTCTCTGGCACACGGCTATCTGGTCGGCTCCCGCGGCAGTGTGGGCTCATCCCTTGTGGCGTTTTTGAGTGGCATTACCGAGGTTAATTCTCTGCCGCCCCACTACCGCTGTCCCAAGTGTAAGCATACTGACTTTGAAAGCGGCAAAAATGTGGGTTGCGGCGTGGATATGCCCGACGCACTGTGCCCCGTGTGCGGCACAAAGTATGAAAAAGACGGCTTCAATATCGCCTTTGAGACCTTCCTGGGTTACGGCGGTACCAAGGTGCCGGATATTGACCTTAACTTCTCCGGTGAGTATCAGGCCAACGCCCATAAATACACGGTTGAGCTGTTCGGCGCCGACCACGTTTTCCGTGCCGGTACCATCGGTACGCTGGCGGAGAAAACGGCCTTCGGCTATGTTAAAAAGTATCTTGAGCGTACCGGCAAAACCGTCTCCCACGCGGAGGAGGCTCGCCTTGCCGCCGGCTGTGTTGGTGTGCGCCGCACCACCGGTCAGCATCCCGGCGGACTTGTGGTTGTGCCCCAGAATATGGAGATATATGATTTCTGTCCCGCCCAGTTCCCCGGGACGGATACGGACGCCAACTCCATCACCACCCATTTTGAGTATCACAGCATGGAGTCCAACCTCTTAAAGCTGGACGAACTGGGTCACGATGACCCCACCATGATCAAAATGCTTGAGGATATGACGGGCATTGACGCGAAGGTGCTGCCCCTGGACGACCCGGAGACCATGTCCATTTTCCGTACGATGGATGCGCTGGGCCTTCCCAATGATGATCCCATTCTGGGCAAGGTGGGCACCATCGGCATACCCGAGTTCAATACTCACTTCACCCGCCAGATGCTTTTGGATGTCGATCCGCAGAATTTTGACGCGCTTTTGCGTATTTCCGGCTTCTCCCACGGTACAGACGTGTGGATCGGCAACATCCACGACCTTATCGTCAACAAGATTGCCGACATCAACGACACCGTTGGCTGCCGTGACGACATTATGAACTATCTCATCGCCAAGGGGATGGAGCCCAAACTGGCCTTCAATTTTATGGAGGCTGTGCGTAAGGGCGTCATCCATAAGGGAAAACCCTGGCCCAACGGGGTGGAGGATGAGATGCACCGTCTTGGCGTCCCCGAGTGGTATATCGAGAGCTGCCGCAAGATCCAGTACCTGTTCCCTCGCGCCCATGCCGTGGCCTATGTTATGATGGCCTTCCGCATCGCCTGGTTCAAGGTGCATCAGCCGCTGGCATTCTACAGCGCCCACTTCTACCGCCGCTGCCAGAAGGATAACTTCTCTGCCGAGATCATGGTCCAGGGTGAGGATGCCGCGCGCGCCTATATCCGTGCCTGCGATGTGCGCCGCAATGCCGGCGACCTGTCCGCCAAGGATGAGGACTATTACACCACTATGGAGTCTGTGGTGGAATTTTATGCCCGCGGTTTCCACTTTTTACCTGTGGACATCTACAAGTCCGACCCTGTAAAATTTTTACCGGAGGGGGAGAAGGGACTTCGCGTACCTTTCCTTGCCATCCCCGGTCTTGGTGAGGCCGCGGCTCTCAGTCTGGCGAACAACCGCTCAGGCGGCTTCATTTCGGAAGAGGATCTGCTTGCAAGCTGTCCCAAATTGACCAAGGGCCATGTGGAAATGCTTCGCAAGCTGGGTGCCCTGAGCGGCATACCCGAGACAAATCAGCTTTCGCTGTTTTGATACACCGTTAAATACATAGAAAAACCGCCCCATTGCAAAATCGGTGCGGCGGTGTGCGTCTCCCCATGCGGGGGATTGAGCTGCGGCCCCGGCCGCGCTATTTAAGGAGGATTGCATATGAGAACTGCTGACGTACAAGCTCTTTGGCCTCAGTGGAAAGACATGGGCCTTCTGGGCGAGGGAAGATATGGCAAGGTTCGCCTGTGCCACAGCGAATTTGAGGGGCAGGATGTGTTCAGCGCCGTCAAAATCATTGATATCCCGCCCAATCAGACCGCAATAGACGCGGCGCTGAAGCAGGGCATCAACAAGGATATGCTGAAAATGTATTTTGGCAAATTCCGCGATGACCTGAATTGGGAGCTGAGTATGTACAAGCCTGCCTCCGG
This sequence comes from Oscillospiraceae bacterium, assembly GCA_045605145.1. Taxonomy (GTDB): domain Bacteria; phylum Bacillota; class Clostridia; order Oscillospirales; family Oscillospiraceae; genus CAMNAO01. The sequence continues at coordinate 5,270 of JAZUPH010000076.1, read as the reverse complement.
CGGCGCTCTTGCACCCATTGATGACTGTGTGTTTGAGGAGTACGAGGGTGAGCCGGGCTGGCGTGCCTATATCCGCACCGGGGTTTATACGCCCCTGTCCGCATACTATGGCAAGAACCGCGCCGATGAGGCTGAGGCCACCCGCATGGGTATTCAGTTGTGCCGCGCACTGGAGCAGCTTGAGCGTTTCGGCCTTGTACACGGTGAGATCTGCCCAAACAATGTTATGGTCATGGACTCCGGTGATTTTGTCCTCACCGACTTTGGCATCAGGCGCTGCCTTGAAAAGGCGGGTGCCGGCCTGTTTGCCGTAAAGCGGGACGGCTTTGACGCCCCTGAGGTGACCTCCTACAATTTTATCAACAAGTCCACAGACATTTATTCCGTGGGCATGATGCTCCTTTGCGTGCTCAACGGCGGCGTGCTGCCCAAGAGCAACAACGCCAAGGGCGCCCTTGGCGACATCATCCGCAAGGCGACGGCCTATAACGCCGCCGAGCGCTATGAAAGCGCCGCGCAGATGCGTGAAGAGCTGGAAAAGCTCACCGTTGCAGCTGCACCTATCCGCCGTATGACCGCGGCTGTGGTCGCGCTGGAGACGGTAAAGCGCAATGCCGAGCAGGATACCCTGCTTGCGCAGCAGGCACAGGAGCGCGCGGCTGCGGTACCTCCCCGTCAGCTGATGCAGGATCAGGCCCGCGAACGCGCCCGACAGGAGAAGAAGCGCCGCCGTGTTTCCCGGATCATACAGACCGTGGGCGTGCTGATGATTCTCCTTTCCATTGGCTTCGTGCTGTATATCCTGCGCCCCTGGGAGAAGATCGGCGCAGGTGATGACGAGGATAATTCTGAAATCAGTGATACCCGGCTTGAAAACGAGCAGGGCAGTGCGGATAACACCGGCGACGAAGAGGGCGACGACAGCAGCAACACCCAGCTTGATATCACCGGCAAGGGTGACGGAAACACTACTGACGGTACGCAGACACAGCCCGGTGTTGATGCGGACAGCAGCCAGAGCGAGGACGCTTCCACCGGTGAAACGGCGGGCGATGACAGCGCAAATACTGATTCAGAAACCGAAACTGACCCTGAAACCGAGGGGGATGCCGATACTGAAGGCGGTGAAGATGCGCCAGTCCCCGATGCAGGGGATGAGGGCGGCATGGATCTTCCCGTTCCCGAGAGCGGAAACAGCGGATATATCCTCCCCAGCGACACAGAATATCTCACAATGGACGACCTTGAAGGCATGGACAAGTGGGAGGCTACAAAAGCTCTTAATGAGATCTATGCCCGCCACGGTATGATCTTTGGCAACGACGATCTGGCTGACTATTTTGAGTCACAGAGCTGGTATGAGGGAACCACCACCAGCGCAAGCAGATGTGCCGCCCAGTTCAGTGATATTGAGCAGGCCAATGTGGACCTGATCGTTAAGTACATGAAGCGGGAAGGCTACCGCTGATTTGATTTTCACATACCGACACGGCCGCGGCAGGGTAAAACTCTGCTGCGGCCTTCGGTGAGTATAAGTACAGGAGACAATATGACAGATTACAGATTCTGCGTTCCCTGCCTGTTCGGGCTGGAAGGATTCGTGGCTCAGGAGCTGCGCTATCTCAAGTGCCGCGATGTGCAGGCTGAAAACGGCCGCGTGCTGTTTTCCGGCGGTGCTGAGGAGATGGCGAGGGCCAACCTGTGGCTGCGCACCGGCGAACGCGTACTGCTCAAAGTGGGTCAGACCCCTGCGCACAGCTTTGATGAGCTGTTTGAAGGAGTGAAGGCGCTGCGGTGGGAGGATTACATCCCCCGCGACGGAAAGTTCCCCGTAACCGGCTACAGCCTCAACTCAGCGCTGCATTCTGTGCCCGACTGCCAGAGTATAATTAAAAAGGCAATTGTGGATCGCCTTGGCCAGAAGTATCGTGCAACATGGCTGCCTGAGACGGGTGCCGAGTATAAGATCCGCTTCTCCATCGTGCGTGACGTGGCAGAACTGTTCCTTGACACCAGCGGAGCTGCACTGCACAAGCGCGGCTACCGCCCTGTTGGTGCCGCCGCACCGCTGCGTGAGACGCTGGCTGCCGGTCTTATCCGTTTTGCCGACTACCGCGGGCGTGAGCCTTTCCGTGACGCATTCTGCGGCAGCGGCACCCTCGCCATCGAGGCGGCGATGATCGCGATGAACCGCGCACCCGGTATGGGACGCCGCTTCAGCGCCGAAAACTGGATATCCCTTGACCGAAAAGTGTGGGCACCTGCCCGACAGGAGACGAAGGATAAAATGTTCGACCGCAGCTATGATATAGCCGCCGGCGACATTGACCCTGACTGTGTTGAGCTTGCCCGGGAAAATGCGCGCCGCGCAGGCGTGTCGGATAAGATCCGCTTTGTCCGCGCGGATGCAACCCGCTTTGACGGCATGGGTGCTGACGGGGGCATACTTGTGGTAAATCCCCCCTACGGTGAGCGCCTGATGGACGCCCGCGAGGCCGCCGTGCTGGCCCGCGACTTTGGCCGTGCAGTGCAGGACGCCGGTCAGTGGAAGACCGTGGTCATCACATCGGACATTGATTATGAGAAGAATTTCGGCCGCAGAGCGGACAAAAAGCGCAAACTTTATAACGGAATGATCAAATGTGAGGCCTTTATGTTCTCTTCCGGCGCTCCCGAACGCAGATCGCGCTGAGAATTGGGGAGAAATTGCTGTTTTGACTGGAATTTTTTGGCAAAATGCTGTAATGGATAAACTCAAAAACCGAGAAAGTTGGCAATATTGACTATTGAAGAATATCCCTTAATAGTCTATATTATACATTGTTAGCACTCGATGGGCGCGAGTGCTAAAATATGAATTAACAACATAAACTGTTAGTTGAATTGTTGACTTAACAACAGGAGGTAAATAATCATGACACTCAAACCCCTTGCTGATCGCGTCATTATCAAGCGCACCGAGGCTGAGGAGACCACCAAGAGCGGAATCATCCTCACCAGCGCCGCAAAAGAGAAGCCGCAGATCTATGAAGTCCTTGAAGTCGGCCCCGGCGGTCTGGTGGAAGGCAATCAGGTCGAGATGGTCGTCAAAAAGGGCGACAAGGTCATCATCGGCAAGTATAACGGAACTGAAGTCAAGGTCGACGGCGAAGAGCTGACCATCGTCCGTCAGAATGAGATCCTGGCGATCATCGACTAATTGGAGGATAATTAACTATGGCAAAACAGATCATCTACGGTGAAGAGGCCCGCAAGGCCCTGCAGAAGGGCGTCGACCAGCTGGCCGATACCGTTAAGCTTACCCTCGGCCCCAAGGGCAGAAACGTTGTTCTCGACAAGAAGTTCGGCGCTCCCGTCATCACCAATGACGGCGTCACCATCGCAAGAGAGATCGAGCTGAAGGATCCCTTTGAGAACATGGGCGCTCAGCTGGTTAAGGAAGTTGCTTCCAAGACCAACGATGTTGCCGGTGACGGCACCACCTCCGCTACCGTTCTGGCCCAGGCTATGATCGCTGAGGGCATCAAGAATGTGGCAGCCGGCGCAAACCCCATGGTCATGCGCAAGGGCATCCAGAAGGCTGTCAACGCCGCTGTTGAGGCCATCAAGGCCAACAGCCAGCCCGTAAACGGCGTGGACGATATAGCCCGCGTTGGCACCGTTTCCAGCGGTGATCCCTCCATCGGCAGCCTGATCGCCGATGCCATGCAGAAGGTTTCTGCCAACGGCGTTATCACCGTTGAAGAGTCCAAGACTGCCGACACCTATTCCGAGGTAGTCGAAGGTATGCAGTTTGACCGCGGCTACATCACCCCCTACATGGTCACCGATACCGACAAGATGGAAGCTGTTCTGGACAATCCCTACATCCTGATCACCGACAAGAAGATCTCCAACATTCAGGAGATTATTGAGGTTCTCAACGCTGTTGTTCAGGCCGGTCAGAAGCTGCTTATCATCGCTGAAGACATCGAGGGCGAGGCTCTTGCCACCATCATCCTCAACAAGATGCGCGGTGTATTTACCTGTGTCTGTGTCAAGGCGCCCGGCTTCGGTGACAGACGCAAGGAGATGCTCAAGGACATCGCTGCCCTCACCGGCGGTACCGTTATTTCCTCTGAGCTGGGCATGGAGCTGAAGGATGCTGACGTCAGCATGCTGGGCAGCGCCCGCCAGGTTAAGGTCACCAAGGAGACCACCATCATCGTTGACGGTGCCGGCTACTCCGAGGAGATCAATGCCCGCATCAACCAGATCAAGGTTGAGTTTGAAGAGTCCACCTCCGACTATGACCGTGAGAAGCTGCAGGAGCGCCTGGCCAAGCTGGCCGGCGGTGTTGCCGTCATCAAGGTCGGAGCCGCCACCGAGGTTGAGATGAAGGAGAAGAAGCTGCGCGTCGAGGACGCTCTGAACGCTACCCGCGCCGCAGTTGAAGAGGGCATCGTCGCCGGCGGCGGCACTGCCTATGTCATGGCCGGCAAGGCTGTCACCAAGATGCTCAAGGATCTGAGCGGCGATGAGAAGACCGGTGCTGAGCTGGTTGCCAAGTCTCTTGAGGCTCCCGTCCGTCAGATCGCTGCCAACGCCGGTGTTGAGGGCGCTGTTATCCTCAACAAGGTTCGCAGCAGCCTGAATGTGAACTTCGGTTATGACGCAGCCAACGAGAAGTTCTGCGACATGATTATCGAGGGCATCGTGGATCCCACCAAGGTTTCCCGCAGCGCTCTTGAGAACGCCGCTTCCATCGCCTCTGTGGTTCTGACCACTGAGAGCCTTGTCAGCGACATTCCTGAGCCGCCGGCTCCCGTTGCTGCCAACCCCGACATGGGCGGCATGTACTGATTAAAACCCGCTGAAATCAAAAATCCCTGCTCATTTGGCGGGGCTTCATAAAACAGTTAAACCGACCTATGGTTACGATCATAGGTCGGTTTTTGTTTCTTGTTTCGATGCAGCAGCACAATGCGCCAAGAGGTGTATAGAAGTGCGCCCTTATTGTTCGATAAATTGGAAGTTGTTGTTCAAAAACTCAACTAATTTTTTTAACATATATCAAAATGAAATTCAGAATTTTATCTAGTCCTTTATCTAAAAACTCTTTATCTCTGGCGCCAAATTCATGTCCTGAATCAAACCACTCTTTCCATGCTATATCAAAACAATCAGCTTCTTTAACCACTATGTCACATTGACTTCCACATTCTCCTTTTAAAAGATTTTCCCACCAACTAACAGTCTTAAATAACTCTGAATCATCACCTTCTGCCCAA
>JAZUPH010000075.1:0-8068 GCA_045605145.1 Oscillospiraceae bacterium | reverse complement strand
GCCTACAACGGCGAATATACCATTGAGGATGATGGACAGCCCGAGCCTGAGCCGACAGATGCCGAGCGCATAGCACAGTTGGAGGCGACCATTAACGCCTTATTGGGGGTGACAGAATGAACAGATTACAGGCGGCAGAGCAGATGAGACGGGCATTGCAGATGTTTGCATCCACGCTGACGGATGACGCGGCGCTGGAGGTGCCCTATGTGTACGATGCCTGGCAGGCGGGCGCAAACTACAGCACCGGGGATATGCTTCGCCGTGGTAAAAACGCCGTTGGCGACCCACAGCTTTATCGGGTGGTCATGGCCCACACGGCGCAGGCCGATTGGCCGCCGGAGGCTATCCCCGCCCTTTACACGCCCATCGGACTTGACGCAGGCGGCTATCCCCTCTGGTCAAGACCCACCGGCGCCCACGATGCCTATATGGCCGGGGACGTGGTGGATTATGACGGCACACTGTATGTGTCGGTCATTGACGGGAATGTATATGCACCCGACGAGTACCCCGCCGGGTGGGAATTGTACACCGAAGATGCCGGCGATGCGTAAACGCACAGCATAAGCCTTTCCCACAGGGGAGCCTTTATAAGCCTCCCCCAATGGGGGAGGAGGACCACGCGAAGCGCGGTGGAAGGGGGAAACGGAGATACAAGCGATACGGGGTATGCCTCGTTGCTGAACTGCCATCAATACCGTATCCCCCTTCAGTCTCGCTTTGCTCGACAGCTCCCCCAACGGGGGAGCCTATATAAGCCTCCCCCAATGGGGGAGGAGGACCACGCGAAGCGTGGTGGAAGGGGGAAAACGACACCGTGCCTATCCCCCAACAAAACACAAACACAGCCGCCCAACCGGGCGGCTGTGTTCTTATTGTCATCTGATTTTCCGAAAAGCGGCATCGGCCCTGCAGGGGCGCGATACGAAGTCCGCGACGACGATTTACAGAAACCTCACCCGGATGACGCCGGGGACGGCGGCGATGGCGGCGACAATGTCGTCACCGATGGGGCTGTCAACATCTATCATGGTGTAGGCCGCGGTAAACTGCTTGCGGCTGGCATTGAGCATGTTCTCGATGTTCACATGGGCGTCACCCAGAACGCCGGTGATGTTTGAGATCATGTCCGGCACGTTGTCGTGCAGGACGGTCAGGCGGTACGGGCTGCTGCGGTCCATTTTCGCCGCCGGCATATTCACGGAGTTGACGATGTTGCCGTTTTCCACATAGTCCATGATCTGCCTTGCCGCCATGATGGCGCAGTTGTCCTCACTCTCCGGGGTGGAGGCGGACAGGTGGGGGATGGCCACGATGCCGGGGTGGTCGGCAGTCTTCGCGTTGGGGAAGTCGGTGACATAGGCTGCCACCTTGCCGCAATCCAGGGCGGCGATCAGCGCGTCGTCATCCACCAACTCACCGCGGGCGAGGTTAATGATGCGCACGCCGTCCTTCATCTGGGCGATGGCGTCGGCGTTGATGGTGTGGTGGGTGCTGGGCATATAGGGCACATGGATGGAGATATAGTCGCAGTTTGCGAAGATGGTCTTCATATCGGTGGCGTGTATGATGCGGCTGGACAGGTGCCATGCGGCGTCAACGCTCAGATACGGGTCGTAGCCGTAGACCTTCATACCCAGGTTGATGGCAGATGCGGCCAGCTTCGCGCCGATGGCGCCCAGGCCGATAACGCCCAGGGTCTTGCCCATGATCTCCGGGCCGACAAACTTGCTCTTGCCCTTTTCCACAAGGGCGGCAACGGCGTCACCCTCACCGGCGATGGACTTGACCCAGTTGATACCGCCGATGATGTCGCGGCTTGCCAGCAGCAGGGCGCAGATGGCCATCTCTTTAACGGATTCGGCGTTGGCGCCGGGGGTGTTGAATACCACTATGCCCTCTTTGGCGCAGCGGTCGGTGGGGATGTTGTTGTAGCCTGCGCCTGCGCGGGCGATGCACAGCAGCTCAGGGTTAAAGCTCATATCGTGCATCTTGGCGGAGCGGACGAGAATGGCGTCCGGCGCGGCGCAGTCGGAGGATACCTCATACTTGTCGGTCAGGGCGTCCAGCCCCACGGGGGATATATTGTTAAGTGTTTTAATTTTGTACATTGTCCTTCTCCTTGCTCAGTGCTTTGCCTCAAAGTCTTTCATAAAGTCCACCAGCGCGCGCACGCCCTCGATGGGCATGGCGTTGTAGATGGATGCGCGCATACCGCCGGCGATGCGGTGTCCGGCAAGGTTGGTAAGCCCGGCTGCCGCGGCCTCTTTCACGAACAGCGCGTCCAGATCCTTGTCATCGGTGCGGAAGGTCACATTCATGCCGCTGCGTGCCTCTTTGGAGGCGATGCCCTTGAAGAGCCTGCTCTCATCCAGGAAATCGTACAGCATGCCGCTGCGGATGCCGCGCAGCATCTCCATACCCTCAAGACCGCCGTTTGCGTCCACCCACTTGAGCACCAGGCCCAGCATATAGATGGTGTAGCAGGGGGGCGTGTTGTACATGGAATCCTTGTCGATCATGGTCTTGTAAGAGAGCATCAGCGGGGTATAGGGCAGCTCCTTGCCTGCAAGGGACTTGTCAACGATGACCACTGCCATGCCCGCGGGCGCCATATTCTTCTGCACGCCGCCGTAGAGGACGCCGTACTTTGACACGTCAACGGGTCTGGAGAGGATGTTTGAGGACATATCACAGCACAGGGGCACATCGCCCGTCTCGGGGATGTACTGCCACTCAGTGCCGAAGATGGTGTTGTTGGCGCAGTAATAGAAGTAGGACGCGTTGGGGTCCAGCATCAGCTCATCCTGGGTGGGGATGACGGTGTGATTGGCGGCGGAGGTGTCGGCGGCGATGTTGACCTTGCCGTACTTCTTTGCCTCTTTGGCGGCGTTGGATGCAAAATTGCCCGTCACGGCGTAATCTGCCGAGCCGCACGCGCCCATCAGGTTCAGGGGGATGGCGGAAAACTGCATGGATGCGCCGCCCTGCATGAACAGGATCTCATGACTGTCGGGTACATTCATTATCCGCTTCAGGTCCGCCTTGACGGTGTCGAAAATATCGATATAAACCTTACTGCGGTGACTCATCTCCATCACGGACATGCCGGAAGATCGATAGTTGGTCATTTCGCTTGCGGCCTTCTCCAGAACGGACAGGGGCAGCATGGACGGACCTGCTGAGAAGTTGTAGATACGATCTTTTGACATGGTGCTTTCCTCCAAAATAAATGTTTTGCGCCCGCCTCCTTTCGCGGCGGCGCGCCTGTGTTAATACAAGCCCGGCGGGGAAATGAAATATCCACCCTTCCGAGCTTGCAAAAATTATATCAATTTAGGGTGATAAATTACAACAGTATTTTACCCAAAAGAATTCCGCCTTCTGCACCGATAATTCGTACTTTTGCCACTTTTCCTGCCAAATCCACCACTTCGGCCTCCACCTCGCAGTAGTTGGGGCAGTGTCCGCGGGCGCGGGAGCCATGCTGGCTCTCGAAGAGCACATCGAAGTCTCGACCTATGCAATTTGCCAGATAGTCCTCCTTCAACTTGCGGCCAAGGGCGGCGATGCAGGCGGCACGGCGCGCCTTTTCCGCCCGGTCCGGCTGGTCGGGCATCTTCGCGGCGGGTGTGCCGGGTCTGGGTGAGTAGGGGAACACGTGCATCTGGGAGAAGGCGCATTTTTCAAGGAAGGCGAGGGTCTCGGCCAGATCCTCCTGCGTCTCGCCGGGGAAGCCGGCGATCACATCGGTGGTGATGCCGCAGCCGGGCATCGCCCCGCGCAGGCGGCAGACGGCGGCGTAGTATTCGCCGGTAGTGTACTTGCGGTTCATGGCCCTGAGCGTGCGGTCGCAGCCGGACTGCAGGGACAGGTGGAACTGGTCGCACAGGCCGTCAACGGCGGCCATGCGGCGGCAGAACTCATCGGTGACTATCCGCGGTTCCAGTGAGCCAAGGCGCAGGCGCACGCCGGGCGCGGCCTTGGCAATAGTCTCCACCGCGTCCATCAGGGTGGTGCCGTCCTTAAAATCCCGTCCGTAGCCGGCGATCTCTATGCCGGTTATGATAAGCTCCTTATACCCCTCATCCTTGAGGCGGGCGGCCTCCTGCGCCACCTCATCAAGGGGCATCGAGCGCACCGGCCCCCTTGAATATGGTATGATGCAGTAGCTGCAAAAGTTAGTGCAGCCGTCCTGTATGCGCAGCATGGCCCGCGTCCTGCCGGGCAGACGCCCTGCCGGCAGGGACTCGATCTTCCGGCGGCGCAGCGCCTCATCCACGGCCACCACCGGCGGCTGACCGGGGAGCAGGCCTTCAATTTCCTCCACCAGCTCCCGGTGTCCGGCGCTGCCCCGCACAAGCTGCACACCAAGCTGCGCCGCCTCATCGGGCGATGTCTGGGCGTAGCAGCCGCAGATCACGCCGATGGCATCGGGGTTTTCACGGCGCAGACGGCGCACCGCCTGCCGTGACTTGCGCCCGCTCTCTGCGGTGACGGCGCAGGTGTTCACGATGAACGCGTCGCAGCCGGCGCTTTCGTCGGCGATGCTGTGCCCCTTTTGACTAAGGAGCGCCGCCATCGCCTGGGATTCAAATTGATTGACCTTGCAGCCAAGTGTCTCAATGTAGATCTTCATGGTAAGTTAACAATATCCTCCCATTTAGCGCCTTGTTAAAAAAAGGCGTGGAGTGTATAATATATCCGGTGCAGTCTGCTTTTGTCACCTGCCGCCGTCCGACAGGTATTTTGCGGGGTTATTTTGGATATAAGTCCAGATCTCCTCATAGTCCTGCCTGCCGCGTATGCCGTGGTCAAAGAAAGACTTCTGCCATACAGGGCGGCCCGCCTTCCGGCTGACCCAGCGTTTCATCGAGCCGACCACCGTCGACAGCGTAGGGGCGGATACCATCCGCCCGTCTCCGGGCTTTTCAAGCAGCAGTATCATGTGTATATGGTCGGGCATAATGCAATATGTATCCACGCGGACATTTTCGTAGTGTGCCGCTATACCCTCTATTCCCTCCTGCACCAGCCGACCCGTGGATGAAAGAAGAGGGGTCTGGCACGGGCGGATGATATCCGCCCCTACAGTCTCCCAAAGCAGGGGTTCGCGGTCTGTGGTGCATACTGTCACAAAATAAGCTCCGACAGAATAGTCATTGTTTTTAAGGCGTATTCCTTTTCGTTCAGGGCGTTCGGTCATGACTGCTGCCTGCCTTTCCTGCTCTTTCACCGCCCCCCTATTTTACATCATGCCGCCTTTATTATCAAGGCGTATCATAATCGGAGGATAACACATACACCATGGTCTATTTTGACAATTCCGCCACCACGCCCGTCCGTCCCGAGGCGGCCGGGGCCGTCCTGCGCGCCATGACAGAAAATTACGGCAACCCATCCAGCGGGCACACCATGGGCCGCGCCGCCCTTGCGGCGCTGGATACCGCCCGCCGTCAGGTGGCAAAGGCCATCGGCGCCAGACCGGGCGAGATATACTTCACCTCCGGCGGGACCGAGTCGGACAACTGGGCGCTGTTCTCCGCCGCCCACAGCCGCAGAAAAGGCCGCATCATCATAAGTGCCGCCGAGCATGAGGCGGTGAAAAATCCCGCCGCCCTGCTGGAGCGGGAGGGGTACGAGCTTGTGCGCCTCATCCCCGACAGTGCCGGGCGCATCACCACCGATGCACTGAAAGCAGCCCTCAGCGAGGATACCATCCTCGTCAGCATAATGTATGTGAACAACGAGGTGGGCGCCGTCAACGACATCAAGGCGCTGGCCGCCGCAGCCCACCGGGTGAATAAAAGCATCATCTTCCACACCGACGCGGTGCAGGCGCTGGGCAAGCTCAGCTGCAATGTGAAGGCGCTGGGCGTTGACCTTATGACGCTCAGCAGCCATAAGCTCATGGGACCCAAGGGCGCGGGCGCACTGTATATAAGGGAGGGTCTGAACCTCACCCCCTTTATCCACGGCGGCGGACAGGAGAAGGAAAAGCGTTCCGGCACCGAGGCGGTGCCCGCAATCGTGGGCTTCGGCGCGGCGGCAGAGCTGGCGGCGGCGGAGCTGGGCGAGACGGCGGCACATCTGAGGGCCGTGCGCGACGAGGCGGTGGAGGCCATTTCCCGCCTTGTACCCCGGGCGCAGTTCATCGGCGAGGGGGACGCGCCCCATATTTTGAGCATATCCCTGCCCGGCTGGCGCAGTGAGGTGCTGACCAATGCGCTGGACAGCCGGGGCTTCTGCGTGTCCAACGCCTCCGCCTGCCGCCGGGGCAGACGCAGTGAGGTGCTGGCCGCCATGGGTCTGGCAAACGAAGTTATTGACGGCGCGCTGCGCCTGAGCTTTGCAAAATACAACACCGTGGACGAGGCGCGTGCCTTCGCCGCGGCGCTAAAAGATGTTACCGACACACTGCGCACCGGCGCAAAGTGACGAAATTGGAGGAAAATATGGATAATTCCGTACTTCTCATTGCAAATCCCGTGTCCGGCAAGGGCATGGTCAAAACCCACATTTTCGACGTGCTGGAAGAGCTGGACAAGGGCGGGCTGAGCGCCTGCGTCCACCTGACCCGCGGTCGGGGCGACGCCACCCGCATCGCCCGTGAATACGGCGCTATGTACGATACGGTGGTGGTCATGGGCGGTGACGGCACCCTCAGTGAGGTGGCGGCCGGGCTTATCACCCTGCCGAAAGAGCAGCGACCCCAGATAGGCTACATCCCGCTGGGCACCACCAACGATGTGGCCCGCACCTTCGGCCTGCCCAAAACCCCGCGTGAGGGCGCGCGGAATGTGGTGGAGGGTACGGCGGTGGACTGGGACCTGGGGAAATTCCATGAGGAATACTTCTCCTACATAGCCGCCTTCGGAGCCTTTACCGAGACCAGCTACTCCACCGCCCAGAGCCTTAAGAAGCTCCTGGGTCACGCGGCCTATGTGGTGGACGGCATCGCCTCCGTGCCGAAGATCCAGGCCTATCACTGCGTGGTGGAGCATGACGGCGGCACTGTGGAGGGCGACTTCCTCTACGGCGGCGTGTCCAACTCCCTGTCCGTGGGCGGCATCGTGAAGCTGGACCCGGACGCCGTTGCCATGGGTGACGGACTTTTTGAGTGCATCCTCATCCGCAAGCCGGAAAAGCTGGCGGATCTGGGCAATATAGTTACCAGCGTCCTCAATCAGGACTACACCAAGCGCGAGGTGGTCTTCTTCCACACGAAGAAAGTGCGCTTCAATTTCGACAAACCCGTGGCCTTCACCCGCGATGGTGAGAGCGGCGGCAGCTTCACAACCGTGGCGGCTGAAAATTTCCACGCCGCAATGCGGCTTATCGTCCCGGGGAGGGGAAAGTGATGAGATTACTTGCAGTGGGCGACGTCGTTGGTACGGCGGGGCTTGAATTTTTGAAAAGGAAACTGCCAGGAGTGAAAAAATACTACGGCGCGGACATCGCCGTTGTCAACGGCGAGAACGCCTCCGGCGTGGGGCTTACGCCCCGCCAGGCGGAGGATATGCTGGCCTGCGGCGCGGATGTGGTCACCCTCGGCAACCACAGCTATTCCAAAGAGGCGATAAAAAACTATCTTGACGATTCCGCGCGGGTCATCCGCCCCGCCAATTACGCGCCCCTTGCCCCGGGTCGCGGCTGGACGGTGGTGCCCACCGCCGTGGGCGATGTGGCGGTCATCAATCTGCAGGGCCGCGTGGGTATGGACTTCGGCCCGGACAACCCCTTTTACGAAATAGACCGCATCCTTAAAAAGCTGAATACAAAGCTCATCTTCATCGACTTCCACGCCGAGGCCACCAGCGAAAAGCTGGCCATGGCCTATTATCTTGAGGGGCGGGTCAGCGCCGTATGGGGCACCCACACCCATGTGCAGACCAACGACGCCCAGGTGCTCGAGGGCGGCACCGGCATTATATGCGACCTTGGCATGACCGGCCCCTGCCGCTCAATACTGGGCGTAAAGCCGGAACAGTCCGTGGCAATGTTCCGCGGCCTTCGCGCCGGGCGCTACGATGTGGCCGACGGCCCCTGCAAGCTGGAGGGCTGC
>JAZUPH010000074.1:0-16622 GCA_045605145.1 Oscillospiraceae bacterium | reverse complement strand
CACGGTGGTTTTGCCGCTGCCCGCGCCGGCCAAAACAAGGAGAGGACCCTCGGTTGCAAGAACGGCCTTCTGCTGCATATCGTTAAGGCGCTCAAAATCACGGGCGATGATGGCCCGCCGCGCCTGTATAAATCTTTTCTTAAGCTCGTTTGTCATGGTGCGTCCGCTTTCAGTAAATTTAGTGCCTATATTATACAACCAAAAGGGAGAATTGGCAACGGCGGATGCCATACTCTTGCGCTCTGCGGGGCGCTGTGATACAATGACCGTATCATCCGGAAAGGAGCGGAGTGCCATGGCGGGCAAGATAATCTGGATACTGTGCGGCTGCGGCTGTGCGCTACTGTTTGACGGCATTGGCATTTTTGCCATGAGACGGGAAAAGCCCATGTGGTTCTGGTCCGGGTCGGAGGATGATCTGAAAGCCGAGCAGCTAAGTGATGTGAAGGCATACAACCGTGCCAACGGCATTATGTGGATCGTATATTCGCTGCTGTTTTGGGTCGCGGGGCTGCTGGGGATTTGGCGCCCCGTTGACGGCGCAATTCTGCTGGGTGTGGCCTGCGTTTTCGGCTCACTGGGTTTAGCCTATGCCTACACAAGAATCTTGAAAAAGTATTTGAAATGACGAAAACAGCCAAGGCGTAATGCCTTGGCTGTCTTTTACTTCATCAGTCTGTCATACAGTTTCTTTACACCGGCGGTGTGGCACAGTGGGACGGCGACAATGGCACCAACTGCGGCCTGCAGTATCTGGAAGGGCAGCTTGAGTATGGCGTACTCGGGTGTGCTGTAAATGAAAGCGCGGCCAAGGCTGTACCCCACAACCATGATGACGGCACCTATGGTCACGCCAATGACGGATGCAGCGACCGGTTTTTTGCCGCCGAACAGCTTGCGTGCGCACAGAGAGATGACAACAGCCTGCAGACCGTGGGTCACCAGCGACACGAACATGGGGGTGGGGTAGAATATCATGTCGCCAATAAATGCGCCAATACCGCCCACTACAAAGGCAGGGAACGCAGGCAGCAGAATAGCGGCGGTGCAGATAACAATGTCGTTAAGGTAAAGGTGACCGCCCGGGACAGGCATGCCAAATGAGCTGAGGGCAATATTCATGGCCATAAACATTGCGGTGATACATATCAGTTTGGTGGAATATTTGTTTTTGCTGTTCATAATGTAACCTCCTTGACAGTGGTGGATACACTGTATATTATTACATTATCTGATATTGTTAAAATATCAGATAATAAATATTTTATAAGGTCAGCTATGTTAACTTACAGCTTTGAAAATTTACAAGGCAAATCTAAATATGAACATCTTTACGCCTGCATAAAAGGGGATATTTTGTCAGGCGTCTTATCTGAGAACGAACGCCTGCCCTCCAAGCGAACTTTGGCGGAGCATCTGGGTCTGAGCGTGGTCACGGTGGAGACAGCTTATGCCCAGCTTTTGGCGGAGGGGTATATTTACAGCCGCCCCCGCAGCGGCTTTTTTGTCAGCGGAACGGAAAAATCTGCGGTACCGCATGCCGGATTGCCGACGAAAACTTCCAAGAGCATTTCGCAGGAGGTTGAGACTGATCCTCAAGCGGACACATCTGCCGAGTTTCCTTTTTCGGTTTTGACCCGCATCATGCGTCAAGTGATGGCAGAATACGGCGACCGTCTGTTGACCAAGCCGCCACACAACGGCTGCGCTGTACTGCGTCAGGCCATTGCAGAGCATTTGCGAAGCTATCGCGGCATGAGCGTTTCACCGGAGAATATTGTTGTGGGATCCGGTGCGGAGTATCTATACGGTTTGGTGGCACAGTTGTTTGGGACAGACACAGTTTTTGGCCTTGAGGACCCGTCATACAGCAAGATCCGCATGGTATATGAGGCACATGGTATTCGCTGTGAGCCGCTGATTATGGATCAGGAAGGCATCTCCCCCGATGCGCTTGCCGGTGCGTCGGCGGACGTGTTGCACATCACGCCCTTTAACAGCTATCCCTCCGGTGTGACGGCCCCGGCATCGCGGCGGTATGAATATCTCGCCTGGGCTAAAGAGCGGGCTGGGTATATTATAGAGGATGACTTTGCCTCTGAGTTCAGCCTGCATCGCATGCCGCTGGAGACAGTGTATTCCATGGATGATTCCGGCCGTGTCGTATATATGAACACCTTCAGCAAATCTCTTGCGCCGTCCATACGCATGGGCTATATGGTTCTGCCCGATGGTCTGCTGGAACGATATGAAGCCCGACTCGGCTTCTATTCATGTACCGTTCCGTCTTTTGACCAGTATGTTCTGGCAGAATTCATCTCCCAGGGTTATTTTGAAAGACATCTGAACCGGATAAGAAGACGGTTGCGCCAAAAGTGAACAGATAAAAACGGCGCCCCGACCTTCGTCGGGGCGCTGCGCTGTGTATTAACTTTCTGTCAGCTTAAAGACTCAGTCGACAGTGTCGTACATAGCCTTCAGGCGCTGCAGGTGCTTATAGCGGGCCATGGCGGCCTGCTCGTTCTTGACGAACAGCTCCTTAGCTCTCTCGGGGAACTCGGTAGCCAGACGGGCATAACGAGCCTCGCTCTTCAGGAAGTCCTGATAGCCGTCCTTGGGATCCTTGCTGTCCAGAGTGAAGGGCTTCTCCTTGGCGGGGTTGAAGCGGTACAGGTTCCAGTAGCCGCACTCAACAGCCTTCTTCATCTCGGTCTGGCAGTTCATCATGCCGCCCTTGATGCTGTGCATCTCACAGGGAGCGTAGCCGATGATCAGGGACGGGCCGGGATAAGCCTCAGCCTCACGGATGGCGTCGAGAGTCTGCTTCATGTTGGCGCCCATGGCGATCTGTGCGACATAGACATAGCCGTAGCTCATGGCGATCTCAGACAGGCTCTTGGGCTGGATGTTCTTACCGGCGGCTGCGAACTGAGCAACCTGGCCGATGTTGGAAGCCTTGGAAGCCTGACCACCGGTGTTGGAGTAAACCTCGGTGTTGAAGACGAAGACGTTGACGTCATCGCCGGAAGCGAGAACGTGGTCAAGTCCGCCGTAACCGATGTCGTAAGCCCAACCGTCGCCGCCGAAGATCCAGACGGACTTCTTGGCCAGGTAGTCTTTCTTTGCCAGGACCTCGCGGGCCAGCTTGCAGGCCTCGCAGGGGCACTCGGGCTTGGTGGAAACAACAGCCTCAATAGCGGCGACCAGCTTGTTGGCGGCGTCGGTATTGGTGGTGGTGTTGTTGACAGTGGCCAGATACTCGTTGGCGGCAGCCACGATACCCTCGTCGCAGTACTCGATAGCTATCAGAGCCTTGACGGTCTCGATCAGGTTGTCGCGGATGTACTTCTGGCCGAGGTACATGCCGTAGCCGTGCTCGGCGTTGTCCTCGATCAGGCTGTTCGCCCAAGCGGGGCCCTTGCCGTTCTCATCCTTGCAGTAGGGGGAGGTAGCAGCGGGGCCGCCCCAGATGGAGGAACAACCGGTGGCGTTGGAGATGATCATCTTGTCGCCGTACAGCTGGGTCACGAGACGGGCATAGCTGGTCTCGGCGCAGCCTGCGCAGGAGCCGGAGAACTCCAGATAGGGCTTCAGGTACTGAGAGCCGATAACGGTTGCGGGGTTGGCGAGCTCTTTCTTGACAGAGACGTTCTTGACCATGTAGTCGAAGACGGGCTGCTCGGCCAGCTGGCTTTCCGCAGAAGCAACAGTCAGAGACTTGGTGGGGCAGACGGTGATACAGACGCCGCAGCCCATGCAGTCCAGGGGGCTCAGAGCCAGGGTGTACTGGTACTTGCCCTTGGAGAGCTTATGGGGAACCATCTTGGTCTGCTCGGGGGCATTGGCTGCCTCTTCCTCATTCAGAGCATAGGGACGGATGGTAGCATGGGGGCAGACATAGGAACACATGTTGCACTGTGCGCAGGTCTGGGCATTCCAGACGGGCATCAGAGTGGCAACGCCGCGCTTCTCATATGCGGAAGCACCCTGCTGGAAGGTACCGTCAGCATACTCAACGAAAGCGGAAACGGGCAGAGAGTCGCCGTCCATACGGCCGACAGGATCAAGAATGTTCTTGA
This sequence comes from Oscillospiraceae bacterium, assembly GCA_045605145.1. Taxonomy (GTDB): domain Bacteria; phylum Bacillota; class Clostridia; order Oscillospirales; family Oscillospiraceae; genus CAMNAO01. The sequence continues at coordinate 12,543 of JAZUPH010000074.1, read as the reverse complement.
CCATGGCAACGGTCTTGGCATCGCCTTCGTGGGCAGCAGCTTCCTTGGTGTCAACAGCGTTGATCCAATCAGCAGGCACGTCAACCTTGACGAAAGCGGTGGCGCCGGCGTCGATGGCCTTCCAGTTGGCCTCAACAACGTCGCGGCCCTTCTTCAGGTAGGACTTCTCAGCAGCGTCCTTCATGTACTGCAGAGCCTCTTCCTGAGGCAGAACACCGGCCAGGGTGAAGAAAGCGGACTGCAGGATGGTGTTGGTGCGCTTGCCCATGCCAACCTTCTGAGCCAGGTCAATGGCGTTGATGGTGTAAAGCTGAATGTTGTTGCGGGCGATGTAACGCTTTGCATCAGCATCCAGGTGGTGGCACAGCTCGTCGAAATCCCACTGGCAGTTGATCATGAACACGCCGCCGGGCTTAACGTCCTGAACCATCTTGAAGCCCTTGGTAACATAGGCGGGGGTGTGGCAGGCCACGAAGTCAGCCTTGTTGATGTAGTAGGGGCTCTTGATGGGCTTGTCACCGAAGCGCAGGTGGCTGATGGTGACGCCGCCGGTCTTCTTGGAGTCATACTGGAAGTAGGACTGGATGTACTTATCAGTGTGGTCACCGATGATCTTGGTGGAGTTCTTGTTGGCGCCAACGGTGCCGTCGCCGCCCAGACCCCAGAACTTGCACTCGATGGTGCCTTCTGCGGCGGTGCTGGGGGTGGACTCACGGTCCATCTCGACCAGGGACAGGTTGGTAACGTCGTCCACGATACCGACGGTGAACTGGGGCTTGGGAGCGTCCTTCTTCAGCTCGTCAAAGATAGCAAAGACGGAGGAGGGAGGAGTATCCTTGCTGCCCAGACCGTAACGGCCGCCGATGACGGTTGCCTGTCTGCCGTTTGCGGCCAGAGCAGTGACAACGTCCATGTACAGGGGCTCGCCCAGAGAGCCGGGCTCCTTGGTGCGGTCAAGAACGGCGATCTTGGTGCAGGTTGCGGGAATAGCTGCGATCAGCTTGTCGGCGCGGAAGGGACGATACAGACGGACCTTTACGAGACCGACCTTCACACCCTGAGCGACGAGGTAATCAATGACTTCTTCTGCCACATCGCAGAAAGAGCCCATGGCGATGATGACGCGCTCGGCATCCTCAGCGCCGTAGTAGTTGAACAGCTGGTAGTTGGTGCCCAGCTTCTCGTTGACCTTGCCCATGTACTCTTCGACGATGCCGGGCACTGCCTCATAGTACTTGTTGGAAGCCTCACGGTTCTGGAAGAAAATGTCGCCATTTTCGTGAGAGCCGCGCATGGTGGGATGCTCAGGATTCAGAGCACGCTCACGGAAAGCCTTGACAGCGTCCATGTCGACCATGTCCTTGAGATCGTCATAATCCCAGATAGCGACCTTCTGGATCTCGTGAGAGGTACGGAAACCGTCAAAGAAGTTCAGGAAGGGAACGCGGCCCTTGATGGCGGACAGGTGAGCGACAGCGCCCAGGTCCATGATCTCCTGAACGTTGGTCTCAGCCAGCATGGCGAAACCGGTCTGGCGGCAGGCGTAAACGTCACTGTGATCGCCGAAGATGTTCAGAGCGTGGGTCGCCAAAGATCTTGCGGACACGTGGAAGACACCGGGAAGAAGCTCACCGGCGATCTTGTACATGTTGGGGATCATCAGCAGCAGACCCTGGGATGCGGTGTAGGTGGTGGTCAGAGCGCCGGCGTTGAGTGAGCCGTGAACTGCGCCTGCAGCGCCGCCTTCAGACTGCATCTCGGTGACCTTAACGGTGGTGCCGAAGATATTCTTCTGGCCATTTGCTGCCCACTGGTCGGAGTAATCGGCCATGGGGCTGGACGGGGTGATGGGGTAGATTGCGGCTACCTCGGTAAACGCATACGACACATATGCGGCTGCGTTGTTACCGTCCATGGATTTGAACTTACGTGCCATGTTTCAGTCTCCCTTATAAAAATTTGAATAACTTTGGTGTTTATAGAAACGGGGCATACCCGCTCTCATACAACTGCCATTGTACCACGAAAAATGAAATGTGTAAACACCGATATCTGACATAAATGTAAAAAACATTATTAAAAAATACAAGCGGGATTGCCCAAAAAGCAATCGGGCCGCATGCCTTATAAGCATGCGGCCTGATGATAACACAGAGTCGTTATGTTTAACAGCGGTAATTTATGTTTACAGCTCATCCGCACCCAGCGTCTGCAGGGTTCTTATACAGGTGCGCATATTGTGGTACGGGCAGACATTGCCACTGGGCGTGGCTGACGCAGCCAATGCAGTGCCGTCTTTTTGAGTGCGTGCGCGCCATGTGCCGTCGCCGGAGATTATATGCTTGTCGATAAATTCCCAAAAATCGGCAGCCAGTGTCAGATAGTGGGTGTTGCCGGTGATCTGCCATGTGTTCAGGCAGCCGTTGACAGCCTCACACTGGTTCCACCATACCTTCATTTCGTTGACAGTCCCCCCTGCGGTGCGGTCGTACAGTCCACCGTTCTCACTGTCGTAGCCGACGCTGACAGCTCTGTCTGTCATGCTGACGGCGATACGGCGGGTGCGTTCGATAAGTTGGGCATCGCCCACGAGCTGGGCGGCTTCGCTAAGGAACCAGGATACCTCCGCGTTGTCGCCGTAGGATTCGTCATCACTCATCAGCTGCCAATCAGCGGTAAATGCCTGCCCGATCTTGCCGGTATCGGGCTGATACATGATGTCACAGCCCAGTTCGACCAACTGTTTCAACCGGCGGCGCAGTCCTTCGTCCGGCCATGCGCGTAAAAGGTCGCTGTAGGCCTCAATAATATGGGTCTGGCTGTCCAGTGTGTGTTCATGGGGTTTCACCTTGTCGGGGCGCAGCGTGCCGCCGGTGGGTGCGGACCAGTCGCGGGTATAGTAGTCGGCGTAGCCGATGTCGCTGCCCCGGGCCTGCTCCATAAGTCCGTACATGGTCTTTGCCAGCCGCAGCGCGCCTTCATCACCGCCTGCAAGTACATATTCGCTAAGTCCGTAGATAACGAAGGCCTGCTCATAGCTGCGTTTTTCTTCGGCAAGAGGCTTGCCGTCAACATCAACGCTCTGCCATACGCCGCCATGTACAGGGTCGGTCATTACATCGCGGATATAGCGGTAGGCGGCCCCGGCGCCCTCCAGACAGTCTGTTCTGCCGGTGGCGCGGTATGCCGCCGAAAGAGCATAAAGAATGCGCCCCATCGTTGTGGCGGAGCGGGAAGCGTCTTTATATACGCGGCCGAATCCGTCGGTGTAACCGAATCCGTTGTCACCGTCCCGCAAGGCGCACCAGTGATTGCACAGCGCATCAAGGGCTCTGCGGGCGTATGTAAGCATTTGTTGGGTGGTGTAAGACATCATAAATCTCCTGTTGTATGTGGTTTTGAAATCAGTTATATTTTACAGGCAAAAAGACGGTTCTTCAAGAGAAAACTGCGCCGCAAAACACGGCGCAGTATATAGGACATATTATTCTTTACAGGGTAGCTTGTCCAGCCACTTCTCCAGCGGTACATATCTGCTGCGCAGCTTGAGGAGCAGCCAGCTTCCCACGGTGCCGACGATGGCGCCCACAAAGATGTCGGTCAGATAATGGACACCTACATAGGGGCGGGACAGCGCGATGAGCACGGCGAGAACATAGAACCATTTACCCTTGCTCCCAAGGCGCTTTGCCAGGGCAAATGCACAGGCGAAGCCGGCATTTGCGTGGCCCGAGGGGAAGGAGAAGGAGGACGGATGGGACACCAATGTGCTCAGCCCCTCGATAACAAGGAAGGGGCGGGGACGCTGGAAAATGTATTTAAGTATCAGGTCGTTAAAGCAGAAGCACAGAGCCAGACATATCAGCATGTCAATGGCGGCAACGCGTTTTTTTCTGAAAAACAACAGTACGATGGCAATGGCGATCCATACGGCACCGGCCTCACCCATGTAAGCAAGGGCGACCATGATGGGGTCGCAAATATCATTGCGGATAAAGTTCTGGAAAAAGAGCATTATAGCCTCATCCCAGCCTTGAATCAATTGCAGCATAACTGTCGGTCAACCTCCGTTAATATTAGTCTTTTTCAGTGGAAAACATATTGAAAATATACCATCTAAGTTTCATATTGGCAAGACCCAAAATAGATCACGGGGCATACTATGCACACGGGGTGACCCGAATAAGGAAAGGGAGAATATCTAATGAACGCAGGGGATTTTGCAAAAGGCATGGGCATCGGCGTGGCAATCGGCACCGCAGTGGGCGTTGCTGCAACTGCGCCCATGAAAAAGAAAGGATGCAAGACCGTCGCAGGCCGCGCAATGAAGGCCGTGGGCGAGGTCATGGCCAGTGTTGCGGAAAACATGGGCATGTAAAACCGCGGGCATACCGCGGTACATAAGCGGAAATACCTTGAGAACATGGCGGTGTTGTGCTATAATAAGCCTATCTTACAATCACACGGATCAGGGGGATTGGTATGTCCGCTTTTATTAAAAAACTGCTTGCCGCGCTGGGCTCCTGCGCCTTGCTTGCTGTACTTGTCCTGTGCCTGGGTGCCGATGCTTCGGCCTCGGGACGGGAGTGCGAGGAATACGGCAGCATATCTATCGTTACCCGCAGCGATGGCGGCAGCACTCAGAAACTTCTGGATGCGGACTATGAGACCCGCTGCCTATTTACCGGCGGTGAGAGGGTGCAGGTTTCCTGCCCCGAGAATATTTACGGTCTTTATGTCATATGGGATACTGTGCCCGGGTCATGGACTCTGACGATTGATGACACATCTCAGCTTCAGTGCGGCGCAGACGGCTTTATACATGAATATATCAGCCTTGACGGTGTGAGGGAGCTGACTATAACCATTCCGGATAAGGGCGTAAACCTGTGTGATATTTACCTTTTCGGCGCGGGTGAGTTGCCCCATTGGGTGCAGACCTGGCAGCCTCAGTATGAGCAGGCGGATATACTGATGGTGGCCACCCACTCCGATGATGAGGCGCTGTTTTTCGGCGGCCTTCTGCCCGTCTATGCTCAGGAGTACGGCTATAAGGTTCAGATGGCCTATCTTACAAATCACTGGCAGGAGCGGCTTCGTCCCCATGAGCTGCTGTGCGGCCTGTGGACGGCGGGCATAACCGCGTACCCGGAGATAAGTGAGTTCAAGGATTGGCCTGCGTATAACGGCCGCTATTCCAATGCCCAGTTTGAGGAGTATGAAGTCTGGCTTCTCAGGCGCTTTAAGCCCACTGTTGTGGTTACCCAGGACCTTGCCGGTGAATACGGCCACCCCACCCATATTCAGGGCAGTGTTGCAATGCTTTCTGCCGTGCCGGCTGCCGCAGATGCCGCGCAGTACCCCGATTCTGCTCAGCAGTTCGGTACATGGCAGGTGTCAAAATACTACATACATATGTATGCAGAAAACCAGTTGGTGATGGACTGGCATATACCGCTGCGCTGCTTTGATGGTCAAACAGGACTTACTGTTGCAAAAGCAAGCTACGGCTGCCACTATTCGCAGCACCATCTTGTGTTTCAGGTGCTGGAGGAGGGCAGCGGCGACTGCCGCCTGTTCGGTCTTTACAGCAGTACGGTCGGGGAAGATACGGAGCTTGATATTATGCAGCACACGGGGATAGACCCGCAAAACGGATTATTTGCCGACATGGACGGCATAAACGATGAAGCGGAGGGTTCATATGGAATTTGATTGCGACAACTGCTGGTATAACAGCTACGATGAGGATGAAGAGGCATATTACTGCCGTATGGACATTGATGAGGACGAGTGGGCGCGTTATGTTAACAGCCCGCGCCGCCGCTGCCCTTACTTTATCAAGGCGGACGACTATTACCTGCCCAGAAAGCAGTAACAAGAAAGATAGTTTTTTGAGGTGACATTATGATCTGTGGCAAGCCTGTAATTTGCGTAACAGCGGACACGAATAAGAAGAGTTTCAAGCTGGACGGGGAGAACCGCGAGATCCGCGCACCTATTACATACTCCGCGGCTGTTGCGGCAGCGGGAGCAGTGCCTGTGGTGGCGATGGAGCTGTGTGCCGAGGAACTTGCTCAGCTGTGCGATGGATTGCTGCTGTCCGGCGGCGCTGATGTTGAACCGTCCCTCTACGCAGAAGCGGTGCTCAACGATACGGTGAAGTGTGACCCACCGCGTACGGAATTTGAACTTGCGCTGATAAACGCCTTCCTGCACCAGAGCAAGCCCATTCTTGCCATCTGCCGCGGGTTCCAGGTGCTCAACTGCGCCCTTGGCGGCAGCCTGTATCAGGACCTGCTGGAACAGAAGGGATGGGTGCATCTGAACCGCAATATACGCCATGATGTCTATGCCGAGCCGGGGTCTGTGCTGCACGACCTGTTTGGCCCCGTGTTCAAAACCAACAGCACCCATCATCAGGCGGTCAAAGACCCTGCACCCGGCCTGCGCATCACTGCCCGCTCCATTGAGGGAATTATTGAAGGGTATGAGCATGAAACCCTGCCCATTATCGGCACTCAGTTCCACCCTGAGCGGCTGACCGGCGATCCCTGGGATGAGCGCACACCCGATTTTGCCCCGCTGTTCAAACACTTTGTGGATATGGTCATAAACTGCGGCAGGTGACGGGCATTACGCCCTTGCGCTGCAGAGGATGCACACGCCAATGAGGTGGCGGCTTTAATGAAAGAATACACTGTCGAAAGTAAAACGATACCCTCCGCCGGGGCGGATATAAAGCTGCTTATCCTGCGCCCCACGGTTAACGCGAAGCCCTGGGAGGAGACACCGGGTATACTGTGGATACACGGCGGCGGCTATGCCACGGGCATGGCGGGCATGATATACATGAGCCGTGCAATAGACCTTGTGAAAAAATACGGTGCAGTCGTGGTCACGCCTGAGTACCGCCTGTCCGGCAAGGCGCCGTATCCTGCCGCGCTGGAGGACTGTTATGCGGCGCTTAAGTACCTTAAAGATAACGCCGAAGTGCTGGGCTGCAATCGGGATCAGATAATGGTCGGCGGCGAGAGTGCAGGCGGCGGACTTACTGCGGCACTGTGCATGTATGCCCGGGATAAGTGTGAAGTGAATATCGCTTTCCAGATGCCCCTGTACCCCATGCTTGACGACCGGGATACTGAGTCATCGAAAGATAACCACGGCATTTCGTGGAATACCAAGCGCAATCACGCGGCATGGAAGCTGTATCTGCGTGGTCTTAACGGGCAGACGCCCACGCCTTATGCCGCACCTGCGCGGCAGACCGACTACAGCAATCTGCCTCCCGCCTACACCTTTGTTGGAAAGACAGAGGCGTTTTATTGCGAAACACTCAGCTATGTAGCTAATCTGAAAAAAGCCGGCGTACCCGCCCATGTGGATGTGTACCCCACGGGATTTCATGCCTTCGATATGCTCCTGCCCTTTCGCAAGGTGAGTAAGGCTGCTATTGAGGAGTTTGAGCGGCAGTACCTCTATGCCGCACGGTACTGCTTCGCCCCGCAGCGGGATTGAGCGGAAAACACAACAGCAAATACAGCACCCGAAACGCGAAAGGCGCTTCGGGTGCTGTTGTGTGTATATCATCGTAAGACGGTACCGGTTTAGATGCGGTTTAGATAAGTGTAGTACAACATACTCAGGTATTAAGATTACGGGGGAATGTTCTATTGAAACAAAGCTATGCAAAACAGATATGGACCGTACCGAATATTCTCAGCTATTTGCGCATCATACTGATACCGGTGTTTGCGGCGGCGTATCTTAATGACAGATTGTGGCTTTCTGTCGCGGCACTGGCTCTATCGGCTCTGTCTGATGTGGCGGACGGTTTTATTGCCAGAAAACTGAATCAGGTCACGGATCTGGGGAAAATACTCGACCCCATTGCCGACAAGCTGACACAGGCGACCGTAATTATTTGCATTTCCACTGTGTATCGCCCGGTGATTATTCTGTTCTTCCTCCTTCTGGTCAAGGAGCCGCTTATGCTCCTCATGGGGATGAAAACCCTCAGGAATATCGGTCAGGTACACGGTGCCCGCTGGTACGGCAAGGTCTGCACTGCGGTTCTTTACGGGTCTATGGCGATCTTTGTACTTGTGCCATCTATCCCCCATCCGCTTGTCAATTTGCTGGTGGCGCTGTGCTCTGGGGTCATTGTTATGGCACTGGTGATGTATGTGCTCTGGTACAGAAAGCTGCGGGCTGGATACGCCGCCGCCTCGGGCGAAGAGATGAGCGTATGATTTTCCGGTGGGGACGCCATAATTAAAACAAAAGCACGCAGGCTCACAAAGAGTCTGCGTGCTAATTTTATTCCGTTCAGTATTCGCTGATTTTCAAGCTTGCGTCATCTTCGCCCTTTTCAACGGAGCGGATCACAACGCCATAGCTGTAGCCACTGTTTACCTGTACGGTAACCCGCTCACCCACCTTGTGACCGATTACCGCCTTGCCGAGGGGTGATTCCTTGCTGATAAGACCCTCCAGAGGATTTTGGCGCAGTGTAGTCACAAAGCGAACCTGCTGCTCCTCGTCGTCATCTTCGAAATACAGCACCACCCGGTCAAAAAGACCCACCACGCCCTCGGCGGAATCTGTATCTATGATAACGGCGGACTTGATCATCCTTTCAAGATAGCGGATCCTGCTCTCATTGCGGCGCTGCTCCTGCTTTGCCGCCTTGTATTCAAAATTCTCGCTCAGATCCCCGAAAGCGCGTGCCCTCTTGACCTCTTCCATTATTTTCGGCTGCAGCACATTGCTCCGGTACTCCAGCTCCTCCCGCATTTTGGCGATGTCCACTTTTGTCAGTTCGTCGTGCATCAAATAACCCTCTCTCAGTTTATGTCACGGGCGCCAGTCCGCGCCCTGTATCACGTCGTTTTTCTCAAAGGCAGAGTTTATGGCGTTGAGTACCCGCTTTTTGTCCGCGCTCCACAGCGGGGCGATGAGATCGCGTTTCGCTCCGTCGCCCGTCAGCCTGTGTACCACCATGTCAGGTCGCAGTAATCGCACCGACCGGCACAGCAGGTCAATGTACTCGTCCATTTCCAGAGTCCGGAACTTGCCGTCAATATAATCCCGGGCCATATCCGTTCCGCGCAGAATGTGCAGAAGCTGCAGCTTTATTCCACGGGCAGGTCCGTGGGCAACATATGACACGGTGTCCAGCATCATCTGGGCCGTCTCTCCCGGCAGGCCGAGAATGATATGCACTACGGTTTCCAGCCCCGCATCTTCCAAACGGCGCACAGCATCATCGTATACATCCAGCGTGTAGCCTCGGCGTATTGCCCGCGCCGTATCTTCGTGTATGGTCTGCAAACCCAACTCCACCCACAAGGGCTTTTGGCGGTTGAGCCGGCATAGCAGCTCTACCGTTTCATCCGGCAGACAATCGGGCCGGGTGCCGATGGCAAGTCCTGAGATGTCATCCCTTTGAATAACTGAGCAAAACAGCTCCTCCAGATACTCTATGGGCGCGTAGGTATTGGTGTAGCTCTGGAAATAGGCAATATATTTGCCGCCCCGGTTCTTGCTTTCCACCAGTGTCTTGGAGCGCTCAATCTGTTCGTTAAGGTCGCCGCGGCTTTTTGCGGCGAAAAATCCGCTGCCGTCAGCGCTGCAGAAGGTGCAGCCGCCGTATCCCACGGTGCCATCCCTGTTGGGGCAGCTCATGCCGCCGTCCAGGGCCAGTTTATAAACCTTGCAGCCGAAGCGCGCGGTCATATGGCTGTTATAGCTGTTGTAGCGCGGCAAAAATACACCCCCAAATAACAAGTCAATGAGCCATATGATTATACAACAAAACATATCGCCGAACAAGCGGTTTTGGATTGAAGAATCCGGGCGAAATGTGTTATACTATCAAAGTTAGTCTATTATTTGATCGTATACGATTCGGGAGACACTTATGTCGCAGACAAATCCATCAAAATACTGGAACGCTGGCACCATTAAGGGCCGCGGCTGGACGGAGGAACTGATACAGCAGCTTCTGCCCAAGCCGCGTTACCGCCGATATAACGGCCGATCCGTGCGGATTTGGGAGCGCAGTGACGTTTTGAAGGCCGAGCTTGATCCGCTTTTTGTGCAGGGCAGGAGTATTGATGCCCAGCAGCGCTCACCCAAATCAAATGCCGAAGCGAAAAAACGCGCCGACACGGCGAAAGATGACGCCACCGCATTCCTTATGGAGGCGTGGGAGCGGGGCGAAAGACCCCAAATCAATGACGGACGGGTCATTGTCCTGGCTGAAAAATACCACGCCGCAATTCTGAGGCGTCTTCCCAACGCGTCCTGGGCCCGTGTCCGCACAAGCCAGGCAATGAGCTATGTTGAGCATTTTTTGAATCTTGAATCCGGCAAATCCAAAGAGAAACTGACCAATACCCTTACTCACTTCGTCAGCGCCGGCGTATGGCTTGGCCGCAACAGCGAGACAGCACTGGCAAAAGAGCTTAAAGAGCGCTATGCCGCCATAATCTATGCCGTCGCGGGGCGCACCCTTGATGAGTTTATGACTGCCCAGCCTGAGGCGAATGTGGACGCGCTGCTCACCATGGACGGCTTTCCCGTGCATGAGCTTTTGTCAAACGGCATCGGATATGTGTATTCCGTCTATTATGTCCCCCATGCTATCCGCACCAGCCTTGAGACGCTGGTAGCTCTCAACCCCAAGGACGAGTATCCTCAGGCCCGCGCCATGCAGCGCCGCTTCATCATTCACATCGGCGGCACCAATACCGGCAAAACCTACTCCGGCTTCCAGCGGCTCAAGGCTGCCAAGAGCGGCGTATATCTGGCTCCGCTGCGTCTTCTCGCCCTTGAGGCGCAGGAGGTGCTGCTGGACTACGGCATCAACTGCAGCCTTACCACCGGCGAGGAGGAGGATGTGCGCCCCGGCGATACCCATGTTGCCGCCACGGCGGAGAAGCTGGACATCAAGCAGAATTACGAGGTGGCAGTCATTGATGAGTGTCAGATGATTGCCGACCCGGAGCGCGGATACGCCTGGACCAGGGCGATTCTGGGCGTTCTCGCGCCTGAGGTGCATCTTTGTGCCGCGCCCGAGGCAAAGGACCTTCTTATCCGCATCATCTCAAGCTGCGGTGACAGCTATGAGGTGGTAAATCACCTGCGCAAAACCCCGCTGATACCAATGAAGCGTACTGTTGACTATTCGGATCTGAAGCCCGGCGACGCGCTTATCACCTTTTCCAAGGTGGGTGTTCTGAGCGTGGCGGAGGATCTGCGCTCCCGGGGGAAAGGGCCGGCCATAATTTACGGTGCCCTGCCATACGCCACACGCCGTCAGCAGGTTGAGGGCTTCCTCGCCGGGGATATGGAATATGTTGTCTCCACCGATGCCATCGGTATGGGACTCAATCTTCCCATACGCCGCATTATCTTCATGGATTGGGAGAAGTTCGACGGCAAAGAGCGGCGCCCTCTTAAGCCGGCGGAGGTGCAGCAGATCGCCGGGCGCGCCGGCCGATTCGGCATGTACGACCGGGGCTGGGTAGGTGCCACCGAAAATCTGTCCTATATACGCGAAATGCTGGATACCGTTGTGCCGCCCTTGCAGCAGGCGGTGGTGGGGTTTTCAGACCTGGTCCTCATGGTGGATTATGACCTGCTGGAGGTGCTGACCGTATGGAACCGAATGGCCACCGTCAGCCCATATGTCAAGCTGGACATTACACGGTATATCACGATCATCACCGGCCTTCGGGATAACGGCTTCCGCCTCACCCGGGAGCAGGAACTGCACGCGGCAAACATTCCCTTTGACGAGACGGATGATGAGCTCAAGCAGTTGTTTTACCATTTCCTGCGCCTGTGGCTTGAGGGGGAGAGTATAGAGCAGCCGGAGCTGCCGCTGGCGATGGATGCGCCGTATACACTTCCCCAGCTTGAGCAGCACTGCCGCAAATTGGATCTGTACTTCTCGTTTTCCAAGGCCTTTGGCTGTCCTGTGGATATTGAGGCTCTGCGTGACGAGCGGGAATATACCGCCGATTCCATCAATCATATCCTGCTGCACAATCTTAAGAACAATATCCGATTCTGCGCCAAGTGCGGCGCGGCATTGCCCAGCCATTACCGCAGCCGCATCTGCCAGGCCTGCTTCAGAAAGCTCAACCGTGAGAAGCACCGCAAATACGGGTACTGAATTTTCACAACTGCACAAACAAAAAGTCAGCAGCGAGCATTGCTCACTGCTGACTTTTTCTGTTGTTATCGCATTTTGGATACGGTACTTACGGGTCGGGCACCGGCTCCGGATCTGCCACAGGCTCGTTTTCTGGTTCTGGCTCGGGTTCTGGCTCGGGTTCTGGCTCGGGTTCTGGCTCGGGTTCTGGCTCGGGTTCGGGCTCAGGTTCGGGTTCAGGCTCAGGTGTGGGATCGGGATCCTGCTCGGGATCATCTTCGGGATCGTCCTCAGGCTCCTCTTCGGGAGCAACATCATAGACGAATTTTACGATGTTGTCTGCCGGGTCAACGCTGACCAGAAGCTCCACCGTCTCG
>JAZUPH010000073.1:0-66296 GCA_045605145.1 Oscillospiraceae bacterium | reverse complement strand
AACAGCAGCACGGGAATGCCTGCGGCGGCGATGACGGTGGCGGCCTCACGGGCGAAAACATCGCTGTTGATGCGGCAGTCATAGCAAATGGCGACGCCTGCGCCGATATCCTCACCCGAGGCGAGAATCACATCGGCAAAGGCCTGAGTAGCGTGGCGAATGACATAGCTGTTCATCCTGTTGGTGCCCATTCCCATCGTACCGCGAAGACCGGCGGTGCCAAACTCAAGGAACATGCAGAAGCGGCTTTCAATCTCTTTCTCGTCACCGGAGATTGCGGCAAGCTCAGCCTTCTCATCGGCGGAAAGTGCGGGACTGTTGAGCCAGTTTTGGTATTGCGCTTTGAAATCCATCATTACTCCTCCTGTTGCTTTTGTTTATATGATTAAAGTATATAAAATTTCTCGTTAATCCTGTTCGGAGCTTTCTTCGTCCGCCTCCGATGACGCATCGTGCAGTAAAAGCGCCCGGGCCTCTTCCAGCCTGTCCTCCGGTACCATTATCTCGACGCCGAAACCGCTGGCGCCAAGCACTATGCGGCCGAACCCACCATCACCGGGGTAATGCAGCCTTGCCGGTATACCGCAGGCGTGCAGCATATTCAGTGCAGTGTCGGCCATTAATTGCCCATCGGGCATTTGGGCAGCAACGACCTGTGGTACGGCCTTACCCTCGTCGTCTGTGGGCCACGCGGGACCTTCATCTTTATGTCTGCCAAAGACCCAGTTTTTCATTCGATCCTCTCCCATATGGTATCGTTTACTGCATTATACGCCCGCTGCCGGGCGATGTTTGTAGTTATTTGTGGTATTTGCCGCCGCGCAGTATGTCGAATGCGCGGTAAAGCTGCTCCAGCGCCATGATGCGCGCCAGATGGTGCGGGAATGTCATGGGAGACATTGACAGCTTAAAGTCTGCCTTGGCCTTGATGTCAGGATGCAGTCCTTCACTGCCGCCGATGATGATGCACAGCTTGGCGCTGCCGCTGTCGTTGGCAGCGGCGAGCTGTTTGGACAGTGCAACGCTGTCGAGCATTTTTCCCTCAATACACATGGCCCAGATTTTTGCCCCCGTGGGGATAAGACGCAGGATCTCGTCCCGCTCCCGGGTGAAAGCGGCCTCGGAGGATATGCCGGGGCTGCGCTGCTCTTCCTTGACCTGACACACCTCAACCTTGCAGAATGCGCCAAGGCGCTTGATATATTCCTTCTGTGCGTCAAGGTAATAGCTTTCCTTAAGCCGCCCGACGCAGATAAAACGCACATCCATTTATATGCAAACCTTTCCCGTGCATTCGCTGCGTTTTGCAACGGTGACCGTGGCCGACAGCCCTGCGGCCTCCAGTGCGGTGTTCACCGCCTGCAGTGCGCGGCCTGGCAGATTGTTTTCCGCACTCAAGTGAGCCAGTATTATCTGTTTTGTGCCGCGCTGCACCAAATATGCGGCCAGTTTTCCGCTGTCCTCATTGGAAAGATGCCCCTGGCGGGACAAAATACGCTCTTTCAGATAATAGGGGTAAGGCCCGTTCATCAGCATATTTATATCATAGTTGGCTTCCAGCACCACAGCCGCCGCACCGTTGACAGCGGAGATAACATCCTGCGTCACACAGCCCAGGTCGGTCACAAATGCCAGACTGCCTGCGCCGTCCGACAGGCGCCAGCCTGCGCTGCCAGGGGAGTCGTGCATTGTGGGGAATGCGAGCACATCAAGCCCTGCGCACACAAAATGCTCACCGGGAGTGACCGTGTTTATGTATGCCGCGGCCTCGGGAATATGGCGGCAGATCTCCCGCGCGCAGTCTTGCGTGCAATAAATGGGCAGGCGGTAATACTTCGTCATCGTTTTTAGACCGCCGATGTGGTCGCTGTGGGCGTGGGTCACGAGAATCGCCGACAAAGTTTCCGGCGGGATGCCCTCTGCCCTCAGTGCCGCGCATATGCGGCGCATGGATATTCCTGCGTCAATCAGCAGCCGACCCCGGGGTGAAGAGACAAGCGCGCTGTTGCCGGATGAGCCGGATGCCAGTATATAAAGCTCCATCACTTATCCGTTTCTGCTGCCCATGGTGCGTATATCACGCCCGACAAATTTCAGGAACTTGTATTCGCCGACAATGCGTGAATATATGGCGGCAGAGTATCTGCCGGAAATATCCTCAGGCTGCAGATTGGTGCTGATAATGGTGCTCTTGCGGCGCATCAGGCGGGTGTTGACAATGCGGTAAAGGGCGCTTACAGTGAAGCTGGTCGTCATCTCTGTGCCCAGATCGTCAATTATCAAAAGATCGCAGTTGAGATAGCGGTCAACATCCTCCTGCGCCTCGGTATCATAGCGGGAAAATTTTTCGTCCTCAAATCGGGCAAAACAGCTCGCAGCGGAGGCATAGACCACGGAATAACCGGCCTTGGACACTTCATTGGCTATGCAGGTGGACAGGAAGGTCTTGCCCAGACCTGTGCCGCCGCTCATCAGCAGGTTTTCCGGCACTGCGCCGAAATCCCGTGCAAAACGTTTGCACACGCCGAGGACAACCTCCATCACTGCCCTGGGCGAAACATGGGTAACAGGGTCGGGCTTGTCGTCGTACATGCTCAGTCTGAAGCTGGAGAATGTTTCGCCGCCCATATCCAAAAGACTGGACAGCTCTTTGGTCTGCTCTTTCGCGACCAGCTCCTTAAGGCAGGCGCACATTCTGCCGTCCACATACCCGGTGTCACGGCACTCTTTGCAGTAATAATCCTCTTCAAGCCAGTCGTGGGGAAGGCCCATAAGCGCCAGCTCACGCGCCAGCTCCTCCCTCAGCAGGAAGCTGTCGTGCTTTATAAGCGCGATCTTTTCCTGTGCATCGTCTCCGCCCTCCAAAGTGGCGCGCAGCGCCTGCACCGGCAAAGCACGGATGCGGCCGTCAAGCTCTTTGGCGGCGCTGTTTCTGGCAAATACATCTTCCCGACGGCGGCGGTACATTGCCTCTCTTTCAGTTTTTCGGCGCTGCAGGGCGTCCATCGCCCTTGCTGTTATTTTACCGTCACCGGCCATGTATATCTCCATTCTGCCGCCTGTGCGGCATTTTGTGTTTCGGCGGGGTTAGTGCCCTCCGTCTTCAAGATAACGCTTCATGCGTTCAAAATCTTCCAGGGTTGCACTCTGCTGCGGTGTGTTCTGCCCGGCGGATGCTCCGCCCGGTTTGCTGTCGCCGCGCTCAATTTCGGCAGGGCTGTGCAGCCCTTTGCTGTGCCAGCTTTTCATTATGCTGTCGATATATTTCCAGTTCATGCGCCCGGTGCGCGTCACCGTCCGGTCGTAGGCGATTGCAACGGCGTCGGGGGTATAACCCATGTCCAACCATGATGCAATGTAAGCACGCTCTGTGGTGGAAAGCCCGCGCCCGTGTATCTGCAGGGCTGCAGCCATGGCACCCTCCATCTCATACAGCCGGTCAATGCGGCGGATATGCGCATCCGCCATCTCCAGGGAGTTGATACCCTCCCGCTCCCACTGATAGGCCGCCTTCTCTATGTAGCGCATGGTGGGCATGCGGCCGGGGCCGCTGCGCTTCTTGGTCTGGCTTATGCAGTGCCCCACCAGGTGCAGTATCACCTCGGGCGGCAGACCAAGATTGTCGTATATACCGTACAGCTTTATCGTGTCGTCCGAACTGAGCAGCTTGCCCAGCATGCTCTGCACAGCCTTGTGCAGTTCGGTAAACACTTTGTCCACTGCCAGGCGCTTCTTGATGTCCTCGGTGGTGTACTCCGGCAGCTTATCCTCCTGCAGCAGCGGGGGCGCAGGATTCGCTGCTTGTGCCGGTGTCTGCACATTGTCTCCTGTGGTGACCAGCCCCTCCTGGCTGAGCACGCCAAATGCGGTGCGCAGATGGGATGGGTCAAGCCCCAGATCGGCTTCTGCTCTGGCGGGGTCATACACTCCGCCGTGGCGCAGAATATGTATGTACAGCAGTGTAGCAGTGCCGTTCTGACGGCGTATGAGCCTGTCTGCTGCCTCATTGCTCATGGAAACGGTGCCTGCATTGGCGACGATCCTTGCCTTATTCTCCATATGCCGACACCACCTTTGCTGCGGGATAAACACGGTATGAGCATCACATGGATGCAATATCCCAAAATAATCACAATCATTATAGCAATATTCGACAAAGGTTACAAGTAAAAACGCAAAATAACCGGCGTAAAAAGCAAACGCGGCAGGCGAGAGGTTCGTGTATCAAATGTAATTACCTTTTTGCGGAGAATGTGGTAAAATGCTTATAATCATATTGATATATTCACAGGAGGAAAACATGAGTCCTTCACTCAAGGCAAAGCGCATCGCGCCTGCCGGCAACAAAATGGGCATAATGTCCATGCCCAAACTGCTTATTACCATGGCGGCACCCATGGTGCTGTCCATGCTGGTGCAGGCACTGTACAATGTTGTGGACAGTTATTACGTCTCTCAGATAACTGCGGCGGGTATCGCCGACATGAGCGACAAGGCTGTCAGTGCCCTTACCCTGGTTTTTCCCGTGCAGATGCTTATAACAGGAGTCTGCGTCGGTACAGGGGTGGGCGTCAACGCGGCACTTTCAAAAAGCCTTGGTGAGCGCAACTATGAGCGGGCGAACCGCGTCGCGGGCAATTCCATTTTCCTGGGCATCGCTTTTTATCTGCTGATCCTGCTGTTTGGCCTCACCGCTACTGATCTGTATCTTTCGGGTCAGACCTCCGACCCTGTGACGCTGCAGCTGGCCGCCCAATATATGCGCGTTATTACCGTGGGTGCCTTCGCCAATGTGGGCTATATGACTTTTGAAAAAATGCTTCAGGCGACGGGCAAAACTGTTGCCACCATGACCGGTCAGCTCATCGGTGCGCTGACCAACATCATTCTTGACCCGATACTGATCTTCGGCAAATTCGGTCTGCCTGCCATGGGCGTGAAGGGTGCCGCCCTTGCCACTGTTATTGGTCAGGGCTGTGGCGCAGTGGTTGTGTGTATTTTGCACTTTGTGCTTAATAAAGAGGTAAAGAATCATCTCTCCTATGTGGTGCCCAGAAAAGATATAATCGCACAGATCTACCGGGTCGGTGCCCCTGCAATAGTAATGCAGACACTGGGTTCTGTCAGTGCCTATGGCATCAACATGATCCTGGGCGGCATTTCCCAGACTGCCCTTGCCGCCTACGGCATTTATAACAAACTGCAGAGTTTTGCTTTCATGCCTTCCTTAGCTCTTAACAATGCCAGCATACCTGTCATCGGCTTCAACTTCGGTGCCCGTGACAAGGCGCGTATACGCGGTGCTGTCCGCTGGGATCTGATATATGTGTCCGGCATAATGACGGCGGCGACAGTCCTATTTGAGCTGTTTGCTCCTCAGATCGTGGGGATTTTCAGCCTGAGCGATGCGGCCCTTGTTATGTGTACGCGGGCCGTGCGGATAATTGCTGCCGGATATATCTTTGTGGGCATCAATGTGATCCTTCAGGGTGTGTGCCAGGCTCTGGGCAACGGGATGTATTCTCTCCTGATTTCCCTCCTGCGTCAGGCTGTCATTATTCTGCCGGGCGCGTGGGCACTGTCGCTTTTGCCCAACGCGGCTGATATAGTCTGGCTCGTGTTCCCGGCGGCAGAGGCTATCGCTTTTGTGGTGGCGGCAGTTCTGTCGTTGAAGTTATATAAAGAGCGTACCGGGCAAATGTAATAAAATCAAAGGGTGCAGTCACAGGACTGCACCCTTGCTTCTTGTGTTATCTTTGCGCCCAGTATTCGCACAGGCGGGTATACTCTTCCGGCGTGTCGGCGTCAAGGTCGATGCCAATGTCATCTACCGGCACCTGTTTTATTGCAATGCCGCAGCTTTCCATTGCGCCGCGCATCCCCCCGGGGCCGTCATACACCGCAAGGAAGCGGGCAAGCCGGCTGTCAAACAGCAGGGGGTGCCCGCCCACGCCCTTATACTCGGGGCGTACGATGGGGGCGCTTTCACCGAGGACAGCGGCAAAAGTCTCTGGGGCGATAGCGGGGTTGTCCACGGGGGTCATAAGAATGCGCCCGACCCTGTTGGCGAGATAGCCCAGACCCAGCTTTATCGAGTCGAACATCTGAGTGGTTGCATAGTCGGGGTTGTACACTTCCCGGGCGCCCATGGCGGCGATTATGGGGCGCAGGTCTTCTGCCCGGTGCCCGGTGACAACGGCGATTTCCTGTGCGCCGGCCCGGCGCATATTATCGATTGTGTGCTGCAGCATTGGCTTGCCGCCAAGAGGCAGCAGGGGTTTGAAATCACCCATTCGTGAGCTCAGGCCCGCCGAAACGATCAGCCCGCCTACACCGGGCAGGGCAGGGGACATCAGCCCCTCTATCAGGGCCGGAATACTGTCCCGGTTTGCCTCGCTTACCTCGATGACGCAGACCTCCGGGTGGCTGCGGATGGCGTCAAGCAGGGCCGTGTGCCTGGGCTTAATAACACCCAGCACCGGGGTACTGCCGTCAAGGGTGCGCAATACGGCGGCGGCAAACTGCTCGGCCTGACTTTCCATAAAGCCCACCTCATCCATCAGGATAAGATCGCAATCTGTGCCTTCCAGCATGGCGGGGCCGTACCGGTCGAAAATCTTTGGATAGGACTCGTGCCGCCCCTGACCGAAGCGCAGACCGACTCTGTAGCCGCCGTTGGTGTCCCCGGCGGGGCGCAGCAGTACCTGCGCCATGGCACCGTCGGCGTTGTCGAAGTCGCTTACGGTGACGAAACCGCCCAACCGCACAGATCTGTGGGCAGCAAGATATTTTTTTATTGCGGTGCTTTTGCCCACCTGTACGGGACCTGTGAGAAAAATATGCATATTTGACCTCAAAAAACGATTGCAATAGGACGGGAAAGGTATTATTATTGGTACTGATACCGTAGCGGATACAGTATGCTGCCTACAGAGGAGTGATCCGGATGCCTGATATACATATGCGCCTTCGCTTGACATTCTTTAACGATTATGAACCTGACTCCCTTGGTTTCGGTACCGGGGCTGTGCGCCTGCTTGAGCTTATTGAGAGTACCGGTTCCATTCGAAAGGCATGTGCCAATATGGGAATGGCCTATTCCAAAAGCTGGAAGATACTCACCAAAACCGAACAGGAGTTTGGTATAAAGCTGCTTGAGCGCAACGGGCGCTTCGGCTCCCACCTGACGGAAGAGGCGAAGCAGCTTATCAACAACTATAAACAGGTGCTGGATGCCGCGCAGCAGGCGGCAAACGAAAAGTTTGTACAGCTGTATAAAGACTGAGTAATTAGATATATCCGCGCTGCGGCCTATGCCGCGGCGCTTATTTTTTGCGCTCCGGCACGATCACGGTCACGTCCCCGCCCTGTGTCGCAACACTGCCCATGGCGATGTTAATGCCGTACAGGCGGCTGAGGGTGGTGGTGGTCAGTACATCAACGGGCTGCCCGGCGGCGTGTACGCGCCCTTCGCGCATGGCCAGAACCTTTGACGCGTGTCGGAAAGCCTGGTTTGGATCGTGCGTGGAGAAAATGACGGTGTAGCTGTGACCTGCCAGCTCCTCAATGCGCTCCATGACCATAAGCTGATTGCCGTAGTCCAGAGCGGCGGTGGGCTCGTCCATTATCAGCACCCTTGCATCCTGCAGCAGGGCGCGGGCCAGCAGTGTAAGCTGCCGCTCACCGCCGGATATTTTGCCGCAGGGGCGGTCTTTCAGAGGAAGGATGCCCAAACTGTCCATTATTGCCCCGGCCCTTTCAATATCTTCCTGCCCGGGTGTGGAGAACATACCCAGTCTGTTTGTTGCGCCCATAAGCACCACGTCTTCAACGGTGTAGTTGAACACGGGGTTGCTGTTTTGGGGAATGTATGCAATTGTTCGGGCGGCCTCACGCCGATCCATGGCGCTTATGTCGCGGCCATCAACAGTTATGCTGCCCTTTTGCGGCTTCAAAAAGCCCAGCATGCAGCGGAAGAGAGTGCTTTTGCCCACGCCGTTGGGGCCCAGCACAGCGGCAACGTCGCCGTCTGCGGCGCTGAAAGACACATCATGGAGTACGTCATGCCCCCGGTAGGAGAAGCTGAGATCTTTAATCTCAATCGCCACGCATTTCGCCCCCCTTCGTTATCAGCAGGATGAACACCGGCGCGCCGACAAATGACGTCAGTATGCCCAGCGGTATCTCGCTTGTGGCGGCAACGCGGGCCACGTTGTCCACCACTATCAAAAATGCGCTGCCCAGCAGCATTCCCGATGGGATAAGGCGGCGGTAATCGCTGCCGAACATCATGCGGCAGAAATGGGGGATAACCAGACCCACCCAGCCGATCATGCCGCTTATGGCTACGCTGGCGGCGGTCATAAGGGTGGCGCAGATGATGACAACAGTGCGCAAAAGGGTGGTGTTGATGCCCATGGAGCGGGCCTCTTCCTCGCTGACGGTGAGCAGATTTATCCGCCAGCGCAGCAGGATAAGCGGTATCATGCCCATCGCCACAGGGAGGATGACGAACCATGCATCCCGTCCCTTGACGGAGGCCAGCGAGCCCATCAGCCAATAGGTTATGGCGGGCAGCTGCTCCTGCGTGTCGGCTACCAGCTTTATGTATGACGTGCCTGAGGAGAACAGCGACCCCACCATCATGCCCGCAAGCACCATTGCAAGGGTATTGTCCAGTCTGCTGGCCCGGCCCAAAAGCCATGCCAGCGCTACGGCACCCACGCCGCAGACAAAGCTGCTGACAGTGATGCCCATATAGCCCAGACCCAAAAGTATGCCCAGCGCCGCGCCGAAGCCTGCGCCCGTGGAGGCACCGAGAATGTCGGGGGAGACCATGGGGTTGCGGAAAATGCCCTGGTAGGATGCGCCCGCCACAGAAAGCGCTGCCCCAACAACGGCAGCGCAGATAATGCGCGGCAGGCGGATGTTTAAAACCACCGCCGCCTCGTTATCCGTCCATGTCTGTGCCATGTCGGGCACGGAGGGGACGGCTTTGCGGATAAGATCCAGCAGGGCGTCAGCAAGTATTTTTATGAGCTGACCGGGGCTGACGGAATAGCGCCCCAGTGCGAATGAAGCGAAGAAGATAAACACAGTAAGCGCCGCCAGCAGAAGCATCCTGCGGCGGTATTTTCTTTTTATATCCATGCTTTTTGGCATAGTATCTGCCTTTCTGTTTTCGATCGAGAATATATTGATTATATCCCTGCTGACCGATTTGGTCAATATTTTTATTGTTTCGACCCGGATCATATGCTGCCATCCCCGCTCATTGCATATGGTATATAGCGTCTGCCGATCGGAAGAAACAAAAAACGGCCTCTTTAGAGGCCGTTTTCAGCTTGTATGGTTGTCGTGAACGGAGAACAACTTCGTTCCCAACGGTATTTGTGCTTTCTGTTACCAGCCCTGCTCCATAGGGAAGCTGAGGGTTGTTGCGCTGGCGAAAAGATGTGCTGTGCGGGCGCGCTGATCCCTGTATGCCTCGCTCTCGTCCCACACGGATGCCATGTAGGATGAGGGGAAGTTGATGATTTGTACGATGTCACCGAAAAAGGCGCCGGGCAGCTTGTCGGAAACCTGCTTATCGTTGTTGAGGTACACTTCCAGGGTGCAACCTTCCGGCAGCAGCTTATGCGTCTCTTGCAGTTCTATCATTGCCTTTCCGATGTTGTCAATGTTGTTCAGAGTAAATACGTTGATAATACGTGTCATATTATCGCTCCTTTCAGCATCACGCTTCGCCCCGCAGCAGTGCGGAGACATAGTCCAGATCCACGGTCAAAAACTCACGGGTGTACAGTGGGGGCAGGAGTCCGCCATAACTCTCCTCAATCTGACGGTAGAAGCTGTCAAACCCGGTGACGTACTGCTCTCCCTCGTCCTTGCAGTACAGGATAAGGAAACGGTGTCCGGCAATGACAGCGAAACGCACATCGTTCACCTCAAGCCCTTCGGGCACCTGGGACAGAGCCACACCCTTACAAATTTCCACAAGACGATCGTCGAGCCCGGAGTCGAAGATTATGATCTTCTCCCTCAGGTCATCGGTGCGGTGTACGATACGCAGGAGAAAACGGTCATCGGGCATTAGCAGGGACGCGGCGGCGTCTCGGGCCTGCATTTCAACCTCCCGGCTGTCTGTTCCGTCACCGTCGGGAACAAGGCAGATTATCTGCTTTCTGTCCCGGTCAACGTACAGTGTGTTGTAAACTATGCTGCTCTTCTGTCCGCACTCAGGACAGGTTACGGCGAAGTGACTGCCGCCGATGATATTGTCCCTTATCTGGGGGTCGGCGCTTATGTTGATGCTGCCCCATACCGGGACTTTAAATTCCCAGCCGCATTCCGGACAGACAAAAGGGCTTTCCATAACGATAGACATCGTCTTACCTCCGCAACAAATGATCTTCTGACCTGATTCTAATACATATGGACATAAAATACCAGTATCAAATGTATATCACGGCCAGGTTTTCAGTAAAAGCTTTAAAAATTCCCGCTTTTGCGTTGCTTAAAACCCTCCGGAGCTGAACAATTGAAGCAATCGGAAAGACTTCGCGAAGGATGGTATATCTTGACATACGATGCCGATTGTTTTAAACTAATACAGTTGGATTGCTGTGTCAATCCGACAAAAAATGCAGACTGGATAATGATTATGGTATTTTCAAGCCTATATTTCCTGTACGGGTTCTTTGGTTTCTGCATGCTGGCATACGCACTGTGCCGCAGCCTTAAGGCCAAGAATATCGTGCTGCTGATTTTCTCCCTGTTCTTCTATACCTGGGGTGAGCCTAAATATGTGCTGCTCCTTGTGGGGATGTCCTTCTTTGATTGGATCGCCGCCCTCGGTGTCAGCCGCGGTGAAACTCCCCGTGCCCGCAAGGCGTGGCTGATCGCAGCCTGTGTCGTTGACCTGAGTCTTATCGGCATTTTCAAGTACAGCGGTATGATCGCTTCCCTGTTTGGCGAGCCGCCTGCCTTCATTGCCAATATCGCACTGCCCATCGGCATCTCCTTCTACACTTTCCAGCTTCTGAGCTATGTTGTGGATGTTTACCGAGGTCAGGCTGAAGCGCAGGAAAAATACTGGCATGTGCTTTTGTATGCGGCCCTGTTCCACCAGTGCATTGCCGGCCCTATCGTCCGCTATAAAACCATCGCGGAAGAGCTTTTTGTACACCGTGACCCCTTCAACGGGCGTGAGCTTTCTGATGGCGTGTGCCGCTTCTGCGTGGGCCTTGCCAAAAAGGTGCTGCTTGCCAATGCTTGCGGATCGCTGGCGGACAGTATGTTGCTTTCCGATGCTGCCATTGCCAATACTGCAGCATTGAGCAGTAATCTTCTGTCTCTTGAGGGCACATCGGTTCTCGGCGTCTGGATGGGTGTCGTTGCTTTCTCCCTGCAGATATATCTGGACTTTTCAGCCTACTCTGATATGGCCATCGGCATGGGAAAGATGCTGGGCCTGCATTATATGGAGAACTTCAACTATCCGTACCTTTCCCGCTCCGCTACCGAGTTCTGGCAGCGCTGGCATATCTCCCTTGGCTCCTTCTTCCGCGACTATGTATACATACCCCTTGGCGGCAACCGCCGCGGAAAACTCAGGACCATTCTCAATATGCTGGTTGTCTGGTCACTTACCGGCCTGTGGCACGGAGCAAACTGGAATTTTGTGCTGTGGGGGCTGTACTTCTTCGTTCTTCTGGCGATTGAGCGGCTGTTCCTTAAAAAGGTGCTGGATAAGCTGCCTATAATATCCAATCTGTATCTGCTGCTTGTTGCAATTATCGGTTGGGTTCTGTTCCATTTTACCGATATGAATCTGGCTCTGGCTGTGCTTAAGGGTATGTGGGGACTCAATGGCAATCCGCTTACAGACTTTAAGTCGGTCACGATGCTTAAGAACAATGTTTACCTGCTGGCTGTGTGCGTGGTTGCCTGTACTCCCATCGTGCGCAACATTGCCCGCTGGCTTGAGAAGAAGCTGAGCGATGTGCCGGTGGTGGGCAATGTGTACTGTGCCCTGTCTCGGGGCATAATGCCTGTTATTCTTCTGATCCTGGCCACAGCGCTGCTGGTGGGGAATACCTATAACCCGTTCCTTTACTACCAGTTTTGAGGTGAGTTTATGAACGATGTGAACCATGTAAATGATAAAATTGAAGATGGGGAGCTGACGCCCCTGCGCCGCAGAATTCTTCAGCGCAAGAGGGCCCAGCAGCGCCGCAAGGCAATTCTGCCGTGTATACCTTTCTTTGTTGCACTGGGTGTACTGACGGTGATTGCGTGGATCCTGCCCCTGCGCCCGACCCTGTCTGAGAATGAAAAGCGCATACTGACTGAGTTTCCGCAGTTTAGTTTCTCGTCATTGGCTGACGGCAGCTTCTTTGAAGGTGTTGACAGCTGGTTTTCCGACACTTTCACCTTCCGCGACAGCTGGATAAGCCTGTCCGATCAGGTGGAAGATCTGCACGGTACCGGTGAAGTGGTCATTTACGGCACTATTTCTGCCGGCGAATCTATCCCGCAGGTGATAATACCCCCGCCTGTATCCGACACGGAAGCAGATGTGTCTGTTCCCAATACATCCGCAGGCGATCAGGCCGGGGATATAAGCCTTGAAGTTCAGGACGATCCTCAGGATGCGCAGACCGATGACCCGCAGGATGTTTCACAGTCGGAGCCGGACACATCTGTGTCTGATGCCGATCAGGCACAGCCGGACGATGGTGAAGCCACTGACGATGGGGAGGACGAACAGCCTCCCGCTGACGACAGCGCACAGCCTGAAGAAGAACAGCCCGAAGAAGATACATCCAATGTGGCATCTGCGGGGGCAACTGCCTGGGGCGGCGAAGTGCTGGACGCGGACGAGTATTTCAGCCAGGGTGCCGTTATTCAGATCGGTGACGCGGCGTACAATGTCCCCGGATTTTCTCAGTACCAGTGTGACCGCTATGTAAGCAGCATGAACAGAGCATTGGAACTGCTGGACGGCAGGGCGCGCCTGTATACCATCACGGTTCCCACCAGTATTACCTATATGCTTTCCCGCAGTGACCGTGAGTTTATGGGCCTTACCCTTGAAGAAGACGGTCTGGAGTATATGTACAGCCAGTTTGCACCCGGTGTCAATTATGTCGATATATATGATACTCTGGTGCGCCACAACAATGAGTATCTGTGCTTCCGCACTGACCACCACTGGACGGCGTTGGGCGCGTATTATGCCTATGTTGAATGGTGCAAGGTTGCCGGCTTCGATCCTGTGCCTCTTGATGCCTATGAAGTTATTGAGTACCCCGGCTATCTTGGCACGACTTACTATTCCGCTCAGAAGAGCAGCCTCTTGGGTCAGAATCCCGATACGGTTGTCTGCTATGTACCGCCCGGAGATGTTCACCTGTATATACAGGAGGGAAGCTCAGACCGCCTGGGTTATGAGACCTCTCTTATCATCAATCGCAGTAACTCCAGCTCGGGCAGTAAGTACCTTGCCTTCCTCGCCGGTGATAATGCTAAATGTACGTTTATAAATAACGATATTACCGACGGTTCTGCCTGCCTTATAATTAAGAACTCCCAGGGAAATCCCTTCGTCTACTACTATACCCAGCATTATCAGTATGTTTATGTCGTTGACCCGCGTTATTACTTTGCCCGAGGCCTTGTCAGCTTTGTTGAAGAGTATGACATAGACGATGTCATTTTCTGCACAGGCGCGGCCTTTACCTGGGGCAACGGCGGCAACGATCTGATTTTCTACTTTGTAAGGTGATCCGGTAAAGTGCTGTATTGTGCGGGCTGTAAATAATCCCATTTAAACAATTAACGCCCCACAGGGCGAAAACAGAACTGCACCCCGTTTGTTGGGGTGCAGTTCTTTGTTTGCATATGCGGTTAAAATTAATTTGCCCTCATTCAGTCAGCATTGCCGCAACCTTGGTTATGCTGCCTGCGCCCACCGTGACGACCAGATCACCCGGTCGTGCGTCACGGCGTATGACTTCTGCCACATCCTCAAGGGTGGGGCAGAACTCGCTGCCGGGGATCACATCGGCAAGAGCCTTTGAAGAAAGGCCGGTAGTGTTCGTCTCGCGTGCCGCATAAATCTCCGCCAGATAGACCTTGTCGGGAATCTTCAGCACATCGGCAAAATCATCAAAGAAGGCAATGGTGCGCGTGTAGGTATGGGGTTGGAAAGCTACCAGTGTGCGCTGTGCGCCCATATGCGCGCAGATGTCCATCAGCGAGCGCAGCTCTTTCGGGTGGTGGGCATAGTCGTCGTACACTTGGGCACCGTTTACGCGGCCGCGGTACTCAAAACGGCGTCCGGCGCCGCCGAACTTAAGAAGTCCGTCATGCACGGCTTTTCCGTCAATGCCCAGATAATATGCCACACAGCAGGCGGCAAGGGCGTCCGCCATGTTGGAGTGACCCATAACCTGCAGCTCGAGAGTGGTGTAATGCTCGCCGTGTGCCAGCACATCGAATCGGCACAGCCGACCCTCCTCCACCACATTGGCAGGGCGCACATCGGCATTGTCTTCAAAACCGAAGGATAACACCGTGCGGCCGGTGAAATCTATATCCGCCAGAGCTTCCCCGGCGTTGCTGTCGGCAGCCGGCCTTACGATACAGCCTCCCTCAGGAACAAGCCTTGCAAAGTCGGCGAAGGAATGCTCAATATCGGTGATGTCCTCAAAGAAATCCAGATGATCCTCATCCACATTCAGTATTACCGCAACAGTGGGGGAGAAACTGAGGAACGAATTGAAATACTCGCAGGATTCGATGATGAAATCATCGCCGCTCCCGTGGCGGTGACCGTTTGTCAAAATCGGCAGTGAACCGCCCAGCGACACGGTGGGGTCACGCCCGGCCTCCACAAGAATGTAGGCCAGCATGGAAGTGGTGGTGGTTTTGCCGTGGGTACCGGATACACAGATGGCGTTTTTATACTCGCGCATCAGCCAGCCCCAGGCCTGAGCCCGTTCAAATACGGGTATGCCGCGGCTGTGTGCCTCGACTATCTCCGGGTTGTCATCGTGAACTGCGGCGGTGCGGATGATGAAATCGGCATTGCCCACATTTTCGGCCTTCTGTCCGATGACCACGGATATGCCCAGTGAACGCAGGCGGTCGATGGCAGCGCTCTCCCCGATGTCTGAGCCGGTGACAGAAAGCCCCTTGGCATGCAGCACTTCACTCAGGGGGGACATGGACACACCGCCGATGCCCGGCATGTGGCAGCGCATACCCGGTTTTATGTAATTGTTGAGATCAGCAACAGTCATGTTTTCTCCAATCACCGTGAAGGTGTAAACTTTTTATGCACAACGGATGTATTATATAGCACACCGCTCTGAAATTCAATATAAAATATGCGGCATTGCTGTATTTTTGTAAGCGTTTTTCCCGGTTTGCCCCAAGAGCCGGGGCGGGAGTAAAGCCCTTCGGCAAATATCCTATGCTGCAGTTAGCAAAAAAATAACCCCGACGAATCGGGGTTATTTGGTATGCTTAATTGACTTAAGCGATGGCAGCCTTGGCCTTCTCGCACAGGGCGGTGAAAGCAGCGGGCTCATGAATGGCCATCTCGGAGAGCATCTTGCGGTTCATGGTGATGCCGCACTTCTTGATGCCGTACATGAAACGGGAGTAGTTCATGCCATTTGCCTTGCAGGCGGCGCTGATGCGGGTGATCCACAGTCTGCGGAAGTCGCGCTTCTTCAGCTTACGGCCGATGTAAGCATAGGTAAGGCTCTTCATCACGGCCTGGTTAGCCATCTTATAGTGGGTGGACTTGGCGCCCCAGTAGCCCTTGGCCATCTTCAGGACGGTATTTCTTCTTTTGCGCGTCATCATCGCGCCTTTAATTCTTGCCATGGTGTCGACTCCTTACTTATAGAGAATCATGCGCTTGACTGCTGCTTCATTGGTGTTGTCAGCATAGGTGCCGGCGCGAAGGTTGCGTTTACGCTTGGTGGTTTTCTTGTTGAGAATGTGGCGCTTGTTGGCGTGTGCGCGCTTGACCTTACCGGTCTTGGTGAGAGAGAATCTCTTCTTCGCGCCGCTGTGTGTCTTGATCTTGGGCATACTGGTACTCCTTCCGGTGTATTTACATCCTGTTTAATGTGGGATTACTTGCCGCTCTTGGGGGAGAGGAACATGCTCATGCGGCGTCCCTCCATCTTGGCGGCTTTATCAACCGAAGCGATGTCTTTGCACTCTTCGGCGTATTTGTCAAGCAGCTCCTTGCCCAGTTCGGGGTGAGCCATTTCGCGACCGCGGAAACGAACCTCAACCTTAAGACGATCGCCATCCTTGAGGAAACGCTGTCCTGCCTTGAGCTTGACATTAAAATCGTTCAGGCCGATGCCGGGAGAAAGGCGGATCTCCTTGATCTCGATGACGTGCTGATTCTTCTTGGCTTCTTTATCCTTCTTCGACTGCTCAAAGCGGAACTTGCCATAGTCCATCAGCCTGCATACGGGGGGCACAGCGTTGGGCGCGATCTTAACCAGATCGTAACCGCGCTCTACCGCAACATTAAGAGCCTCTGCGGCGGACATCAGACCAAGCTGAGCGCCCTCTTCATCTATAAGGCGGATCTGCTTGTCGACGATTTCTTCATTAATTTGGTACTCGATATTTGCTATTGTCAAACACCTCCAATTAAAGTGCAGGCAACAAAAAATGCGCGGACGATACCCGCGCACAGAAACCCACCGCAAACAGTGGGATAGAACTGTGTTAACACCGGCTCACAATATGGCCGGGTGAGGACGGGAACCGTACCTACTTTCTTTACCTGAAAGATTTTAGCAGATAGATTTGCGGATGTCAATAGATAAATTCAAATATTTTTATATATTCTTCCGCGCCCTGAACCTGCCTGCCGGGTATATTCTACTCCCTCCGGGGCAAAATCATTCCGAAAAAGTTTTTCGGAGGTTTGCTATGAAAAAACTGCTGGTACCCATCCTGAGCCTTATCATGCTTTGCGGCGCACTGTGCATAACGCCCGCTGCGGCAGCCAATGAGACGGGGGAGATCGACCATGGTGGTATTGAGCTGCCTCTTCCAAAGGGGCTCCAGGTGCTTGAGAATATGCTTGTCACCGTCAGGGATGGCTTCGTATGTGTTACAGATAAGGACGGAACGCTTATCTATATGACCGATATATCTGCCGAAAGTCTGCGCGAGGCGGACAGACTGCTGCTTGAAGAGGGTATTGCCGTCACCGATCTGAGCGCGCTTATCCGCATTATGGAGGACTATAACTCATAAGTGCCGCCGTCTGTGGGGGCGAATCATGGGGCTATTTGCCGCTTGCAATTTAGTGTAAAACATAGTATAGTTAATGCATCAAATGCAGGAGGCGTACCATGGAAGAATTTGGCGGAAATATACTGACCATCACTGATGAGGAAGGCAACAGCTACGAGCTGGAGCATCTTGATACCATTGAGCTTGACGGCAGGTTCATACTTGCTTTTCTTCCTGCCGACATGGATCCCGATGATGAGGATTTCGGAATGGTACTGATGGAGGCGTTTCCCGGTGAGGGCGATGACGGATTTCTCCAGCCCCTTGAAGGAGACGAGGCGGAAGAGGTGTACCAGATTTTTATGGAGCGCCTCTATTCCGAAGACGAGGACGAGGGCTGATTTTCGTCCACCGATGATGTAAGAAGCCTGCTGTGTGCGTGATAGACTGCTTTTGAGCCTACAGCACCCTTAGGGATGCACGACTCTCCGCGTGGTTTGCAGGCCTCCCGGCTCCGGCCGGACGTTGGAAGCAGTAAAGCACGGAGGCGTCAACCCACCTGCTACATGCAGGTTATAAAAGGGTCTACACGGCACAAGCGGGTGTTCTGCTTTTTGGCAATTTGCTGAATATTAATCTTTAAAAATCGGTAAAAAATACCTTGCGGCGCTTGAATTGCGCCGCATTTTACTATATAATGCGAAGGTGCCGCCGTTTGGCGGTGACTTATGTACTTATTGCAGCGAAAGGTGTGCGTTATGAGCGCTTCGAGAGAAAAGAATTTAAGACAGCAGGGCAAGGCCGAACTGAGCAAAAAGGAAAAGGCTCTGCTTGAGCAGAAAAAGCAGCAGAAGAAGCTGCGCGTGTCTATACTCATTGTCACCCTGTGTGTGGCACTGCTGACGGCGTCTGTGTTATTTGTCCACAGCGCCCTCATCCGCCGTATCATGCCCGCCGCAGTTATCGACGGACATACCATCACTGTGGTGGAGTTCCAGTATTATTACCACAGCGTCTTCTCCCAGCTGTATTCCGATGCCAGCCAGATGTACGGAGACTATGTTTCCTACCTCATGCCCACCAGCACCGCCTACGCCAAGTCTGTCTCCTATGACGACAGCCGCACCTGGCACGATTATCTGGTTGATGAAGCCGCCAACTCCATAAGCGGCGTATACTATTACAGCCAGCTTGCACAGCAGGCCGGTTACACCCTTTCTGAGGATGATGCGGCTCAGATCGCTGCCGCTATTGAGGCTGTTAAGTACTGGGCCGATTACAACGGTCAGTCCGTGAATGCGTATCTTGCCGACAGCTTCGGTAAGGGCATCACCCTTGAGATCTACCAGCGTGAGCTTGAGCGCGTGGTGTATGCAAACAGCTACAAGACTTATATCAGCGAGAGCTATACTTACTCCGATGACCAGCTGGAGAGCTACTACGGCGAGAACAAGGATGATCTTGCTTACTACACCCTCAGAGCGGTTCATCTGTATCTTGCCGATCAGGAAAGCTATGATGAGGCCAACACCGACGCCGCCTGGGAAGAGTTGCGTGCCGAGTGGGACGAGATTAAGGCTGCTATGGACGGCGGCGCCGACTTCTACGAGGCGATCACTCCCTATATGAATGAAGCGGATGTTGAAGGGTTTAACACCGATGACAATGCCAAAGGTACTGCCCAGGGCTCCAATCTGAACAGCAGCTACGCCGATTGGGCCAAGGATGCTTCTCGTGTTGAAGGTGACATCACCTGCATCGAGGCTGAGGACGGCATGTATATTGTTGAGTTCATCTCCCGCGATGATAACGATTATACTGCCCGCAGCATGTATGCCATGATCTATACCATCCCTGTCAGCAGCACTGATTACGCCTCTGATGAGGAGTTCATATCCGTCCGCGACCTGTACACCCAGCTGGCTGACGATGTGTTTGACGAGTATTATCAGCAGTGGCTTGCTGCCGGCGGAACTGTGGAGGCTTTCGGTCAGATAGCCATTACCTACGGAGAAGAGACCGGCTACGACTATGTCTGGCTCGAGAGCACTCTGAAAAATGAGTACGGTGAGGCCAGCGAGTGGCTGTACGATTTCAAGACTCTTGAGGGCAACGTCACCAAGATCTACAGCGAAGAGCTGGGCGGCTACTGCATGATCTGCTACGCCGGCGAAGGCATGGAGGCATGGGAGTACATCGCCACTGCCGAGCTTTCTACCGCCGCCTATGACGAGTGGGAGACCGGGAATGAAGCCGACCGTACTGCCGCTTACGTTTACGATGAGAAATTCTGGAGCCGTCTCGTCGGTTGATCCGAACAAATGAAACAAGACCCGGACACATCAGTGTCCGGGTCTTTTGTTTGTCTGATTCTTAGTGTGCGCAGCCGTATTATCCCCGTGCGGTCAATGCGGCTTCCACCGCTGCAAGATCTTTGGGCGTGTTGACTCCGGTCATATCCTCTGTGCGCCAGGCATCAGAGATGCCCACCTTGCCGCCCCATGAAAGAATGATGTCCGGGGCGTCGGTAAGGTAATACTCACTCTGGGCATTCTCATTTTTCAGCGCCAGCAGGGCAGGGAGGAGCCGGGATGCCTTGAACACATAAATGGCGGAGTTGACTTCTTTGATTGCGTACTGTTGGGCGGTACAGTCCCGGGCCTCAACGATGCGGTCAAAGCTGCCATCGGCTTTTCTCAGTACGCGGCCGAAAGAGCCGGGATCGTCCATGTAGCCGGTGAGAACTGTGCAGTCGTTGCCGCTTTCCCGGTGCGTCTTAACCAGAGAAAGATAGGTTTCCTGCCCGATAAGGGGCATATCGCCAGCCGCGATAAGCACATCGCCGTCATAATCCTCCAGCGCGGCGCGTGCGCTGAGTGCGGCATGGCCTGTGCCAAGCTGCTCAGCCTGCACGGCGTAAGGATACTGGGGGAATGCCTCGGTGACCTTCTCCCGCAGGTAGCCGACTACAAGCGTGATGTTCTCTTTGGGAATGAAGTCCAGGGCCGAAAGGACATAGCTGAGTACAGGCTTTCCCAGTGCGCGGCGCATGACCTTGGGCAGCGCTTCACCCTCGGTGACAAAGCGGGAGCCTTTGCCTGCGGCAAGTACGATTGCTCTGAGGTTGTTTTCCATAGATTAAACTCCTTTTTATCTGCAGATAAATGCGCTCCAGTTTTCCTTGCGGCAGTGGCGCTCAACAGCAAATCCCGCCGCATTCAGCGCCGCAATGACCTCTGCCTCGCGCCCGTCAATAATGCCGGAGCAAATGAAGTGTCCATCCTCGGCTACAAACCTTTTCGCCGCGGGGGCAAGGGCGATTATAACATCGGCAACGATGTTGGCAAGCACCAGTTTATAACCCTTTGGGGTCAGGCGGCCGCCCAGACCGCGCTCATCCAGCACGTCGCCGCAAAAGACTTTGAACCGGTCGGTTCCGATGCCGTTGAGTGCCGCGTTCTGCACTGCGATCTCCGGGCTTTTCGGGTCAATGTCACATCCGGTGGAGCAGTCCGCGCCCAGAAGGACGGCGGCGATGCCCAGTATGCCGCTGCCGCAGCCAAGGTCCAGCACCTGTTGCCCTTTAAGGTCGATGTCCTGCATAGCCTCAAGGCACATGGATGTGGTGGGGTGTGAGCCGGTGCCGAAAGCCAGACCTGGATCCAGCAGCAGGACCGTGCGTCCATTTGTCTCCGGTGTCTCTTCCCATTGGGGGACGATCAAAAGTCCCTCACCGATCTCTATGGGGCGGTAATACTGCTTCCAGTTGTTCTCCCAGTCCTCATCGGCGACCAGAGCGGTGAGTATTTCCGTCCCGCCAAGGCAGGCTCGAAGCTGGCTCAGGCTGCGGCGGCCGTCTTCGTCGGCGGCAAAGTAGAATTTCACCCGGCACAGGCCCTGCCATGAGTCAAACAGATCCTCATCCACATAGTCCCAGAATTTTCTGTTCTCTTCAAGAAAGGTTTTGTATGTATCCTCGTCCTCAATCACATAGCTGTCCACGCCCAGTGCCTCAAGCCGGCTGCACAGTGCGTTTAGCTCATTGGGCTTTGTGTTGATGGCGGCTTCGATCCATTCCAAAGAAAATTTCCTCCACTTTTGATAATAGCTGCATTTTATCACAGACTAAGAGTGAAGACAACGGGCATTGAACAATTTGTGCCCGCATAGGAGGAACAAATGGAACACAGCACCGAAGTAACCGTCCTGCAGGATATTTACAAAAGCGCCCAGACCGGCAGCCAGAGCGTTGAGGACGTACTGGATCAGGTGGTAAATCCTGGCCTTAAGGAAGATCTCATGCAGCACAGAACTGAGTATAAGCGCATCAGCGACGAGGCGGAGAAGTGCCTTGAAAAGCTGGGCGCCCGGGTGAAAGAGCCGGGCATGATGTCAAAACTAGGCATGAAGATGGGTGTGGAGATGGAGACCATGTGGGACACGACCGCATCCCACATTGCTGAGATCATGATAAACGGCAGCAACATGGGCATCATCAACATTACCAAGATCATGAACGGCTACCCCAACGCGGCCCCTGACACTCGCAGACTGTCCGAGCGCTTTCTCACAGCCGAGCGAAACAATATCGAGCGCATGAAGCAGTATCTTCAGTAAGAATGCGCCCTTCAAGCCTTACCTTACACAAGGGGGGTGCTTCGCATAGCGAAGTCGAAGGGGTTGCCTTGTTTTGCATTCTTCAGAAAACATTGTGCCGCACTAAATCAAGTGCGGCACAATGCTGTTTTAGAGAACAACATCTATTCATGCTGTTCGGGTTCTGTAGTGCTGTTTTCTGCGAAGTTAGGGCGTTCTTTTGCCTTTTCTCCCTCTGTATGCGCTGCATTTTCTTTCTCCACGGCCACGGGTGCTGCCGGCGGCAGTGTTACCACCGCCCGGAACAGATCACCCTCACAGCTCAGATCCAGCCGGCCGCCCATAAGCTGGGTCAGGCTGGCCGCGATGGACAGGCCCAGACCGCTGCCCTCACTGTGACGGGACGCATCGCCCCGCACAAAGCGCTCCATCAGCTGTGCCGCGGGTACGCCCAGCTGCTCCCGTGAGATGTTGCGGAACACAATAGCAGTGCCTGTGGGGGTGGGGGACAGGTCGATGTACGCCCTTGTGCCGGTAAGGGAATATTTTGAAATGTTGCTCAGCAGATTGTCGAACACCCTCCATATCAGTCTGCCGTCGGCCGGCACCATGACCGGACTGTCGGGGATTTTCAATACCAGTGTAACCCCGCTCTTTTCCAGCCGCTCCGTCCATTCGCCCGCGCTCTGCCGCAGGAGTTCTCCTGCGTCCAGCATCTCGCGGTTCACGCTGACAGATCCGCTGGCGGCTTTGGATGCGTCGATAAGATCCTCCGTCAGCTTTTTCAGCTTCACCGCCTGCCGGTCAAGCACATCAAGATATTTTTCCTGCTCCTCGGATCCCGGCGCGGCTCTGCGCAGCAAATCAACATAGCTGACGATGTTGGTCAGAGGCGTTTTGAGATCATGGCTCACATTGGTTATAAGGTCGGTCTTGAAATGCTCGCTTTTCACACGGGCGTCAACGGCGCGGCTCATGCCCAGGGCGATACTGTTCAGATCATTGGCCTGACGGCGGAAAGTGGGCCACATATTTCGGGTGTCGATCTTGTAATTGATGTTGCCCATTGCCAATGCCCTTGCCCCTTGGCGGATGGCTTTAAGCTGCAGCGCGTACCACACCACGATGCCGAGAACGGCTATATCAGCCAGGAAGAGCATACAGCAGACGACCTCCCCGCCATAGCCCAGGTTGCCGATCCCCAGTGCGCCGAAAAAGAGGTTAATAAGCATAAATCCGCCGTAAGCCACCACATATTTCCATGTGCTGGGCAGGGCGCGGAAGAAGCGGGCGACCATTCTTAAGCACCACGCCACGGCGGTGCTGCTCCACAGTGCGCGGCAGCGGATGCGGGCAGCCACGGTCATCAGGAACATTGCCGCCGCAAAGGTGATAACGACAACGAAAACGCTTACGCACAGCAGGGTTATGTAATCGCTGCCGTAGTACCAATAATCGTTGGCGGCCACGGCAAAACAGACAACGAATATCCAAAGGGCGGCGTGCGCCTCCAGCGGGATGCGGTGCCAGAAATGCAGGGTGGGCTTCTCGTCACCCTTTTTCCAGCCTGCCGACCACAGTAAGAATGCCAGCAGCAGAAGGCTTGCCACGGCGCAGCCAATGCACAGCGGCAGCAGGAATTTGTATGTTGCCGCCAGCACCTGATAAAGCTGATAGGCGAACCAAACCTCAGAATACATATCCGCAGGCCAGCGGATGTAGCCGGTCATGGTCACGGCGGTGAAGCTGGGCTCAAAATCCTCGGGGAATGAGACCATCTCGCCGCTAACATCATCGTAATAATAACGGATGTAACTGTTCGTCTCCTGGTCATACCGGTTGTCTGTCCAGCCGTAGACCCAGCAGCGGCTGGCGCGATCTGTGCACATCTGGAAAGGCTCGTCCACCACCACCTCGATGTAACCCTCGCCAACGCGACTGTAGATCACTGCGCCGCTTGCGGCTTCCTTAATGGTGATGCCCAGATTGTCGGAGAAGTACAGGGCATAGTTTCTGCCCTCCGCTTTCATCTGCAGAAGACTGTCAAAACACTCGTACTGTTCTATCTGCCGCATGGCGCTGTATATGTCGCTGTCGGCCATGCCGCTGTCGGTGAATGCCGGTGGCTCATTGCTGTGCCATTCTCCACTTTCAAAGCAGTAAATGAAGCCCACAAGGGACAAAAAGCAGCCCAGCACCGTGCAGCACAGCAGTATCAGCGCCAATGTGCGCATAAACAGGCTGCATTTAAAAAATTTAATTGCTTTCATACATTTTCCTCCAATCGGTAGCCCTTCCCCCAGACCACCTTAATGTAGCGCGGGTTGGAGGGATCGGCCTCGAGCTTTTCCCGCAGATGCCGGATATGTACCGCCACGGCGCCGTCGGCCCCCAGCGGTTCTTCGTTCCATACGGTGCGGTATATCTGCGCCGTGGAAAATACCCTGCCCGGGTTCTCCATCAGCAGCTTGAGTATGTCATATTCCGTCGGTGTCAGTGACACAGGCTCGCCGTGGAGCGTTACAGCTTTGGCGCGGTCGTCAAGGCATATGCCGCCTGCTGTCAGGCTATCGGGCTTTGCCTCCATCCCTCCCAGACTGGCATAGCGGCGCAGCTGGGCCTTCACCCGGGCGATAAGCTCCAGTGGGCGATAAGGTTTGGTGATGTAGTCATCTGCCCCCAGGGTGAGACCCAGCACCATATCCGTCTCCTCGCTTTTCGCCGTCAGCAGTATTACCGGCGCGTTGCACTTTTTGCGTATCTCCCGCAGGGCGGTGATGCCGTCCATGCCGGGCATCATCACATCCAGCAGGATAAGCTGCACCTCGGTGTCTTTGAGAATGTCCAGTGCTTGCCAGCCATCTGAGGCCTCATAGACCTTGTAGCCTTCACCCGACAGGTATATACCCAGTGCGGCCCGGATGTCGTTTTCGTCGTCACAAACAAGAAT
The DNA here is from genome assembly GCA_045605145.1 of Oscillospiraceae bacterium. Classification (GTDB taxonomy): domain Bacteria; phylum Bacillota; class Clostridia; order Oscillospirales; family Oscillospiraceae; genus CAMNAO01. Next base: position 41,467 of record JAZUPH010000073.1, on the reverse strand, counting down.
ATTGTACATACATTTACCCTCCATGGCTGTATGATAGCAAAATCGAATTTAAGAAAAAAGCGGGCGCAATCTTAAGAATTGTTTAACATCGGGAAAGTTCCTCATGCCATTGATACAATATCACAATCGCCAAAAGAATAACACTGCCGATATGGGGAAATTCCTGGGTTTCTATTGACTGTTTATATCCGGCCTTGCATCGTCAGAGCATCTGCTCCTACGGTGCAACGTTTACCGAACGCGCAGGTGATGGCAGATACATCCTGTGAATAGGTAATGATATTTGCTGAAAATGCGTAATATTCTGTTGCTTTAAGGCATATGTTGTGCTATAATTCTATTTTAGGCAGTGTTGCCATTAGACAACATGAGGTGAATCAAGTGACAGACGAAAAGAACGTCAACACAGCGGAAAATAACGAGACTACCAAACCCGTAAGCTATGGAAGGCTCATCAGAAGGACGATTTTTAAGCATATCGGCCGGGTGCTTCTGGTGCTGCTGACTATAGTGGTTGCGGTTGCGCTCACTCTCTATGCCATGCTGGATCTGGCCTGCCACGGCCCCAGTGAGGCCACGCGTGAGCTATTTGCCACCACCATCCTCGAGACCGGCGCCCTTAAATGGACGGCGGGGCTGATTATGACCGAACAGGAGATTGAGGAAGTGCTCAATCGCAATGCGCTTGTGGCGATGGATACCACCATTGATGAAAGCCTTATCACCATTGCCGCAACCGAAACGACAGTGGAGGACAGCGGTGAAGAAGCCGGCGCGGAAGAGTTTGACATCAACGGCATCGAGATAATCGAGATACACGGCCGCACCTTTGATGCCACTTTGATGATCGTCAATGACCCGTCCCGCGTTACGGTGGCCACCACATATCCCAATTGGTGGGACAAGCGCGACCTTGAGGGCCTGGTTACCGATGCCGATGCTATCGGCGGCATTAACGGCGGACTTTATGATCAGGTGGAATATACCCCGCTGAATCTTGCTGTCTCTGACGGTGTTATCGTTTATAACGGCGGCGCTTATGAGGGCTTGTACATAATCGGTTTTGACTATGACAATGTGCTGCGCATCATTCCCACGGGTAACGGCGGCCTGGGCCATATGAAGAATCTGGTGGCTGAGTATAATCTCCGCGACGCGGTCGTGTTCCCCGACCATAACGGAGTTAATAATGCCCATTTTGTCACCCTTGTTATCAATGGTGAGCCCCGTGAGACCAGCGGCATGGGCAGCGGTGCCAATCCCCGTACCGCCATCGGTCAGCGGGCCGACGGTGCCGTGCTTCTCCTTGTTACCGATGGCCGCGGTGCCAACGGGCACCTTGGCGCAACGGCTGAGGATCTTATCAACATTATGATGGAGTATGGTGCGATAAATGCTGCCAACCTTGACGGCGGCAGTTCCTCTGCCATGTACTATGACGGCGAGTATCTTATGACCAGTACCACACTTTACTACGCCAACAGTTCTTACAAACTGCCCACGGCGTTCGTGATCGAGAAGAGGTGAGGGTAATGGCCAGAGTAAAGAAAAGAGACAGCTGGAAACAGTATCTGCAAAAGATCGATAACCCCTTCCTCAAGTGGTCACGGCGATCGAGCGCAATTATCTTCATCCTGTTTTACGCACTGCTGCTTGCGGGTCTTGGCTATGGGGCCAAGAGCTTCCTCGATTATTGTAATGAGAGTTTTATTATGTATGAAAACTCTCAGCTGTCCTTGAAGGTTGACGAGGTTATGGCACAGCTCAACGCGGCCGATGCCGAGGAGCTTAAGACGCTGCTTAGTGCGGAAGGCCCCGTGGGAACACAGTTTGACGATGCTGACGGAGTGTTTACCGCAAAGTATGAGACTCTTGCGGCGGCTGAACTCACCTGCAGACAGCAGGCCGGTTACGACGCCAAGAATTACGACTACAATCTCTATGCCGACGGCGGCAAGGTCGGTACATTCTCCATCACCGCCGGTGAGGAGGAGGTTCGTCTCGGCCTTCTGACCATTACCGATTGGCTTTATAACGGTGGTCAGGTTGATTTCACTTACGACAGCTTCAGCCGCAGCTACACTGTACCCGAGGGCTTTGTCGTTACTGTCAACGGTATCCAGCTGGACGAAAGCCATATGAGCGGTGAAGTTGTAGCTATTGAAGATTTTGCGTATATCGTGGACTATGTTGATATGCCCGGAATGGTCACCTATACCATAGAGGGCCTGCTTAATGAGCCGGAGACGGAGATTATCGATAACCTTGGTGCCAGCGTGGAGTTTGATCCCTCCGCCCCGGAAGTTGTACTGGAAGCCCGCTATACTCCCTCGTCCATGCCGGAGGAACTGGAGCTTATGGCTATTGAGACGGCTAAGCTGTGGGCAAACTATTCCCTGCGCGACGCTGAGCTTTACGAGATCCAGACTGTCCTTATTGAGGGCTCTCTGCTTTATGAACAGGTTGAGGCGTCCAATTTTGACAGACGCTACATCGACCGTCATACTTTGATCGGCTATGAGAATGAGCAGATAGTGGAGTATACCAGATATAGCGACATCTGCTTTGTCTGCCGCGTTTATATGGAGCGCACCGTGCAGGTGGAAAGCACTGGTGCCCTCGTGGTTGACGATCTGGATAATATCTTCTATTTTGTCTACCTTGACCTTACTAATGACGGGGTGGATAACGCAAGCTGGTATATCGCCGATATGCTGGTTGCCTGACGAAAGAAACGAAATATCCCCCGGCGACGGGGGATATTTCTATATAATTTTGTATTTTGCATTTTTCGGGGTGGAAAAGCATTTCCGATCATGCTATACTGAATCCGAAAAGATCAAGAATACCTCCGCGTTAACATATATCATTGGAAAAGAGGATCTGTTATGGATGAAAAGCGTTGCCCCGTTTGCGGCAGTATGATGCCGGAAAACTTTAAGTTCTGCACAGTCTGCGGCACACCGTTTACGGTAGCCCAGCCTGCACCCGATCCCGAGCCGGTGGAAGAGCCTGCGCCGGTTTTTGCTTCCGTGGCCGAGCCTGTGATCGAAGCACCTGCAGTGAAAGAGCCTGTGTATGTAGCCGCACCCGTGTCGGAAGAGTTGCCCATTGTTCAGGTTTATCCCCCTGTGTATGCCTATCCTGCCGAGCCTGAGCCGCAGGTGCCCCAGTGGCAGCCGCCTGTATATCAGCCGGTGGAACAGCCTGTACCGGTGGCAGATGAGGGCGCTGCAGCACCCGAAGTCGCACCTGAACCGGCACCCGCTGCCCCGCTGACCCATAAAGAAAAGCGCGCCAATAAGCGTGCCGCCAACGAAGCAGCAAAGCAGGCTGTACGCGGCACCAAGTATGAGCCGGTCAAAACCTTTGGCTATGTGGCCAACTATTTCCTTATGGCCATTCCTGTGGTCAATGTGATCGTGCTTCTTATCTGGGCTTTGGGCGGCTGCCGCAAGATCGGTCGGCGCAACTGGGCCCGCTCCCTTATCGTAATGTTCCTCATCCAGGTTCTGGTGACGGCCCTTGTGATCGTCAGTGTCTTCGGATTGATAAAGCGTGAACTGGGCATCGATATGTTTGAAATCATTCGCGGCGACTACTCATCTGTGGAAGAAATGGTCGAAGAACACGGTGAAGACTATTTCGAGCAGTACGGCGAAGCCATCGAAGATTACATACAGGAGCATGGCGAGGAACTGATAGAGCAGTACGGCGATGATATCGTGAACTACCTTGAGGAGCATGGAGAAGAACTGATAGAGCAGTACGGCGATGAGATAGAGGAGCTTATAGAGCAGCTTGAAGGCCAGAGCAATTAAACTGCCGGTATACAAAAACTTAGTTAATGAGTACAACCCTCTGCTGTTGACCGCGGCAGGGGGTTTTGTGCTGTATTGCTTTTGGCTGTAATCTTAACCCCGAGGGAACGCAAAAAAAGCGCGGCCGCAAATACGGCCGCCATAATAAGGGTTGTGGGATAAAGATATGAGCTTACTGTCCCACTCGGTGAGACTTGGGCATCCTCAATGCCATTGGATAAGCTGCAATATTATGATACCTCAGCCGCCACCTTTTTGTCCATAGGAAGTTTTGTCGAAAAAACACTGCTTTCGCCGCTGTTTGGGCACATAAAGCGGGATATTTCCTTTGCTGCGGCTTGCATTATCTTACTGCGGGGTGTTATAATAATGTGGTTATGGTAAATACTTGAAAATGCGTTCATGCGCTTGTATGGCGCCTGCGCAGCCATAAGAAGAAAGGAACGAGACCAATGAGTGAAAAATTCTACATCACAACGCCCATCTACTACCCCTCGGATAAGCTGCATATCGGCCACACCTACTGCACCGTGGCGACCGATGCCATGGCCAGATATATGCGAATGCGTGGGCATGAGGTGATGTTCCTCACCGGTACCGATGAACATGGACAGAAAATAGAAGAGAAGGCCAAGGCGGCCGGCGTTACTCCCCAGGCCTTTGTTGACAATATCGTCACCGGCAAGGGCGGCATTCTGGATCTGTGGAAGCTGATGAACATTTCCTATGACCGCTTTATCCGCACCACTGACGACTACCATGTCAAGAGCATCCAGACCATCTTTAAGAAGATGTACGACAATGGTGATATTTATAAGGGCGCATACGAAGGTATGTACTGCACCCCCTGTGAGAGCTTCTGGACCGAGAGCCAGCTGGTTGAGGGTAAGTGTCCCGACTGCGGCCGTGACGTCCACCCTGCCAAGGAGGAGGCGTATTTCTTCCGTCTTTCCAAGTACGCCAAGCCCGTGCAGGATCTTCTGGAGAATACCGATTTCCTTGAGCCGCGCAGCCGCGTCAATGAGATGGTAAACAACTTTATAAAGCCCGGCCTTGAGGATCTTTGCGTATCCCGCACCAGCTTTACCTGGGGCGTGCCTGTGGACTTTGATCCCGGTCATGTGGTGTATGTATGGGTCGATGCCCTCTTCAACTATACAACCGCTCTCGGCCTGTTTAACGACAAGTACGACGATTATGACAGGTTCTGGCCTGCCGATGTCCACTTCGTAGGCAAAGAGATTGTCCGCTTCCACTCCATCATCTGGCCCGCAATGCTCATGAGCATGGAGATGCCTCTCCCCAAGAAGGTTTTCGGCCATGGTTGGCTACTATTGGACGGCGGCAAGATGTCCAAGTCCAAGGGCAACGTGGTGGATCCTGTTATCCTTGCACAGCGCTACGGTGTTGATGCACTGCGCTTTTTCCTCCTGCGTGAGTTCCCCTTCGGCAGTGACGGCAACTTCTCCAATGAGGCGCTTATTTCCCGCATAAACTCTGACCTTGCCAATGACCTGGGCAATCTGGTCAGCCGCTCTGTGGCCATGGTCAAGAAGTACTTTGGCGGCAAGCTCCCCGAAGAGCGCACTGTTACCGACGCGGATAATGAGCTGGTTGGCATCCTCTCCGGCCTGCGCGATGTGTATCAGCGCGAAATGGACAAGTACGCCTTCCAGAACGCCCTTACCGAGACGCTGAAGGCCGTATCCCGCGCCAACAAGTACATTGATGAGAATGCTCCCTGGGTCCTTGCCAAGGATCCTGCCCAGGCTCCCCGCCTTGCTCAGGTGATGTACAACCTGCTGGAGACTATCCGCATTGCCTCCATCCTGCTCAAGCCCTTCATGCCTGAATCCTGTGAGAAGATGCTTGACCAGATCGGCTGCCCCGCAGATTGCCGCGATTGGGCATCCGCCGCGGTGTACGGCGCACTGCCCGCGGGCTGTGATGTTGTACCTGGCAGTCCCATTTTCCCGCGCATCGATCTGAATAAGGAACTGGCCGAGCTTGAGGCCATGAACGCCAAGGCACAGGAGCCTGAGGTGGTGGAGGAAGAGCCTAAGAAGGCTGAACCCATCACCATAGATGAGTTTGCCAAGGTTGAGATGACTGTCTGCAAGGTTCTCACCTGCGAAAAGGTGAAAAAGAGCGACAAGCTCCTTAAGTTCACCCTTGATGACGGCAGCGGCGAAGAGCGCACTATCCTCTCCGGCATCGCCAAGTATTATCAGCCGGAAGAGCTGGTGGGCAAAACAATCGTCGCCTGCACCAATCTGCCCCCCAGAAAGATGATGGGCCAGATGTCCAACGGCATGATACTCTCTGCCGAGAAGGACGACAAGCTGAATCTCCTCATCCTGTCTGACGACATCCCCGCCGGCGCAAAGCTGTGCTGATAAGCATTTAGCCGAGTTTCGCTAAAATAACTACACCCCATTTCCCGGACGGCAATATGTGCCTGCGCCGGGCGATGGGGTGTTGTTTTATGCAAAGGGTAGTGAGGGACATATGATGCGCGGATATATCGGGGCAAAATAAAAAGGCTTGCTGTCTTTTGCAGACAACAAGCCTTTTTGAATGCCAAACTATGTGGGGCGCTTCAACAGCTACCCTTAGTTTACTTTGCCGTCAATTACTCAGCGGCGGGACGGACGGAAACGCACTTGCGATCCTTGCCCATACGCTCGAAGCGGACGATACCGTCAGCCTTTGCATACAGGGTGTCATCCTTGCCGATGCCAACGTTCACACCGGGATGAATAGCGGTGCCGCGCTGACGGACGAGAATGTTGCCGGCCAGAACGAACTGACCATCAGCTCTTTTGGGGCCCAGACGCTTTGACTTACTGTCGCGCCCGTTTTTGGTGGAACCCATACCTTTCTTATGTGCCATACAATGTTACCTCCAATTTACGGGTGCATCAGCCGTTGATGGCTTCGATGCGAACCTTGGTATAGGGCTGTCTGTGGCCCTGCTTCCTGCGGTAATTCTTCTTGGGATGCATCTTGTAAACGATGATCTTCTTGCCCTTGCCGTTCTTCACGACAGTAGCGGTGACGGTAGCACCCTCAACATAGGGAGCGCCGAAGTTGTTGGCGTCATCGTTCATAACAGCCAGAACCTTGTCAAAGGTAACGTTGGCTTCTGCCTCGGCGTCGAGCTTCTCGATGAAGATCTCGTCACCCTCAGCGACGCGGTACTGCTTACCGCCGGTCTCAATGATTGCGAGTTTCAAATCTTTACACCTCTTGATTTTTAGAGTCACGCTATCCCGGGCGGGGCGTACCCACTTGTTACCCTTTCAAAGCGGCCTTGATAATATATCATCATTATGGGCGGATGTCAAGGCCTTTTGCCCCGAAATCCGCCCAAAATTACAGATTATTTTGCCTTTACGCCGTGAAACACCTTATTTGGCGGCCTTAACCAGCTCTTCGGTATCCTTGGCGATCATCAGCTCTTCGTTGGTGGCCAGGACCATGACCTTGACCTTGCTGTTCTTGCCGGTAATGTCCAGCACGTCGCCGCGCTTGGTGTTGGCCTCGGCATCAATTTCCACACCCATGTACTCAAGGCCTTTGCAGATGCGCTCACGCATCTCGCCGGAGTTCTCGCCAACGCCTGCGGTGAAGGTGATCATATCCACGCCGCCCATAGCCGCAGCATAAGCGCCGATGTACTTGCGGCACTCGTAAGCGAACTTGTCCAGAGCCAGCTGGCAGTCTTCGTCGCCTTCGAGAGCGCCGGCCTCAAGGTCACGGAAGTCGGAGGACTTGCCGCTCAGAGCCAGAACGCCGGACTTCTTGTTGAGGATGCTCAGCACTTCGCTGACGGAGTAGCCGTGGGTGGTGCACAGATACTCGACCACGCAGGGGTCAATATCGCCGGAGCGGGTGCCCATGGGCACGCCTGCCAGAGGGCTCAGACCCATAGTGGTGTCGACGCATTTGCCGTCCACGATGGCGCACAGGGAGGAACCGTTGCCCAGGTGGCAGTTGATGAGGCGATGGACGTTGCCGCCTGCGACCTCGGCTGCCTTCTCGGCGATGAAGCGATGGCTGGTGCCGTGGAAGCCGTAGCGGCGGACCTGATCCTCTTCATAATACTTCTTGTCGATGGCGTATCTGTAAGCGACGGGGGGCATAGTCATATGGAAAGCGGTGTCAAACACAGCGACCTGGGGAACGCCCGGCATAACGGCCTGGCAGGCCTTGATACCCAGCAGGTTTGCGGGGTTGTGCAGGGGGCCCAGAGGGATGCAGCGCTCAATAGCGGCGATGCACTTATCATCGATGATGCAGCTGGCGGTGAATTCCATCCCGCCGTGCAGCACGCGGTGACCGACAGCGTCGATGTCGGCGATATTTTCCACAACGCCGTATTCCTTGTCCGCCAGCAGATTCAGAACAGCGGAGATAGCCTCAGCATGGGTGGGGAAGTCCATATCGCTGGAGAACTTGCCCTTGCCGGTTGCGATGGGGGTGTGGGTGATGTGGCCCATACCGCCGGTACCGCCGATGCGCTCACACAGGCCCTTGGCCATGACGGAGCCGTCATCCATGTTGATAAGCTGATACTTGACGGAGGAGCTTCCTGCGTTGACAACAAGTACGTTCATTTTCTTTGTTCCTTCCTTGCAAAGTATTATAAAAAACTGTAAAATAAGAATATCAATCGGGCATTAAGCGCCCATCTGTTACCAATTCTAAATTTTACCACAGTTTTGCTTTTGGTACAAGTGTTTTTGCCTTATTTTACCCACAAGGGCGGTGAATATATGCCGGTCGGCATTATTTGTGAATATAACCCCTTTCATAACGGCCACGCCTACCAGATCGCCGAGGCGAAGCGGCTGTCCGGCGGCGCTCCCGTTGTCTGCGTGATGAGCGGCAATTTCGTCCAGCGGGGCGATGCGGCAATTCTGCCGAAGCATATCCGCGCAAAGGCCGCGCTCAGCTGTGGGGCCGACCTTGTAGTGGGGCTACCGCTTCCCTGGGCGCTCAGCTCGGCGGAAGGATTTGCCCGTGGTGGCGTTGCGCTTATGGCATCTTTGGGGGTAGATACAATATCCTTCGGCAGTGAATCCGGCGATGCCGATGCCCTGTGCCGTCTGGCGCGGGTGCTGTCCTCCGGGGAAATGCAGCTTAGGATAAAGGAATATGTGCGCTCCGGCAGCACCTACGGTGCGGCGCGCCAGCTCGCGGCGGAGCGGCTTGCCGGCACGGATGCCCGGCTTCTTAAAAATCCCAACGACCTTTTGGGCGCGGAATATATCGCGGCCTCTATTGCCCTTGGATACGCGGTACAGCCGCTACCCGTCCCTCGTCAGGGAGCGGGGCATGACGAGCTGTCTGCCGACGGCGACAGTGCATCTGCCACCATGCTGCGCAAAATTCTGTCACAGGGCGGGGGTATTACGCCCTACATCCCCTCAGCCGCGTCGGGAATATACTCGGCAGCCTTTTCAGACGGCTTTGGTCCCGTGACCCTGAATGAACTGGAAACGGCGATACTGTCCCGCCTTCGCGGTCTTAGTGAAGCCGCGTGGGACGCCCTTCCCGGCGGGGAAGAGGGTTTCGGCCGCCGCCTTATGAATTGCGCACGCACCGCATCCACATTAAACGACCTGTGCGAGTCGGCGAAAACCAAGCGCTACCCCATGGCGCGTATCCGCCGGATGTTGCTGTGGGCGGCATTGGGATTAAAAGCCGGTGACGCAGACGGAACTCCGCCGTATGTTAGTATTCTGGGCGCGAATGAACGGGGACGCCAAATCCTCAAAAGCTGCACGCCCTCTGTTCCTGTCATTACAAAGCCTGCCGCGGTACGCGGACTTGGCGGCCGTGCCGAGCGGGTATTTGAGCTTGAGGCCGCGGCTACCGACCTTTACACGCTTGCCCTGCCTGCCAAAGCTCGCCGCACCGGCGGACAGGAGTGGACCACAAGCCCTGTAATGCTGTAAATATTGGGGTTAAATAACTCAATCTACACACAACACCCTGCCGCATAGTAAACAGGCAGGGTGTTGGTTTGTTATTTAGTATCGGTATCAATTTTAAACAAATGCCATGGATACTCTTTCGGCGGGTGTGAGTACACGCAAATATCCTCGCCCGTCCCAGGATGTCTAAAGGCGATGCAATGGCTCCAAAGCGCGGTACTGCAGCCGTTAACGGTGCTGCCGTATTTCCCATCACCCAACAGGGGCATTTTGCGCGCGGCAAACTGCACGCGAATCTGATGTGTCCTGCCGGTGTGCAGTAGTATTTTCACAAGGGATGCGGGCTTCCCGCCATTGTCATCGGTGGACAGCAGCCGATATTCCAGTGATGCCTCTTTCACACCCTTGCGCTGTCTGGTGACAACATAGCTTTTGTTTTTGCGGGCATCTTTAAACAGCAGGTCCTTGAAAACACCCTGCGGCTCATTAGGGACGCCGCTTACAACTGCCAGATACTCTTTGTGAAATTCCCGTCCCTGAATGAGCGCGGACAGCTTGGCTGCTGCGGCCTTATTCTTTGCCAGAAGCATCGCGCCGCCTGTGCCGCGATCAAGGCGGTGTACGAGAAGACACTGCTGACCGGTCTGTGCCGCAATAAGGGACAGGATATCCCTGCCGCTGCCGTCTGCCTCTGACAGGACATCGGCCGGTTTTTCGCATATCAAAAGATGTTCGTCTTCGAATAGAATGTTTATCATGCACCCTCCGTAAGTGAGGAAGATTTGATGGGGAGATTATACACAAAAATGAGGGGGATTTCCATCCCCCTCATTAAGTTTTGCGTATGTATCAGTCTGCCACAACATACACCGGGATGAAGAAGGTATCGCCGGAGTAGATCATGCCCAGATTATTGGTGTTGTTGAGCACCTGCATCAGAGCCTTGTTGGTGTTGTAGTCGATGCCGTAGGCCTTGCACATGCCGCCAACGGTGTCGCCGTACTTAATGGTATGGCTGACAACGATGAAGTAGTTGCCGCTGGTAGGCTCTGTGCTGGTAAGGGTACACACCAGCTTGCCGTCCTGATTGTCGATCCTGATATAGGCGGAGACGGTGTCGCCGTTAGCCGCGATCTTTGCCTCAGTCGCTGCCTCGGAAGCGGCAGTGCTGGGGATGGTGATCGTCACGGTAGATGTTGTGGGAGTGGACGGAGTGGTGGGAGTAGTAGGTGTGGTAGGCGTGGTGGGGGTAGTGGTGCCGCCGGTGGAGCCGGAGCCGTTGAGGATGGGCAGATAAATCACATCACCCACGGAGATAACGGACAGATTACGGCTGTTGTTGAGGATCTTCAGCAGCTCGAGATTCTTGCCGTAGTCCACGCCATAGGCCTTGCACAGCTTGTACACGGTATCGCCCCTAACGACCACGTGTGCGGTTACTGCATAGTAGGGGGTAGCGGTGTTGGGCTTGGTGGTAACGGGGAAGTAGATAAGGGTTCCGATGGGAACATTGGAGAAATTGGTGATGCCGTTGAGCTGACGGATGAACGCCTCATTGGCGGCGAAATCAGCGCCGTAGTAATCACAAACACCCTTTACGGTCTCGCCTGCGGTCATGATGTGGGAAGCCAGGTAGTAGACAACAGTGCCGGTAGTGGGCTTAGTAGTGGGGGTAGTGGTCGGAGTGCTGGGAGTAGTAGGAGTAGTGGGGGTGCTGGGGGTAGTGGGAGTGGTAGTACCGGTACCGGGGGTTGCGCCGCCGGCAGTGCCCGCTGCGGTGAATACGGGCAGATACACGACCTTGCCCTTTACGATGTTGGACAGGTTGCGGCTGTTGTTGAGGATCTTCAGCAGCTCAAGATTTTGGGCATAGTTGATGCCATAGCTCTTGCACAGCTTGTACATGGTGTCACCGGCTACAGCGATGTGTGCGTACACGGTGTAGTAGGGACCGCTGGCGGGCTGTGTGCTGACAGGAATGTACACGATGCTGCCGGCAGTAACATAGTAGTAGTTGGTGATGCCGTTAATATCCTGGATGAGCTTGTCGTTGGCGTAGAAATCCACACCCAGCGCGTTGCACACGCCGCGTACGGATTCGCCCTTCTGCATAGTGTGACCGTACAGATAATAGGCAATGCTGTCGCCGGTGGCGGAAGCGGTGGATGCCATCATGGGTACGACGCTTACCAGAAGGCACACAGCGAGCAATAAGCCGAAAATCTTCTTCTTCATGGTTCCTTAAACCTCCCTGAAATTGACTTTTGACAATAATACCGATTTACATAACGGTGGGAATTTTTAGGTGAGTATGAACATATTATAATATAATTGTTCAAATTGCAACACAAAAGTGGAAAATTTCCGAATATTTTTCCTTAAAAAATTCAGGCATCCACAGAGACGGGCGTATTATGTAAACAGCATGTGGAAAGTGCTTTAAATTCCTGAAATACCTTTCCACAATCTATCCACAATGGGGCTTTTTGTCATATTTGGCTGCAGCTTGACATAAGACGATGTGGTGTCATCCGAACTTGGCTTGCGCCGTGATACAGGGATGCAGGGGAGCGGATAATATAAAAACCGGTTGGTCCTGCTCAAGCGGAACCAACCGGTATTGTTAGTTATTTAGTTATATTAAGGGTACGCCGTGCCGGCGCAGCTTTCAGGCGCGCAGACGCAGTATGTGGGAGACAGCCTCTGCAAAGCCCTCGGCGCCGCAGCCGTCGGTCACCCAAGAGGGCAGGTGTGACATACGGCTGACAAATGGGCGGATGTTGCCCACTGCACAACTCATAGGCAGCAGACGGAACATTGGCTCATCGTTGGGTGAGTCGCCGAAGAATATGGCACAATCGGTCATATCTCCGATGCCGAGTACATTCTTAAAGAACATTTGTGCCATGCTCACCTTGTCGTAGCTTCCGAACCACGCGTTAACATGTATGGAGCTTATTTTTGCCACCGCGCCGAAACTTTCGCACACGGCCTTGATCTCTTCCGCCGCGGACAGGGGGAGCCGGGGCTCATCCTCCGCAAAGTCAACCGCCAGATCATATATGCGGCAGAACTGATCTTTGGCAACGCGGCTGCCCGGGACGGCGGACAGAACGGCATCGCGCACTTTTACCAGCCGCTCCTGCGCATCGGGCGCGACATTTGGGTGCAGATAGCGCTTGAGCTCAGGTCCGTCAAAGTACATTACAAAGGCGCCGTTTTCGCCAACCACGGCGTCCACCGGCCATTCGCGCACTATCATGTCGCACCAGCCGGCGGGGCGGCCCGTCACCGGGATAAGGCCGATGCCCGCTTCGTGCAGGTCCCACAGTGCTCCGTAGGATGCCTTGGTCAGCTTGCCGTTAGTGGTAATGGTGTCGTCAATGTCGCACAACAGCCACTTTATGTTCAGCGCATCCTCTTTTGTAAAGCCCTCAAAGGGGCGCAGCTTATCATTTGCCATATCAGTATTTCATCCCCGGCTTGCTGAACTCTTCCAGACGGCGCTGCTTTGCATCCATCGCCGCAGATAAGAGCGGCTGGGGTGCAGCTTCATGTATGTCGGCCAGCTTCAATAAGTACTCTGTCAAATCGGGGTTGGTGGGCAGCATGGGACCAAGCAGATGAGTGCCGAAGAAGTTCTTGTATCGCACGCCGTCCACGGCGCTGTCCTTGTTCATGCCCTCGCCCTTTAAAACATCAATAAAAGCCATCTGAGAGACATCCCCGAACACCTGAGAGAAGCGTGCGTGGTATCCTACTATATTCAGATCCCTATACTTGCCCAGCACCTTGCCGTGGTTGCGGGCAAAATAGTCCGTCTGTGTCGTAAGGGGCAGAAGCCCCAGGCAGGGTACATGCCTGTCGTCGTTTTTGAACCAGATCTCCTGCGTAAATATCTCCCACGCGTTACCCGTGGCGATGACCACGCAGCCGCCCTCAATAAGCTCAAACAGCCTGTCCTTATACGGCGTGAGCAAACGGACGGATGCCTCCTGCGCCTGCTCGGTCATGGATCCCATAAAGATCATATTGGGGGTATTCTGCACGAACCAAGGCTCATTTCCCATGGTGTCCGTCACGAACAGTGCATCCTGCAGCCTTGCCCTCAGATACGCATTGTTGCCCGACTCACCGTACAGATTGCCGGCACCGGGATAAAGGAACTCAACAACTGCCATCAGATGCTGTCCCCCTCTCTCTTTTTAAGCTCTTCTTCCATGGCGCGGCGCAGTTTTTCTGCGCTGCTGTCGGAAAAAATGTCATAAAGGAAATAAATGTTCTGGGCCTTGTACAGCTCTTCCTGCTGTGTGACGGCTCCAATACTGTCCAGAACGGTCATCTTCTCTTCCGGTACGCCCGCGATCATGAGCCGCAGCTTCTGATCCAGACAGCGGGGCCCGGCGACGATAAGATGCTCAATGGACGGATCGCAGAAGCGTTCATAGTCGCAGTCGTACAGCCAGCACATATTCTCAACATCGTTTGCCGCGTCATGCTCATCGTCCAGCATCAGCACCAACAGCTTGCCGGGTTCGTCCTTGGCTGTGACATAGCCAAACATATTGTTGCAGGCCACGGGGCTCTGCCCCTTGGTGAGCAGCATGGATACACTGCGGCCGCATACATCATAGTGCTTAAAGCGGGAGGCGACGATCTGTGCACTCTCAAAGCCGCATCGGATTTCCTCATCACTCAGCCCCATGCTGTCCAGCACGGATACTGCGGCGGTGAAGTTATAAAGGTTTGCCAGACTGTCGTTTATAAGATTATATGTACGCTCCTCGCCCTTTACATTGATGGTAAAGGTGTTGGACTCCTTGTCCACCGCTGTCAGTGCGTAGTCCGGGGCAGGGGGAGCCCAGTCGCAGCCGGGGCAGCGGTGCAGACCGATGTGGTTGTAGCGCCTTAAAGTGTACTCCAGCTCGTGACCGCACTGGGGGCAGATGGGGTGCTCCTCAAAGCTGTCCGGCCGATAGCCGCCGAAATCGGGACAGACTACCGAGAAGCTGCTGCGCTCATTGATGCCAAGGCCGATGCTGTAACACTCCGGATCGTCGCCGTTATAGATGATCTTGGTCTCGGCGGGGGTGGCCTTTGACAGGATCCACGCGATAAAGCCTGGGTGGGCGTTGCGCTTAAAGGTGTCGCGCAGCATATTGTTTACCATGAGTATGTCCGGCTTCAGGTAGGGCATCACATGGATAGATGCGCGCTCATCCGTCTCCAGCAGGGCGAGGTCGTTCTTCGGTCTGCCCAGCAGGTCCGCATTCTCCAAAAGGACGGCGGAAATGCCGGTGGGGGTGTTACTGCCGTAGCTGTTGTGGGTGATTTTGCGGCCGTTAATGCGCAGGATGTCGCCCAACAGATTGCTGGTGGTGGTTTTGCCGTTGGTGCCGGTGATGCACACCACCGTTTTGGGGCGCCCAATGCGCTGCAGGAAGTCTGGGCAAATCTTCAGCGCCAGCTCGCCCGGGAAATGGGAGGCCTTGCGCCGCAGCATCCTCAGCAGTATTATTGACAGCTTTCCGCCCCACAGGGCGACAAAAAAGCGCAGATTCTTCTTTTTCATATCTCTGTATCTCCGTTTGCGGATTTTTGACCACAGGTATCATAATTTAATGCCCCACCGCCTGTCAAGGGACGGGACGGTTTACAGGATGCTGCTTATTAGCCACAGCGCGCCTGTTGCAGCAGCGCCTGCAAGGGCAGGGGGGGCGGCGCGGCGCAGCTTTTCCAGCCGGTCATGCTTTGCTCTGTCCAGGCTCACGCCAGCCACCCGGCTTGCTTCTTTCAGCAGATCCTCTTTGGTGACGCCCTTGTGCGCGGCGTCATCGCGGACAAGGAAAATCGCCTCTTCAAACAGTTTTGTATCGGGGGACTTGACCACCACAACCCTTTTGCTTACGCCCTTTATCATGCTCGTTACCTCCGCTTCCAATTAATGGTGCAGCTATTGTAACCGAAAAGGGCGTAAATCAAACACAGTGCATATCCCGGCCGCGCACGATCAGCGGAGCCGTCCCGGACCGTTGAGCCAGCCTTCAAGTATCAGCGCGGCGGCCACGGCATCTACCTTGCTGCGCTGTTTTTTGCCCTTCTTGCCCGAATCGGACAGAATACGCAGTGCGTCAACGGTAGTGCGGCGCTCGTCCCACATGACCACCTCAACATCAACGGACTTGCGTACCATGTCGGCAAAGGCCTCGCACTTTTCGGCGCGTGGTCCCGCGCTGCCGTCCATATTGAGCGGTCGGCCCACAACGATAAGTCCCACCTGACGGCGCTGCGCCTCCTCAGCGATGATCTGCGCCATCTTTTCGGGATTTGTCTGTGTCACTGTCCACGCTTCGCCCGCCAGCGTGCCGGTCAGATCCGACACGGCGAGTCCGGTTCGTACATCACCGTAGTCAACTGCAAGTGTTCTCATAATTACCTCATTGTGTTTTTGGCTGTCTATACATTATATAATCCACAGCCTGCGTTTTCAATGCCGAAGGCGGCGAAAAAATTCAAAATTTTCTAATTTTGTTATTGACCTGCGTTTAAAAAAGTGGTATAGTAGCTCTACCTGCCGCGTAAGGGGCTTATTTTTGTGCGCAAATTGGCTCAAATGCGTAATCCAAGGCAGGGAGGCAATTTAAATGGAGGTGCCGAGATATGGCTTCTAAGAGTTCAAAAGCAGCCAGAATTAAGATCACTCTGCGCTGCCCCGAGTGCAAGCAGAGAAACTACAACACTACCAAGAATAAGACCAATACCCCCAACAAGCTTGAGCTGAATAAGTTCTGCCCGTTCTGCCGCAAGCACACCCTGCATGTGGAGACCAAGTAAGGAGGACGCCGCGTGACTAAAGAAGAAAAAGTCGCCGCCAGACAGTCCAAGCAGGCAGCCGCAAAGCGCCGCCGCGAAGAGCAGGCCAGAGCCAAGGCCAACGCCAAGGCTAAAGAGGCCCGCAATGGCAAGGTCGGCTTCTTCAAGCGCGTAGGTCGCGGTATTGCCAAGTGGTTCCGCGACATGAAGAGTGAACTGAAAAAGGTCGTTTGGCCCAGCGGAAAGCAGCTGGTCAACAACTCTCTGGTCGCTCTTGCCGTCATGGCCGTCTGCGCTGTCATAGTCTGGGGCTTCGATGAGCTGGCATCAGGCTTTGTAAGTCTGCTGCTTCTTATTGGGGGCTGAAGATAATGGGCGAAGGAGCATGCTGGTATGTAGTCCACACTTATTCGGGCTACGAAAATGCAGTGGCCGAATCTATTATGAAAGCCGCTGAAAACCGCCACGTTCAGGATCTTATCCAGGCAGTCAACATTCCCATGGAGACTGTTAAGGAGATCAACGACAAGAACGAGGTGAAAATGGTTGAGCGCAAGATCTACCCCGGCTATGTTCTGGTGAAGATGGTCCTCACCGATGAAAGCTGGCATATCGTCCGCAACATTCGCGGCGTTACCGGATTTCTTGGCGCAAACAACAAGGCTATCCCTCTTACCGATGCTGAGATAGCCGCTCTCGGAATGGAGAAGAAGGAGGTCGTTGTGGCCTTCCATGTCGGTGACCGCGTCAAGGTCATTGACGGTCCTCTCGAGGGATTCTATGGCCTCGTGGACGAGGTGGATGTCGATCGTGAGCGCATGCGCGTTATCGTCTCCATGTTCGGCCGCGAAACTCCTGTCGACCTGGATTTTGAGCAGGTCGTAATGGACGACTAAAGACATTTCGGCTAAGGCCGTTATGCGGCCGGCGGCCGCCAACCGCCCGGCAAGTGGGAGGGATTAAATCCCGCCGAAACATGTGCGCGGCACATGATACCACATAATTATTAGGAGGAAACAAAAGTGGCAGCAAAAGTTACCGGGATCGTAAAGCTTCAGATCCCCGCCGGCAGAGCAACTCCGGCACCCCCCGTAGGCCCTGCGCTTGGTCAGCACGGCGTCAACATCGGCGCTTTCACCAAGGAATTCAATGAGCGCACCAAGGGCGATATGGGCATGACCATCCCCGTAGTTATCACCGTTTATTCCGACCGCAGCTTCACCTTCATCACCAAGTCCCCCCCGGCAGCCGTTCTTATCAAGAAGTATGCCGGCATCGAGAGAGGCTCCGGTGTTCCCCAGAAGGATAAGGTTGGCAAGCTGACCCAGGACGATCTGCGCAAGATCGCTGAGACCAAGATGAACGATCTGAACGCCGGCTCCGTTGAAGCCGCTATGAGCATGATCGCAGGCACCGCCCGCAGCATGGGCGTCGTAGTGGAGGGCTAATAGTATGTTCAGAGGAAAGAATTACAAAGACGCAGCCAAGCTCGTTGATAAGAGCGTTCAGTATGATGCAGCAGAGGCTTTTGAGCTCATCTGCAAGCTTCCCCATGCGAAGTTTGACGAGACCGTCGAGCTTCACATCAAGCTCGGTGTTGACTCCCGTCACGCTGACCAGCAGGTCCGTGGCGCCGTGGTTCTGCCCCATGGCACCGGTAAGACCCGCCGCGTTCTCGTCCTGTGTAAAGAGGAGAGAGTTGAAGAGGCTCTCGCCGCCGGCGCCGACTATGCCGGTCTGCAGGATATGATGGAAAAGATCCAGAAGGAAAACTGGTTTGAGTTCGACGTAGTCGTCGCCACTCCTGACGTCATGGGTCAGGTTGGCCGTCTGGGTCGTGTCCTCGGCCCCAAGGGCCTGATGCCCTCTCCCAAGGCCGGCACCGTCACCCGTGACCTGGCTGCCGCCATCAGCGAGATCAAGGCCGGTAAGATTGAGTACCGTCTGGACAGAACCAACATCATCCACTGCCCCATCGGCAAGGTGTCTTTCGGCCCCGAGAAGCTGTTTGACAACTACAACACCCTGCTCCAGGCTGTTCTGCGTGCCAAGCCCGCAGCCGCCAAGGGTCAGTACATCCGCTCCTGCACTACCGCCAGCACCATGGGCCCCGGTGTCAAAATCAACGCCCAGAAGCAGCTGTAAGAGCGCGATCAGTTATTGCATAATAACGTTAAAAGAGCCGTCGTTATCGACGGCTCTTTTTGCGTGTATGCAAAAATATGCCGGCAACAGGAAAATTTGTGCTGTACGCCGGCGTACAAACTGTGATATTATGAATCCAACAATATGTACGACATGCTGATCGTATGCTGAAAGGAGCAATTTTATGGCAGTAAGGACCAAGGCTGTTTTCGACAGCACCCCCTCAGCAAGAGAGCTGGAAAACCGGGATGTAGCGTACCGCGCCGCGCTTGAGGGCATCGTTCTTCTCGAAAATGACGGCACTTTGCCGCTTTCCCCCTGCAAGGCGGCGGTGTTTGGCGCGGGCGTCCGCCGTACCATCAAGGGCGGCACCGGAAGCGGTGAAGTTAATGAGCGGGCAAGTCTTACCTTTGCCGAAGGTCTTGCCGCTGCAGGCTTTGAGCTTTGCGGCGACGCCTGGCTGGATGACTATGACGAGCTGTTTGCTGTGAAAATGCAAGAGCATATCCAATTTATGAAGCAGGTGGGCCATAAGGATTTCGGCGGCGAACCGGGCTTCCTTGCCTATCCCTTTAAGTATCCCAACGGCCGCGCTGTAACCCCGGCGGATATTGCAGCAAGCCAAGCTGAGCTTTGCTTCTATGTGCTTGCCCGTCAGGCGGGCGAATCCAACGACAGAAAGATCGAGGATAACGACTTCGGGCTTACCGCCGAGGAGTATGAGAGCATCCGTCTGTGCGCCGAAAGCTACAATAAGATGATTGTTGTCATAAATTCCGGCGCGTCTGTTGACATGAGCTTTGTTGACGATATCCCCGGGATCAACGCCGTTGTATATCTCTGCCAGCAGGGGATGGAGGGCTGCAGAGCCTTCGCCGATATTATCACCGGAAAATACAGCCCCTCCGGCCGTCTTGCAGCCACTTGGCCCATGAAGTATGCCGATTGGCACTGTGCCGATGAGTTCAGCCATCGAAATGGCGACCTTCAGCATGAATATTACCGCGACGGCATCTATGTGGGTTACCGTTATTTTGATACCTTCAGCGTCAAACCCCGCTATGAATTCGGATACGGCCTGGGCTATGCCGATTTCGATATTGCGCCGGGTGCCGTTAAAGTCAGCGGAAGCACCGTTGAGCTGAGTGCCGTGGTAACCAATCTGTCAGCTGTTTACAGCGGCCGTCAGGTGGTGCAGCTTTACGCGTCCTGTCCCACTGTAAAACTGGCCCGCGAGGCACAGAGCCTTGCCGCCTTTGTAAAGACCGCGACTCTGGCGCCGGGCGAGACCGCGGAAGTGATACTCAGCTTCGACATGGCACAGCTGGCCGCCTATGACCAGCAGCGCAGTGCCTTCATCCTCGAGGCGGGCGACTATGTACTTTATGTGGGAGAAAGCTCCCGAAAGCATGTGCCCGTTGCGGTCATTGCCCTTGACAGTGAGGTAATTACTGAGCAGTGCTGCGCCGTCTGTACCCCCGAGGTACCCGTTGATGAGATCGTGCCGCCCGCGACCCTTCGCTCAATTCCCGCCGATGTGCCGCATATTGCAGTTGATAGCGGTGAGTTTTCCACAGTAAGGCACGAGTATGTGATCCCGCCCGTGTATTCAAGCCCCCTTGTCGATGAGATAATGGCGCAGCTGAGTCCCCGCGAGAGGGCGCAGGTTGTCATCGGTTCGGGCAAGGGTGAGGAGGAGCTGTTCTCTGCCATCGGCGAAGATTGGTTTTCTGCCACCGGTTCTGCCGCTCATACCACTTCGGCTTTTGTGGATAAGGGTCTTATTGATGTCGCCCTTGCTGATGGCCCTGCCGGTCTGCGTCTAAGGCGTGAGACCTACATAACCGCTGAGGGTAGGATCCGTCCCGAGCAGCAGGTGCTGGGTGTGCCTGCCGGCTGGATAGAGAAGCATCCGCAGGAGGGGGACCGCACAGTTTATCAGTATGCCACCGCTTTCCCTGTTGCCACCGCCCTGGCCCAGTCGTGGAACACGGACCTTCTTGAGCAGATGGGCGATGCCGTCGGGCGCGAGATGGAGGAATATGGTGTTACCTACTGGCTGGCACCCGGAATGAATATCCAGCGCAACCCACTGTGCGGCCGCAATTTTGAGTATTACAGTGAGGATCCGCTCATCAGCGGCAAAATGGCCGCCGCCGTCACCCGCGGTGTGCAGAAACGCAGCGGACAGTATGTGACCATAAAGCACTTCGCCTGCAACAATCAGGAGGATAACCGCCACTATGTCTCCAGCGACATCAACGAGCGCGCTTTGAGGGAGATATACCTGCGCGGCTTCGCCATTGCTGTTCGTGAGGGCGGCGCCAAGTCACTGATGACCTCCTACAATAAGATAAACCGCGTCTATGCACCCAACCGCTTCGATCTTCTTACATGGGTTCTGCGCTGCGAATGGGGATTTGACGGCGTGGTCATGACGGACTGGCGCTCCACCGGCGGCGACAGGGGCAGCAATGCACTGGCCATGAGCGCCGGCAACGATATGCTCATGCCCGGCGCACCCCAGGATGTGGAGGATATTCTCGCCGGCATTGCCGACGGCACTATCAGCCAGACCGACCTTGACCGCTGCTGTGCAAATGTTATCCGCCTCAATGTGGAAAGCCGTCTGTATCAGGAATATAAGGCCGGTACTATCCCGGTGATAGAATGAACTGAATAAGTTAAGCTCATCCGCGGTCATTTTCGGCTGCGGATGTTTTTTTGGCGGCAGAATGACGCAATTTTGCCACAAAGCTGCCCCAAAGTTCTTTGAACTGTGCTGTATTATTCGTTTATAAGCTATTATCAGGAGGCTCTGTGATGAAAGATTATGTCATAAAAAATGTATCACCCAAGGCTGACCCGAGAAGCATCGTTCAGGGCGATAAATACCGCTTTACTGTCCTGACAGACAAAATGATCCGTATGGAGTACAGCGAAAGCGGCCATTTCGTCGATGAAATGACCGAAACTGTTATCAACCGCCTTTTCCCTGTGCCTGAGTTCACTGTGAAAGACAGCTCTGAAAAGATAGAGATAGTTACCTCAAAAATGGTGCTCAGCTATAATAAGGAGGAGTTTTCGCCCCGCGGCCTGCAAATCCGTATGCTGGGCAACCGCTGGCTCATGAAGCAGGAAACCTGGTTCTTCGGCGACAAAGATTTTGAAGGGCAGGGCAATCTGGGCGGAACATATTACAATCTTGACGGCTGCGACGGCGATGTCCACCGCGGTCGCCCTGGCGTTGGTGCACAGGAGCCGAAGAAGATTAGCCTTGGTCATGGCCTTATGGCGCAGACCGGTTTTTCCGTCATTGACGATTCTAACGCCCCCTCTCTTGACGAGCATGGCTGGCCCATTGTGAATGAAGAGAAGCATTATGACGTCTACTTTCTCAACTATGGCCGCGATTATCTGGGACTGCTGAAAGATTTCTATCACCTGTCCGGCAAGACGCCCATGATCCCTCGTTTCGCCCTCGGCAACTGGTGGAGCCGTTATTACAGCTACACCCAGGATGAGTACATTGCCCTTATGGACAAGTTCGAAGATAAGGGCATTCCCTTCGCCGTGTCCGTTTTTGATATGGGTTGGCACCTTGTCAACATCGACCCCAAATACGGCAAGGGATGGACGGGCTATACATGGAACACCGACCTGCTGCCCGATCCCAAGGGACTTCTCAAAAATATGCACGACCGGGGTAAACATGTGACCCTGAATGTCCACCCCGCTGACGGAATCCGCGCCCATGAGTCGATGTATAAAGATATGGCCGAGGCGATGGGTATCGACCCCGCGTCTGAACTGCCTGTTGAGTTTGATGTAACCAGTAAGGATTTTTGGAAAGCCTATTTTAACATCGTCCATCACCCCATGGAGGATGAGGGCGTTGATTTCTGGTGGCTGGATTGGCAGCAGGGCGAGAACACCCGTGCGGCAGGCTTTGACCCGCTGTGGATGCTAAACCAGTATCATTATCTGGACAATGCCCGCGGCGGCAAGCGCGGCATGACCTTCTCCCGCTACGGCGGCCTGGGCAGCCACCGCTACCCCATCGGTTTCTCCGGCAGTACCTCCATCACATGGAATTCCCTCAACTTCCAGCCCTATTTCACCGCCACGGCGTCCAATGTGGGCTACGGCTGGTGGAGCCATGATATCGGCGGTCACCGCGGCGGCATTTCAGATGACGAGCTGGTCACCCGCTGGGTGCAGTACGGTGTTTTCTCACCCATCATGCGTATGCACAGCTCCAACGACAATTTCAACGCCAAAGAGCCGTGGAAATACTGCCGTGACAGTGAGGAGGCAATGACAGCCTTCCTCCGTCTGCGCCACCGCCTTGTGCCTTATACTTACACCATGAACTACCGCGCGTGGCATGACGACCGCCCGCTGGTCGAGCCGATGTACTATGTGTACCCCGAAAGCCCCGATGCATATGCTGTAAAGAACCAGTATATGTTTGGCTCTCAGCTCATGGTCAACCCCATCACCTCCAAGAAAGATCCCGAGACCCTTGCCGGCTGTGCCAAGACCTGGCTGCCTGACGGACTGTGGTACGATATCTTTACCGGCATCTCCTACAAGGGCGGCCGCATGATGAATATGCACCGCAGCCTTGAGAGTATCCCTGTCTTCGCCAAGGCTGGCGGCATCCTGCCTATGGCGGAGGAGAAGACCATCGGCTGCGATGTATCCAACCCTGCGGCCCTTGAAGTGTGCGTATTTGTCGGCGCCGACGGCAGCTTTGAGCTGTATGAAGACGACGGCGTTACCGAGGCTTACCGCGAGGGCAAGTCTGCAATCACCAGGTTTGCTGTCCATTGGGGCGAGGAGAAGAGCTTTGTTATCGAGCCTGTCCACGGCTGCACAGAGCTGGTTCCTGCCCAGCGTGAGTACAGCATTTCCTTCTACGGCCTGCAGCCCGGCAATGTGACCGGCGTTGCTGTCAATGGCGCAGCCCGCGAGTTCGCCGGTGAATATGACGAGACGCGTAATGTGCAGACCGTGCATATCGGCGCCGTTGCACCCACAGACCGCGTTGTGTTCATTGTTGCGGATGATGCCGTTGTCGCCGAGAACCCCGTAAGCCACTGGGCTTATACCGCCATCCGCCGCGCTGAGATCGACTACGCGACTAAGGAAAGCCTGTATAAGACCGTTATCGGCAAGGCTGATATTCTCAGCAAGCTGTCTGCCATAAACAGCATGCCACTGAGCGATGAGATGAAGTCTGTTGTCTACGAGCTCCTTCTGGCGAAGTAATTGAGTTTCAAACAAAAAGCAAAACCGTACTGCTGTGCAGTGCGGTTTTGTGCTTATATTGTTATTACAACATTTCCCTGTTCACATATACCAGCTCCGCATCACCATCGCCCATATAACACACTGCGGCGGTGCAGCCGGGAATGTTGTGATACACGCGGCAGCTTATGCCCTCCTCGGGTGCAATGATGCACCCGTCCTGCAAATCAAATACCGTTTCGCGCAAAAGTCCGGTATATCGGCCTTTCAATTTGATATAACTCTCCTTGAGGCACCAAAGCTCGAAAAAATCGAACAGGGTCCGCTCCCGCTCTCCGGTGGTGTATTCCTGCACCCTGTCCGAGACCTGTCGGTGTGTCTGCACATCCGCACCCACGGGCGCAAGTCCGATGGCGCAAAGAACGTGGCTGTCTGTGTGGCTCAGAGAAAAGTGGACATCTGGACGGGCATCGAAATAAGGCTTGCCCTTTTCGGTTTTCAGGACAGTCGGCATCACGCCGCCGAATTCACGCCTCCACGCCCAATCCAACAGCTGACGCACCAGACGGGAGCGGTCGTCGCCGTCTTTAACGTCCGTATAGAATATCCTCACTTCCTCTCACCCCTCCGAAGAACAAAAGTTGCGTATTTATTGTAAATTGTACAATAAAGTACTTTCAAACTCAAGCGGTTTATGATAGAATATATTGATGTTATATGCCCCCTGTTTTCGCAAGAAACACAAGATATGGATTTTTGCCTCGGCGCGTGCCGAAAGGAGAACATAATGCCCAAAAAGAAAGAAGAAGTAGTATTCCGCACCTCTATCGGCGGTCAGGCCCTGTATGAGGGCATCATGATGCGCGGGCCGGAAAAGACGGCCATCGTGGTGCGTACCGATGATGGATTGGTTAGCAAAACTGAACCCACCGTATCCGCCAAGGATAAGTGCAAAATCTTCGGCTGGCCCCTTGTCCGTGGCGCGGTCAATATGATAACCTCGCTGTCCGTGGGTATGAAGGCGCTGACCTACTCCATTTCTCTCCTGCCCGAGGAAGAGCAGGAGGCGGACAAATCCAAATTTGACAAATGGCTGGACAAGAAAATCGGCTCTGAAAAGGCGGAGAGCGCATTGATGGCGGTTTCCATGTTTCTGGGCGTTCTGCTGGCCATCGGCCTGTTCATCCTGCTGCCTTCGTTTATCGCGGGCCTGTTTGCCGACGTGCTTGGTGCGGGCATACTGCGCAGCCTGGTTGAGGGCGTGCTGAGAATAATCATTTTCCTCATCTATATGTGGCTTGTCACGAAAATGAAGGAAATTAACCGCATGTGGATGTACCACGGCGCTGAGCATAAGACTATCTTCTGTTATGAAAAGGGGCTTGAGCTGACGGTCGAGAATTGCCGCAAGCAGCCCAGACAGCATCCCCGCTGCGGCACCAGCTTCATGTTCCTTGTTATGATAGTCAGCATCCTTGTTTTCTCCGTGGTGCATGTTGAGCATGTGCTGCTGCGCGTTCTTATAAAACTGCTGCTGCTTCCCGTGGTAATGGGTATCAGCTATGAGATCATCCGTTACGCCGGCGCCCATGACAACTGGTTTACCACCATCATGTCCGCCCCCGGCAAGGCCCTGCAGAACCTCACCACGCAGGAGCCGGACGACGATATGCTTGAAGCGGCGATTGAGGCGCTGAAGTTGGTCATTCCCGAGGAAAAGGGCAGCGACGCCTATTAATTTGCGGAGGTTTTGGCGTGAACACCTACAGTGATGTCTATCTCGAAACGCGCAAAAAGTTAAAACGTGCCGGGATCGACGCCTACGCCCTGGAGGCGCGGCTGATCGTGGCTGCCGCTGCCGGCAAGACGCAGGAGGAGCTGCTGCAGGATCTGAAGCTGTATGTCTCCGCCGATTACGAGCGCAAGGTGGATGAACTTGTAGAGCGCCGTATGTCGGGTGAGCCGGTGGCTTACATCACCGGCGAGTGGGAGTTTTTAGGTCTGCCCATCGCGGTGAACAGTGATGTTCTCATTCCCCGCATGGATACCGAGGTGCTGGCTCAGAAGGCCATCGACCTGCTTCGCGGGCGGGATGACGGTGCCCGGGTGCTGGATCTGTGCTGCGGGAGCGGGTGCATCGGCCTTGCCATTGCGGCCAATGTTCCCGGCTGCAAGGTTACGCTTATTGACAATTCGCCCCACGCCCTGTCCGTGGCGCGGATGAATACACTCCGTCTTAATCTGTCGCGCAGCACAAGCTGTGTGGAGGCGGACGCCCTGAAAGATCCGCCGGTGATGCTGGGGCGCTACGATCTGATCGTGTGCAACCCACCCTACATTCCCACGGCGGAAATTCTGGAGCTGGACAGCTCCGTGCGCGACTACGAACCCCATCAGGCCCTGGACGGCGGCGCCGATGGGTTGGATTTCTACCGCGTGATAACTCCGAAGTGGAAGGTCCTTTTGAGAGACCGGGGCTGCATCCTTTACGAATGCGGCGAAGGACAGGCCCACGAAATTGCGGAGATATTACATAAAAACGGCTTTACCTATACCGCGATGTTCAAAGACACCGCCGGTACCGACCGCGTAGTAGCGGGTATAATTGACAAATAACAACTGCGAGGAGGATTTTTTTCATGGCTAAGAAAGAGACCAACACTGCTTCCCCCGCAAGAGCGGATGATAAACAGCGCGCACTGGAAACCGCCATTGCGCAGATCGAAAAGAATTACGGCAAAGGCTCCATCATGCGCATGGGTGACGGCCTGCAGGTGAATGTTGAATCCATCCCCACCGGCTCTCTGTCCCTTGACCTTGCACTGGGCATCGGCGGCGTTCCCAAGGGCAGAATCATTGAGATTTACGGACCTGAGTCCTGCGGCAAGACTACTCTCGCCCTGCATATTATCGCCTCCGCCCAGAAGAGCGGCGGCGAGGTGGCCTACATTGATGCCGAGCACGCACTTGAGCCCGCCTATGCCCGCGCTCTCGGCGTTGACATTGAAAAGATGCTCATCTCCCAGCCGGACACCGGTGAAGATGCGCTGAACATCTGCGAGACCCTTGTACGCTCCGGTGCTGTGGATGTTGTGGTCATCGACTCTGTCGCCGCCCTTGTTCCCCGCAGTGAGATCGAGGGTGAGATGGGCGACTCTTCCGTGGGCGTAGTGGCCAGACTTATGTCCCAGGCGCTCAGAAAGCTGGCGGGCGTGATCTCCAAGACCAACTGTATTGTTGTGTTCATCAACCAGCTTCGTGAGAAGATCGGCGTCATGTACGGCAACCCCGAGACTACTCCCGGCGGCCGCGCACTCAAATATTTCTGCAGCGTACGCATTGATATGCGCCGCATTGAGACCCTTAAGGTGGGGCAGGAGATGGTGGGCAGCCGTACCCGCGCCAAGGTGGTTAAGAACAAGGTTGCCCCTCCTTTCAAAGAGGCTGAGTTTGACATCATGTACGGCGAAGGCATCTCCAAGATCGGTGAGATCCTCGACCTGGGCGTCAAGCTGGATCTTATCGACAAGGGCGGCGCATGGTACACCGTGGGTGATGTTCGCCTGCAGGGCCGCGATGCTGCCAAAAACTATCTCAAGGACAATCCCGAGGTGGCCGAAGCTGTCGAGGCTCAGATCCGCGCCAACGCCTATAAGCTGATGAGCCCTCAGGCTCGCGTTGCCGCAGTTGCGGCAGGCCGCGCCGTGAACGTGTCTGCCGAGGATTTTGAGGGCTGATATGCATCAGCCGCAAAATGCTGACATTGTAAAGAGCATTGCGCCCTCCCGCGTACCGGACAGGCTGTATCTGCGCCTTGAAAGCGGCGACAGCATACAGATTAGCCCGGATATAGCCCTGCACTACGATCTGTTCTGCGGCAGGGAACTGTCCGCTGAGGAATTGGAGCAGATCCGGCGCGATGCATCCCGTGACGGGGCAAAGGCCCGTGCTCTGCGTGTGCTGTCTACCCGCCCCATGTCAAAGGCGGAGCTTTCCGACCGCCTGCGCCACAAGGGCGAGAGCGAGGAAGATGCTGAAAACGCCGTGGAGCTGATGGAGCGTGTGGGCTTTATCAATGACGAAGAATATGCCCGTCAGGTGGTGCGCTGGTGCGGCGGCAAAGGCTACGGCTATCACCGTGCCGTCAGCGAGCTGAGCCGGCGCAAAGTGCCCCGTGAGTACTGGGAGGACGCGCTTACTGAGCTGCCCGAACCGGACGATACTCTTGATCGACTTGTATCGCGCAAGGCTCCCCGTGAGCTTGATCGGGACGGTTTGCGAAGGCTGACCGATGCGCTCATGCGCCGGGGCTTCGACAGAGAGGATATAAGCCGCGCTATACGCAGATATACCGATGAATTTGAAGATATGGAATAACAGCAAATGAACGAGAAAATTGCAATTATTTCACTTGGCTGCCCCAAAAACCTGATAAACAGTGAGCAGATGCTCAGCCTTTTGGACGATGCCGGATACGAACTGGTCAGCGACCCGCAGGGCGCGGACGCCGTGGTCATCAACACCTGCGGCTTCATTGACAGCGCCAAGATGGAGGCTATCGAAACCATCCTGGACATGGGTGAGCTGAAGGCAGCAGGTCTGTTGGGTAAGATTGTCGTGGTGGGCTGCCTGAGCCAGCGCTATAAGGATGAACTGTTCGGCGAACTGCCGGAGATCGATGCCATGATGGGCACCAATAATTACAGTGACGTTCTGCCCCTGCTACGCCGTGCGCTGGACGGTGAAGAGACGGCGTCCACATTCGGCGACATCTCCGCCCCTATTGAGGAGACAGGCCGTATCGTCACCACCGGTCCGGGCTGGGCCTACATTCAGATCGCCGAGGGCTGCGACAACCGCTGTGCCTACTGCGTCATTCCATCCCTGCGCGGCAGGTACAGGAGCCGCAGCATGGAGGATATCGTGGCTGAGGCGACGGCCCTTGCCCAGAGCGGCATAAGAGAACTTGTCCTCATCGCCCAGGATGTCACCCATTACGGCCGCGACAGATACGGCAGGTTGGCACTTCCGGAACTCTTGGATAAAATGTGCAGGATAGACGGCCTCGACTGGATTAGAATGCACTATCTTTACCCCTCTGAGCTGACTGATGAGCTTATCGTCACCATAGCGCGCCAGCCCAAGCTGCTGCACTATTTTGACATCCCCATGCAGCATATAAATGATAATATTCTCAAGCTCATGCGCCGCCGTTCCCGCGGGGGTGACATACGCGCCCTTTTGGAGCGCATCCGCGCCGCAATGCCCGATGCCGTCATCCGCACCAGTCTGATCACCGGCCTGCCCGGTGAGGATGAGGCGGAGTTTGAAGAACTGTGCAGCTTCCTGCGCGAGTATAAACTCCAGCGCGCCGGCGTTTTCCCCTTCTCCCCGGAGGAGGGTACTCCCGCCGCCGGGATGGAGCATGTGGATGAGGAAACTGCGGTACGACGCGCCGAACTGGTGCGTGCGCTGCAGGACGAAATCATGCGCGAGTATGAGGAAAGCCGTATAGGCAAGACCGTTCGCGTTCTGTGTGAGGGCTTTGATGAGGATGAGCTGCTGTTCTACGGACGCAGTGAGGCTGAGGCGCCAGAGGTTGACGGCCGTGTGCTGTTCGCCGGCGATGCCCAGCCGGGTTATATATATGATGTATGCATAAAGGGACTTTTGAACGATGAACCCTTCGGCGAGATCGGTGAATAAAGCCGACGCCGTGCTGTATATACTCTTTTCAGGAGGCAAATCACAATGAATCTTCCCAATAAACTGTCCATACTCCGCGTGCTTATGGTGCCGGTATTCATGGCTGTCCTGCTTATCTGGCAGGGTGAGACATGGGCCATGTGGGTCGGCCTTGCGATCTTTATTCTGGCGTCCCTCACCGACTACGCCGACGGTAAGATCGCAAGAAAGTATAACCTCATCACCGACTTCGGCAAGTTCATTGACCCCCTCGCCGATAAGGTGCTGGTTGTGGCGGCGCTTCTGGTGTTTGTCCAGTGGGGCACCATGCCCTCGTGGGCTGCGATGATCGTCATCACCCGTGAGTTTGCCGTGTCCGGACTGCGCATGATCGCGGCCTCCAACGGTACCGTCATGGCCGCCGCCATGAGCGGCAAGATCAAGACCGCATCATCTATGGTCTGCATCTGTGCAATGCTTACCCCTCTTGGCGCTGTGAGCATTGTTGGCGGCTTCACGGTAAACTGGCTGTGCACCGTTATTATCGTGCTTACAACCGTTGTTTCCGGTGTTGAGTATTTTGCCAAGAACATAGATATTCTCAAAGACTGCTGAGTACATTGCCCTTGACAAAGTAAGAGGGCCGATGATAAGATTATCGGCGGATATGATACCGCGATGAAGGGAAAAGTAGCTGCCGTACGCGCATCAGAGAGGCGGCGCATTCGCTGTGAGTGCCGCTTGCGCATAGGTTGTGAAGTGCGTCCCGGAGCGGGGGATGAGGAAATGCGTCCCCGTAGGGCTGCGTTAAAGCCGCATAGTAATAAATGAGAGTGGAACCGCGGATCGCCGCCTCTTATGCCATGGCATAAGAGGCGGTTTATTTGTCGATTACCGTTCTGCTTAAATAACAGGAGGATCAATATAATGAAGCTGTTTAACACCATGACCATGCAGAAGGAAGAGTTTGTACCCATCACCCCCGGCAAGGTCAGTATGTATGCCTGCGGCCCTACCGTGTATAATTATATCCACGTGGGCAACGCCCGCCCCATCATCATGTTTGATGTGCTGCGCCGCTATTTTGAGTACCGCGGCTATGAGGTGACCTTCGTGCAGAACTTCACCGATGTTGATGACAAGATCATCAAGCGCGCCAATGAAGAGGGCATCACCAGCCAGGAAGTGGCCGAGAAGTATATTGCCGAGTATCAGAAGGATGCCACCGCCCTTGGCGTGCGCCCCGCTACCGTGCATCCCAAAGCCACTGAGAATATTCAGGAGATTATTGATATCGTCAGCGCTCTTGTTGACAACGGTCACGCCTACGCCGTGGACGGCGATGTGTACTTCCGTACACTCAGCTTCAAAGAGTATGGCAAGCTGTCCCATCAGCCCCTTGACGATCTGATGAGCGGCGCGCGCATCGATGTCAACGATATTAAGGAGAACCCCATGGACTTCGCCCTTTGGAAGGCTGCCAAACCCGGTGAGCCCAGCTGGCCCTCCCCCTGGGGTGAAGGCCGCCCCGGCTGGCATATCGAGTGCTCCGCAATGTCCAGCCGCTACCTTGGCAAGACCATCGACATCCACTGCGGCGGTCAGGACCTGACTTTCCCCCACCATGAGAATGAGATCGCCCAGTCTGAGTGCGCCCACGGCTGCACCTTTGTTAACTACTGGCTGCATAACGGCTTTATCAGCGTGGATAATAAGAAGATGAGCAAGTCTCTGGGCAACTTCTTCACTGTCCGCGATGCCGCCGCTGTTTACGGCCACGAGACTATCCGCATGTTCATGCTTATGGCCCACTATCGCAGCCCTCTCAACTACTCCCCTGAAATTCTGGAGCAGGCCAAAAACGCCCTTGAACGCCTTAAGACCAGCCGGGAGAACCTTGAGTTTATCTCACAGAAGGGCGCTGACGGCGACATGACCGCCCAGGAGCAGGCATTTGTTGACGGACTGGGCAAGTATCGCGATGAGTTTATCAAGGCCATGGACGATGACTTCAACACAGCCGACGGCATTTCTGTAATCTTCACTATGGCAAGAGAAATGAACAGCGCCACCGCCGGCGACAAGAACCCCACCAGGGCGCTGGCTGTAAAGTGCCTTGAAATATTTGACGAGCTGACCGGTGTTTTGGGCGTACCCTGCGGCAAGGCCGAGGGCGGCGCAAATGATGAGGATGCCGAGATCGACGCTCTTGTCCAGGCCCGTCAGGCTGCCCGCAAGAGCAAGAACTGGGCAGAGGCCGACCGTATCCGCGACGAGCTGAAAGCACGCGGCATCGTTCTGCAGGACACTCCCCAGGGCGTCAAGTGGAAAAGGGAAGGCTGACAAACAATTTATCGATTAAACTCCAAGGAGGCGGAAGTATGAAACTGATGGTGCTGGACGGCAACAGCATTGCCAACCGTGCTTACTACGGCGTGCGCCCTCTCAATGCGCCCGACGGCACGCCCACCAACGCCATATTCGGTTTTCTGGGCATTCTCTTCCGCCTTTTGCAAGATGAGACGCCGGATGCCTTGTGCGTGACCTTTGATGTCCACGCACCTACTTTCCGCAAGCAGAAGTATGACGGTTACAAGGCCCAGCGCAAGGGCATGCCTGAGGATCTGGCGGCCCAGATGCCCATACTTAAAGACATCATGGAGGCTATGAACATCCCTCATTACGGTATTGCCGGCTACGAGGCGGATGACCTCATGGGTACTATTTCCCTTAAAAGCAATGCCGCCGGCTGGGATTGCGTCCTTGTCACCGGCGATAAAGACAGTTTTCAGCTCATTGGCGGCGGCACGGTGGTGCGCCATGTCAAGTCCCGCATGGGGCAGAGCGAAACCGTAATGTATGACACTGATGTATTCCGTGAGGAATACGGTTTTGAACCTGCCGGAATAATCGAGCTCAAGGCGCTCATGGGCGACTCCTCCGACAACATTCCGGGTGTTGCCGGGGTGGGGGAGAAGACCGCCCTTGATCTTGTGCGCCGTTTCGGCACGGTGGAGCGGATATATAATGAGCTTGATACTCTCGATATCAAAGACGCCGTGCGCAAAAAGCTTGCTGCCGGCAAAGAAATGGCCGCACTTTCCCGGGAACTGGTGGTGATCGACCGCCATGTGCCTATGGAGTTCAGCCCTCAGGACGCCTTGAGAAAGCCTGTGGATAATGACCGCCTTTATGAGCTTTTTATGGCGCTGGGGCTTAAAAAGTATATTGAGCGCATGGAACTTACAGCGCCCGGGGGGAAGATTCATTCCGATACGGCGCGCTGTGAGCTTCAGTGGGTGGAGTTTACTGACAGCACCGCAGCCGATGCCATGCTTTCCGCCTGCGAAAAGTACGGTGCCGCCGTGGATCTGGCTGAGGATCTTAGTGCTGCTGCCGTCGCCGCAGACGGCAGGGTGTATACCATTGACTTTGCGGCTCTTACCGATGGCGACAGGGTGCTGCGCGCCCTGCTTTCCGATAAGGTTTCCAAGACCGGACACAATATTAAGGATACCATCCGCCGCGTTCTCGAGGCGGGTTACGATACGGACAACTGGGCCATGGATACGGCACTTGCCGCCTATCTTCTCGATCCCATGGCAAAGGATTATGACATCGTTGCCATGGCGGATGAGTGTTTCGGCGTTGGGGAGGATGAGGGCGATGAACAGCTTGGTCTGTTTGATCTCACCGGCCCTCTTCGCAGCCGGGCATGTGCTATATACCGTCTTGCACCCGTACTGGTCTCGCAGGTGGATGAGGCCGGGATGGGTGATGTCCTGCGCCGGGTCGAGCTGCCGCTGTGCCGCGTGCTGGCCGAGATGGAGATCGCCGGCTTCTATGTTGACGGCGACGCCCTGCGTGATTTTGGCGTCCGTCTATCGGCACAGGCCAATGAGATAGCCCAGATGATCTACAACTACGCCGGCGGGCAGTTTAATATCAATTCACCCAAGCAGTTGGGCGAGGTGCTGTTTGAAAAGCTGATGTTGCCGGCTCCCAAAAAGACAAAGACCGGCTATTCCACCAATGTTGATGTGCTGGAAAAGCTGAAGGATAAGCACCCCATCGCGGGGCTCGTTTTGGAATATCGTGAGCTTACCAAGCTGACAAGCACTTATGTGGAAGGACTTTTGAAAGTTCGCGATCCGGACGGCCGCATCAGGACCAATTTCCAGATGACCGTCACCGCTACGGGCCGCCTTTCCTCCACTGAGCCGAATCTGCAGAATATTCCCATCCGCAAGGCACTGGGCGGCGAGGTGCGCAAAATGTTCACCGCCGCGCCCGGCAATGTGCTGGTGGACGCGGACTACAGCCAGATAGAGCTGCGCCTTCTTGCCTGCATGTCGGGCGATGAGGTGATGCGCCGCGCATTTTTGAGCGGTGAGGATATCCACCGTGTTACAGCGGCCCAGGTGCTTGGCATTGCACCCGAGGATGTTACACCTCAGCAGCGCAGCCATGCCAAGGCGGTGAACTTTGGCATTGTTTACGGCATCTCCGCATTCTCCCTGTCGCAGGATATCGCAGTGTCGGTGGGTGAGGCCCAGAGATATATCGACAGCTACCTTGACCGGTACAGCGGCGTTGCTGAGTATATGGATAAAACTATAAGCGACGCGTCTGAGAAAGGCTTTGTCAGCACGATCTACGGCCGCCGCCGCAGCCTGCCGGAGCTTAAGTCAGCCAACCGAAATGTGCGCTCTTTTGGTGAGCGCGTGGCAAGAAATGCGCCCATACAGGGTACTGCCGCCGATATTATGAAGCTGGCAATGATAGCCGTACACGGCCGCCTGAAGAAAGAGGGCCTGCAGGCGAGGCTCATCATGCAGGTGCACGATGAACTTATTGTGGAGTGCCCCGAGAACGAAAAGGACATTGTCGCCCGCATCCTTACCGAAGAGATGCAGAACGCGGCCAGCCTGCCCGTACCTCTCACGGCGGAGGCGGGAGTTGGCTTTACATGGTACGATGCAAAATGAGTATTGAAATTCGACCTGCCTTTGCGTTAGATATCGACCGCGTAATGGCCCTTGAGCTGGAGAACTTTTCCGTCCCATGGCCGCGAGACGGCTTTGTATATGAATTGCTCAGCGATGATTCGCTGTTTTTCGTGGCGGCCCAGGGCGATGCCGTTGCCGGTTTTGTGGTGCTTCGCCTTGCCGATGAAGAAGCGGAGCTGTATAATATTGCGGTGGATGCGGTGTGCCGCGGCCGAGGTATTGGCGGCCTGCTTTTGGACTCGGTTTTGAACGAGGCTGCAAAGCGGCGGGTACAATCCGTCTATCTTGAGGTGCGTGCGTCCAATGAAGCAGCAAAGCGGCTATACATCTCCCGCGGATTCGAGGCTGTCGGCCTGCGCCGCGGATATTATGACAAACCAAAAGAGGATGCCATCGTTATGGTCAAAACCCTGTTAACGGAGATATGAAATGAAAATTCTGTCCATAGAAAGCTCCTGCGATGAGACTGCCGTTGCCGTGGTTGAAGACGGCCGCAAAGTCCTGTCCAGTGAGATCCTGTCACAAATCGATATACACGCCATTTACGGCGGCGTAGTGCCTGAGATTGCCTCCCGCAATCATATCACTGCCATCAGCCGCCTTGCCGGTGAGGCGGTGAAGAATGCCGGCATCACCAAAAAGGACATAGACGCCGTTGCTGTGACATACGCGCCCGGACTCATCGGCGCTGTGCTGGTGGGCGTGAACTTCGCCAAAGGCGCCGCAATGTCACTGGGTGTGCCGCTGATCCCGGTGCATCACATCCGCGGCCATATTGCCGCCAATTATATCGCCTACCCAGAGCTTGAGCCTCCTTTCCTCGCCCTTGTCATCTCTGGCGGCCACAGTATCATCGTTGACGTGCGCGGCTACACCGACATGAGCATTATCGGCACCACCCGTGACGATGCTGCGGGCGAATGTTTCGACAAATGTGCCCGTGTACTGGGTCTGCCGTATCCCGGCGGCGGCCCGATGGACAAGCTGGCTCAGGGCGGTGACGACAAGGCCTACACTCTGCCCCGTGCCCATGTCACCGGCAGCAAGTATGATACCAGCTTTTCCGGCCTTAAAACCGCCGTCATAAATATCGTCCACAATGCCCAGCAGAAAGGGCTGGAGATCGACAGGAGCGGTCTGGCAGCATCCTTCGCTGCCGCTGTCAGCGATTCTCTCGTTCCGCCAACCATGGCCGCGCTTGAAGAGCTGGGTTACGACAAAATTGTGGTGGCGGGCGGTGTGGCCGCCAACTCGCGCATAAGAGCAGACTTTACCAAAGCGGCTGACAAGGCCGGTGTGAAGCTGTTTGTGCCGCCCTTGAAACTGTGCGGCGATAACGCCGCTATGATCGGCTGTCAGGGCTATTATGAGTATCTGGCGGGCGTCAGGGGCGACAGCTCCCTTAACGCATATGCCACTCTTGACCTGGGAAAACTCAACACAGCGCGCTGATTTTGCACCCGCCGCAAGGCGGGTGTTTTTCCTTGCAATTTTTTTGCGGACTGGGCGCAATTTTTCGCATTATGTAAATTGCCGCATCCTCATGCCCGGGACTGTTGCAGACCCTGCCGCCCCTGCGAAATATGGCTGATTTGTTGGAAAAACACGGCAAACAGGGGGTAAAGCCTGTGGATAAGCCTGTGGAAATTGTGAATAACTATTTGTAGAGGGATAAAAACCGATAATTTACGTCAACTGCAAAACAGTTATTTTTGCCCTGCAATATGTGTGGGATTATTACCAAATCTCCCCGTATTGTGCCAATCTGCCAACTATTTTACAAGTCGCAAAAATTCCCGAACAAATTCGACCTCCAAAATCTGCAATTTTCCTGCAAGTCAAATCGCAATAATACAAAGTGTAATCATCTGCTGCCCGGCGCTGGAATTTTCCGGTTGACGCGTGCCGCGATTTGTGGTATATTACATAGCACTGTGCGGCGCATTGTGCTGCGCAAAAATAGTTGCTGGTATAGCTCAGCCGGTAGAGCAGCTGATTCGTAATCAGCAGGTCGGGTGTTCGAGTCACCTTACCAGCTCCATGTCGGAGCAAGTTTTTTATCGCTTGCTCCGACTTTTCTTTTCAAGCTGAACCCGCTGCGCCGGGTTTCTGTTTAGTTATTACATACGGATGAAAGTGTTCGCATTTGCTGCCTTAAAAGCCATTATGCATTCCGGGCAATAAGGCTATACTGCTGCTTGTTAAGAGGTGTCCCGATGATTAAACGAGCTGTGTTTGATGATGCACCCGATGTTGCCCGGCTTGCATTAAAGCTGTGGCCGGATCACACAGTGGCGGAACTGACCGCGGACTTTGAAACCACCGTCATGCGCACGGACAGTGCCGTGTTTCTTCTCATGGACGGCAGTGATGCTGTGGGCTTTGCCCAATGTGCCCTGCGCCGCGACTATGTTGAGGGCACTGACACCTGCCCCGTTGCGTACCTTGAGGGAATATATGTTGATGCGCCGTATAGACACAGGGGCAACGCCCGCTGCCTTGTCTCCGCCTGTGAGCAGTGGGGCAGGGAAATGGGCTGCAGCGAGTTTGCCAGCGATTGTGAAATGAGCAACGACGCAAGCCTTGCCTTCCATCTGAAACTGGGCTTTGAGGAGGCAAACAGGATAATCTGCTTCACTAAGCACCTGTAAATGAATAAACCAGGCGCCTGAGACTTTTGTGTCTCAGGCGCTTTAGTATATTTTATAAAATTTTACAGTGTTGCAGCCATGACGGCCTTTATGGTGTGCATACGGTTCTCAGCCTCGTCAAACACGATGGACTGGGGACCTTCGAACACGGCGTTGCTGACCTCCATATATTCACGGCCGAACTTCTCACCCATCTGTTTGCCGATGCTTGTGTTCATGTCGTGGAAAGCGGGCAGGCAGTGCATGAATACGGCGTTTTCTCCGGCGGCAGCCATCAGTTCTTCCGTCACACAGTAGGGGGAGAGCTTCTCAATGCGCTCCGCCCAAACCTCCATCGGCTCGCCCATGGACACCCAAACATCGGTGTACAGGACATCTGCGCCCTTCACGGCGGCGAAGGGATCCTCAATAAACGACAGGGTCGCGCCGGTCTGGGCTGCGACGGCCTGACACTGTTTGATGAGCGCCTCGTCGGGGAAGTAATCCTTCGGGGCCGCAGCCACGAAATTCATGCCCAGCTTTGCGCAGCCTACCATGAGAGAATTGCCCATGTTATAGCGGGCGTCACCCAGATAAACCAGCTTGCGGCCTTTCAGAGCGCCGAAATGCTCTTTAATCGTCAGCATATCGGCGAGGATCTGTGTGGGGTGATATTCGTTGGTCAGCCCGTTCCATACGGGGACGGATGAACACTTTGCCAGCTCCTCAACGATCTCCTGCCCGAAGCCGCGGTACTCAATGCCGTCATAGATGCGGCTGAGAACCCGTGCGGTGTCGGCAATGCTCTCCTTTTTGCCAATCTGCGAGCCGGAGGGATCGAGATAGGTGGTCTGCATGCCCAGGTCGTGTGCGGCAACCTCAAAAGAGCAACGGGTGCGTGTTGAAGTTTTTTCGAATATCAGAGCAATGTTCTTGCCCTGAAACACTGTGTGGGGGATGCCGGACTTTTTCTGTGCCTTGAGCTGGGCGGCCAGGTCGATAAGATAATTGATCTCATCCGGGGTAAAGTCCAGCAGGGTCAGCAGGTCACGCCCCTTGAGCTTGCTGATTTGCATTCTAACAGCCCTCCTAATCGTAATTAATGCGCCTCGCTCCTGCGCAGCCGCTTTTCAAGGCTGCCCAGCAGCTTGGTCAGAATAACCACCAGCGTCAGATATACGATGGCGGTGACCATGAGGGGGTTAAATGCATCGTATGTAATGTTGCGGATAAGGTTTGCCGAACGGGTAAGATCCTGCACGGCGACATATCCTGCAACGGCGGTCTCCTTTAACAGTGCGATCATTTCGTTGCCGATGGCGGGGAGAATGTTCTTGATAGCCTGGGGCAGTACGATGTAGCGCATCGCCTGCAGCCGGTTGAAGCCCAGGCTGCGTGCCGCCTCGGTCTGGCCCCGGTCAACGGCGGCAATGCCGCTTCGCACGATCTCGGCCATATAGGCGCCGGAGTTGATGCCGAAGGTGACGATGCCGGTGATAAGTCCGTCGGCCGAACGCATGATAACGAAGTAGAATATCAGCAGCAGCACGACCACGGGGATACCGCGCACCGCGGTGACATAGATGTCACACAGCTTGGCAAGGGGTCTGAGGAACTTTTTCTCCTCGGCAAGGAACTTGACAACGGAAACAGCCACACCCAGCACAACACCGATCATCAGCGCCGCGACGGAAATGATTATAGTATTGCCGAAACCTTCAATAAGCATTTTGTAGTTTCCTGTCTCTATGAAGGTTTCGTAGAGCTTGTCTTTCCAGTCTATAAGCGCCTGAATGATGTTGTGCATGGGAATCTGTCCTTTCGGGTTTTAGTTAATTATCTGCTTCAGGGGGCAACATAGGTAACGCCGTACTTGTCGAAGATGGCCTCAATAGTGCCGTTTTCAATGAGCTCGGCAATGATCTCGTTGAAAGCCTCGACCAGATCGTCGCTGCCCTTCATGAAGGCGAAGCCATAGGGCTCGGTGGTCATCTTGTCATCGAGGACGATAAGCTCACCCTCGTAGTCGGCGGCGAATGCCAGAGCAACTTCGTTGTCAACGACCCAGGCGTCGACCTTGCCGCTGGTCAGAGCGGAGCAGGCGTCGTTGTTTGCCTGATATGCCAGAACCTCATAGCCGTTGGCCATACAGAACTCTTCTGCGGTGGTGCCGGTCTGGACGGAGATCTTCAAGCCATCAAGGTCGTCCTTGCTGCTGATGTCGGAATCTGCCAGAACAACGATTGCCTGAGCAGCCAGGAAATAGGGATCGGTGAAGTCAGCGTTCTTCTGTCTTTCCTCGGTGATGCTGATGCCGCTCATGCCGCAGTCAAACTTGCCGGCCTGAACACCGGGGAGGACAGAGTCAAAGTCCATCTCTTCAAAAACGATCTCAACGCCCAGCTCAGCTGCGATCAGTTCCATGATCTCAACTTCGATGCCGACGATCTCGCCATTCTCAAGGGACTCAAAGGGAGGGAAGTCGGGGCTGGTGGCGACGGTGATCTTACCTGCATTCTGGATGTCTTTAAGAGTCTTTGCGCCGCTGCAGCCGGTGAATGCTGCGCAAACGAGAACCAGGGCCAGTACGAGGCTGAGAGCTTTGAATATCTTTTTCATTTTGTAAATCTCCTTAATTATATAGATTATTTTAATAATGTCAAAAGTTAGTTTATCAGGGATTTTATGTAGCTGATCTGTTCAAGGACGGAGGCTTTTCCGGTGCCGCCCTCGCTTGTTCGGGTTTCAACGCAGGTCTCAAGGCTAATCGCGTCATAGAGGTCATCTTCAAACAACTCAGAGAGCTGTTTATAATGCTCCATCGGCAGGCCTTCGAGCACCTGCCCGCATCGGATGCAGTAGGCCACCAGCTCACCCACCAGCTTATAAGCCGTGCGGAAGGGCATTCCCTTACGCGTCAGGTAGTCGGCGAGGTCAGTGGCGTTTATAAAGCCCTCCTGCGCTGCGCGGTACATTTTATCCTTGTTGACCTTCATGGTGTCCAGCATGGGGGTGAACACATCAAGGCACATGATAACGGTGTCAAGGGCATCGAAGATGCTGTCCTTATCCTCCTGCATATCCTTATTGTACGCAAGGGGCAGACCTTTGAGCATTGTCAGCGTACCCATCAGGTCGCCGTACACTCTGCCGGTTTTGCCGCGCACAAGCTCGGCCATGTCGGAGTTTTTCTTCTGGGGCATGATGCTCGAGCCGGTGGTGTAGGCATCGTCCAGCTCAATAAAGCGGAACTCCCAGCTTGACCACAGGATGATCTCCTCGCTGAAGCGGGACAGATGCATCATTATTATCGACAGTGCCGACAGCAGCTCAACGCAGAAGTCCCGGTCAGAGACAGCGTCTATACTGTTGCGTGAGGGGCGGTCAAAGCCCAGTGTCGCGGCAGTCATTTTTCGGTCGGTGGGATAAGTGGTGCCCGCCAGGGCGCAGGCGCCCAGTGGCGACTCATTCATCCTGCATACCGCATGATCAAGACGGGTGATGTCCCGTGAGAACATCATTGCATAGGCCAAAAGCTGATGGGCAAAGCGAATCGGCTGCGCCCTCTGCAGGTGCGTATAGCCCGGCATGATGGTGTCCACATTCTCTTCTGCTTTTTCGGCGATGACGCCCAGAAGTGTTTTTAATTTCTCTTTGATCTGAGCCGCTGTGTCCCTCAGATACATTCTGAAATCCACTGCCACCTGATCGTTTCGGCTGCGCGCCGTGTGCAGCCGCTTACCCGTGTCGCCGATGCGCTGGGTGAGGATCTGTTCAACGAACATATGTATATCCTCGGCACCGGGGTCTATGGCAAGTTTGCCCGATTCAATATCCTCAAGTATAAGCCCCAGCGCGTCGATGATCTTATCAGCGTCATCCTGCGTCAGGATGCCTCTGGCTGCAAGCATTGCCGCGTGAGCCATTGAGCCTGTGATGTCCTGCCGGTACATCCGCTGGTCGGTCATTATGGAGGAGTTGAAATTGTCGGCAATTTTGTCGGTTTCTTTGCCGGCTCTGCCGGCCCATAGCTTCTGCATGGTGAGTATCCTTTCGGATAGAGTTTATTTGCCGTTCTTCTGGTCTATGATGGACTGAACCTTGATGGGCAGGCCGTACAGGGTGATGAAGCCGGCGGCATCTGCCTGGTTGTAAACGTCGTCCTCGCC
>JAZUPH010000072.1:0-40375 GCA_045605145.1 Oscillospiraceae bacterium | reverse complement strand
GCCTCCAAAAGGGCGATGAGCAGATCGTTGTAGCTGCCTTTGACGGCGTCAAGCCGCAGGGCGAGGCGGAGGAACTCCCTCTCGTGCAGCTCCCTGAGAGTGACACTGCGGCCGGCGCGCTTCAGCTCCCGCATAACGATGGCGGAAAGGCGGCTGTACGCCTCTTCCTCGCTCAGCTCGTCGTCAATGTACCACTGCCGGCCCGCAAGGCCATAGAGCAGGCGCATCGCGTCGTAGTAGCCCATGGTCATGCTGGCTTTTGCACGCTGGGCGTCAAACTCCAGCACACTGCCTATATCGCCGGAGGGAACAATGGTGTGCTGGGTCACACCATCGGGCAGGCGGCCCTTTTTAGGCAGGGGTATTCTGTAAAGGCGGACAGCGATAATGTCGGTGTAGCCATTTTGCACCAGCACATTTATCGGCAGCATCTCGGTCAGCGCACCGTCAAAATAGCGCTTGCCGCCCAAAAGCTCACTGCGAAACACCGGCAGGTAAGAGCTTGCCAGCAGCATATCGGCAATGGTGCCGTCCTCAAGATCCTTTGCCCTCAGCTCAAGAGCCTTGCGGTCGGACAGAGAGTAGGTGTCGATAAAAAATTCAATGTCCGAATTGCGGATCTTGTCCTCGTCAGCCATTTCCCTGAGGAGATTGTGCAGCGGGCTTATATCAAAGCCACCGCCGCCCACCACCTCGCGAATTGTCTCGGCGGTGGATTTAAGGTCGATGTTTTTAACATCCCGCATAACCAGCTTGTGCATGACGTCGTCATCCACATTGATGACCTGCGAATAGCGGATGTTGCTCCATATCTCTTCGGCAAGGTCGAACTCATCCATGGCCACCATGGCACCGTTGAGCGCACCTACTGATGTGCCGGAGACGGCACTGAATTTAATGCCCGCCTCGCGCATGGCTTTCCACGCGCCGATGTGGTAGGCACCTTTCGCGCCGCCGCCCTCAAGAGCGAGGGCGTATTTTTTGCTGTTGTCGAGCTTAAGTTTCATTTTCGCTCCTTTTTCGTGTTTGCGGCATTGCCGCGCGGTCACTGCCCGCCCTTTGCATGGGCGCAGTATTCTTTCAGACAGCAGGCGGCGCAGTTGGGTCTGCGGGCAACGCACACCGCCCTGCCGTGCAGCACCAGCCTGTGACAGAAGTCGCTGCTCTCCTCGGCGGGGAGAATGGCGCGCAGCTGAGTCTCCAGTTTTGCGGGATCCTTGCTGCTGCCCATGCCCAGAAGATTGGTTATCCTTATGCAGTGGGTGTCTACCACCACACTGCCGGGGGCGCGGTAAATATCGCCCAGGATGAGATTTGCTGTTTTGCGCCCCACACCGGGCAGGCGCAGCAGCTCTTCCATCGTACCCGGAACCTTGCCGCCGTATTCATCGATGAGCATTCTTGCCGCAGCGACTATGTCCCGCGCCTTTGCACGGAAAAAGCCGCAGGAATGTACATAAGGCTCAACATCCTCAGGTGAGGCGGCGGCGAATGCTTCCAGGGTGGGGAAGGCCGCATACAGTGCGGGGCTTATCTTGTTCACCCGCTCGTCGGTACACTGTGCGGCAAGGCGCACGGCGAACAGCAGTTCATAGTCTTTTTTATATTCAAGGCTGCACATGGGGTCGGGATACTCCGCCGCCAGCGCGTCCACAATAAGTTTTGCGGTCTGTTTATCCATTGTACATCTCCCGTGGCTTAGCTTATACCACGATAGTATCAGTTTTGTGCCTTAAGTCAAGCCGCCCGGCGTGAAATTTCAAATTTGTTTACAGCCGCCTGTCGGCCTTCTTGTTGCTATTTGCTTCAAAAGGTACTATAATTGACGCAGTACAGTTAAAACCGCGCACAGACGGGGGGAGAAACATGAACAGGCCGCTTGCAGATGAGATAAGGCCTCAGAGCCTTGAAGAGGTTGTGGGTCAGCAGCATATTCTGGGAGAAGAGGGGCTTCTGCGCCGCATTATCGAGGGCGGGAACATTCCCAACATGATATTCTATGGCCCATCCGGTACCGGTAAGACCACCGTGGCCAATATCATTGCAAAAAAGACCAACAAAACTCTCCACCGTCTCAACGCAACCACCGCGAGCCTTTCCGACCTTAAAGAGGTCATGGCCGATGTGGGCACCCTCATGGCGCCCAACGGGATTTTGCTGTATCTGGATGAGATACAGTATTTCAATAAGCGCCAGCAGCAGTCTCTTCTGGAGTTTATAGAGACGGGGAAGATAACCCTCATCGCGTCCACAACGGAGAATCCGTTCTTCTACATCTACAACGCGGTGCTCAGCCGCTGCTCTGTGTTTGAGTTTAAGCAGATCACTGCCGAGGATATATTACCCGCGGTGGAACGGGCCTTCAAAGCCATGGAAGAGCGGCTTAATGTCAAGGCCGCGCCGGAAAAGGGCGTGCGCGAACACATCGCCCGCAGCTGTAACGGCGATGTGCGCAAGGCGCTCAACGCGGTGGAGCTGCTGATGATTTCCGCCCCGGTGAAGGGCGGGCTTGCCTTCGTGTCCCTTGCCGACGCAAAGACTGCCACGGCGAAAAGTGCCCTGCACTACGACCGGGACGGGGACGCCCATTTTGACGCGGTTTCAGCCCTTATGAAGTCCCTGCGCGGCTCCGATCCGGACGCAGCGCTCCACTACCTTGCCCGCGCCCTTGAGGCGGGCGACCTTATCGGCGTTTGCCGCAGGATAATGTGTTCC
The DNA here is from genome assembly GCA_045605145.1 of Oscillospiraceae bacterium. Classification (GTDB taxonomy): domain Bacteria; phylum Bacillota; class Clostridia; order Oscillospirales; family Oscillospiraceae; genus CAMNAO01. Next base: position 37,660 of record JAZUPH010000072.1, on the reverse strand, counting down.
GCCAGTGAGGATATCGGCATGGCCTATCCCCAGGCGGTGACCGTCGTCAAATCCTGTGTGGATGCCGCGATGCAGCTGGGTCTGCCGGAGGCGCGGCTGCCTCTGGCGCAGGCCTGCATACTTTTGGCCACGGCGCCCAAGTCAAATTCGGTGGTTGAGGCTATCGACGCGGCCTTTGCCGATGTGCGGCGGGGTCTGGGCGGCGATGTGCCGCGCCAGCTGCAGAATGTGCACGCGGATTCTGCGGGGCAGGAGACGGGGCAAAATTATCTCTATCCCCATTCCTTCCCCAACCACTGGGTACAGCAGCAGTATCTGCCCGATTCGTTGAAGGACGCGCGCTACTATGAGTACGGCGACAACAAGAATGAGCAGGCCGCAAAAGCCTACTGGGACAAGATCAAAGGGGGAAAGTGATGGATATCCGCATCGGAGACATTCTTACAATGAAAAAGCCACACCCCTGCGGAACGAAGGATTGGCGCGTGACCCGCATTGGCGCGGATTTCAAAATGGTCTGCACCGGCTGTGGGCATGAGATCATGTCACCCCGAAGCAAGGTGGAAAAGCACATCCGCAAAATTGTACGCGACGGGGTGGAAGTTAAATGAGCGGAGCTAAGAAAGAGAACACATGGTTCAGTAAGCTCTCGCCCATCTCCCTGCTGCACTACTACAAGCTGCTGTTCCGCTCTGCCCTGCTGATCTGGGCGACGGTGGTGTACATCCTGCGCCGGGCAAACGGTGCGGCCTTCGATATACACAATCCCGGCCGCTATGCTGTCGTGATTTGGGTGGTGTGGATAGCGTTCACCGTTGAGATGGCGCTGCGCTTCTTTCCGTCAAAAATGGAGAGTATGGGCTGCCAGAAGCAGTTTAAGCAAAACTTTAAGGCGCGCCAAAACGGACAGACAGTCTCCGCCCGGCCGGATATGCGCCCCGGCGGGACTCTGCTCGTGCTTGGTTCATGGATTCTTCTCAATGGCGCCATCGGCGCGCTGCGCCGGTTCGGCATTATAGATGACGGCATTCTGGTGCTTATCAGTCTTGCTTACTCCGTGTGTGATGTAATATGCATCCTGTTTTTCTGCCCGTTCCAGACCTGGATGATGAAAAACCGCTGCTGCGTCACCTGCCGCATCTACAACTGGGACTACGCAATGATGTTTACGCCGCTACTGTTCACCCGCGGTGTATATACCTGGAGTCTGCTGGCTCTTGCGCTGGGCCTGCTTGTCAGATGGGAGATTACCCATTGGCGCCACCCCGAGCGCTTCAGTACAAGGGAGAATCAATGCCTGGACTGCTCAAACTGTGCAGAAAAGCTCTGTCGGCACAAAAAGCAGCTTCAGCGCTTTATGAAAAGGCGCCTTGTGTGGTTTGAGAGATTCATGCCCGAGAGAAACGGAGAATAATTAAGGCAACGCCCCTCTTTAGCAAAAGAGGGGCTTTATTGTACGGCAGAACGGAATAAACAGGAAGCGCCCTCCATACGGAGGGCGCTTTTGTTGTGTATTGGATTTGTGTGCGTTCACACTCAGGCGGCGGAAGCGTCCTTGCCTGCGGTGAGCTTGCGGATGACAAACAGGGTGCCGATGGTGAGGGCAATGCCGACAGCCAGACAGACGACCGCGTTCTGCACCAGGCCGGCCAGAATGTAATTCACGAAGCAGATAGCACCCACCGTGAGGGTGTAGGGCAGCTGTGTGGACACGTGGTTGACGTGGTTGCACTGAGCGCCGGCGGAGGCCATGATGGTGGTGTCGGAAATGGGGGAGCAGTGGTCGCCAAAGACCGCACCGGCAAGGCAGGCGGATACGCCGATAACAAGCAGGGTGGAGTCGGGGGAGAACACATTGGTGACGATGGGGATGAGAATGCCGAAGGTGCCCCAGGATGTGCCGGTGGAGAAGCTGAGCACGCAGGCCACGATGAAGATGATAGCGGGCAGCATATTGAACAGGCCGCCGCTTGCGCCGTCAACGATGGCGGCGACATAGTCGCTGGCACCGAGCAGGCCGGTGATGTTCTTCAGCGCGGTTGCAAAGGTGAGGATGATGATGGCGGGCACCATGTTGTTGAAGCCCTGGGGAATGCTTTCCATAGATGCCTTGAAGCTGATGAGCTTACGGGCGCAGAAGTAGATAACGGTGAAAACCAGAGCCAGCAGAGAGCCCCAGGGAAGAGCCACAGTGGCATCGGTGTTGCCGAAGGAGCCGATGAAGTCCATGTAGTAGTCGCCGCTTGCATCCCACAGGCCGCCCACATAAACCAGGGCGAGCACGCAGGCAACGATCAGTACGACAACGGGCAGGACCAGATCCAGCACACGGCCGCGCTCATTGCCAACGGGGGCGTCGGAAGACTTGTCAACGCGGTCACCGGAGGTGTAAAGGTCGCCGTTTTCAAGGGCGTTCTTCTCATGGGTGCGCATCGGGCCGTAATCAAACTTCATAAGAGTAAGACCCACGATGAACACCAGAGTCAGCAGGGAGTAGAAGTTCCAGGGGATAGCCTTCACGAACAGGGCGATGCCGTTGTCACCCTCGATAACGCCGGTAACGGCAGCGGCCCAGGAGGACACGGGCGCGATCATGCAGATCGGGGCTGCGGTGGCATCGATTATGTATGCCAGCTTCGCCCTTGAGATGCGGTGCCCGTCACTGACGGGGAGCATGACGCTACCCACGGTCAGGCAGTTGAAGTAGTCGTCAACAAAGATCAGCACGCCCAGAAGGAAGGTGCACAGCTGAGCACCAACGCGGCTCTTGACGTTCTTTTCTGCCCAGCGGCCGAAAGCAGCGGAGCCGCCGGCTTTGTTGATAAGCACGACCATGATGCCCAGAATGACCAGGAACAGGAATATGCCTGCCGTGCCGGAAATTGCGGAAACGAGACCGTCGTTAATGATGGTGTCGATGGCGCCCACAATGTTAAAGTTGGCAGCAAACAGACCGCCGAGAACGATGCCCACGAACAGTGAGCTGTAAACCTCTTTGGTGATCAGCGCCAGCGCGATCGCCACGAGGGGCGGGACCAATGCCCAGAAAGTACCTGCCATAAAAATGACCTCCAATAAAAATCGCCATGACACACATGGTGGTGTGCATGACGAAAATACAAAAGCCGCTGGATACGAACCCGGCGGCTGCCCGGCCACAGTTGTGACCCGTTGGTACAAGACAGCACTCCACTTCCGTGACAGTGCGTCGGATATTCTCCGCCGCCCCAGCCATCACGGCCCGGATATGCCGCAACGCTTCGGCAGTCGCCCCTTTCGCCCCGCGTGATACCCGTCACATAAATGCCGGGCTACTGATGTTGACTGCGCCTCTATCATAACCTATTTAATTTCCCCTTTCGGGATAGAAAAACTATAATATACTTTCTGCTGCAAGTCAATAGTGAATTTTTTGCAAACTGCCGAAATGAAGTGATTTTACCGAAAATATGTCCTTTTTTCCCTTTGCCGCTTCGTGTCTGCGATTTTACAAGGGCTTTACCTGTCTGCGATGGAAGATTTGACATTATCTGCATATACTGTTAAGGAATCGGAATGCGTAAAATCTACAGAAGAATGTGAAAGGAGAAAAGTATGGATATATTCGATATCCTCACCATGCTTGGGGGACTGTGCCTGTTCCTTTTCGGCATGAACATAATGGGAGAAGCGCTGGAGCGCCGTGCGGGCAACAGCCTGAAAACCCTGCTGGGAAGATTGACCTCCGGAAAGCTGGCGGGCTTTGTCACCGGCCTTGCAGTTACCGCCGTTATCCAAAGCTCATCCGCCACCACGGTTATGGTCGTCGGCTTCGTAAACTCCGGCCTTATGACCCTCCGCCAGGCGGTCAATGTCATAATGGGTGCCAATGTGGGCACCACCGTCACCTCGTGGATACTCAGTCTGAGCGGCATTGAAAGCAGCAATGTTATCGTCCGCCTCTTTAAACCCACATCCTTCACACCCATTCTTGCACTGGCGGGCATCGCGCTGTATATGTTCACAAAAAGCGCGAAGAAAAGGGACACCGGTGCGATCCTTCTGGGCTTCGCCACGCTGATGTTCGGCATGGACATAATGTCCGACGCGGTTTCGGGGTTGAAGGATGTGCCGGTATTCAGGCAGATGTTTGTAATGTTTACAAATCCCGTGCTTGGCGTGCTGACGGGTGCGATCCTCACTGCGGTGATACAGTCATCCTCCGCATCCGTGGGTATTCTGCAGGCGCTGGCATCCACCGGCGCGGTGAGCTACGGGGCGGCAATACCCATCATCATGGGGCAGAATATCGGCACCTGCGTCACGGCGATGCTCTCATCCATCGGCGCAAATAAAAACGCCCGCCGTGCCGCCATGGTGCATCTGGGCTTTAACATAATCGGCTCGGCACTGGGGCTTATTGTGTTTGCCGCTGTAAAAAATTTGTTCGCCCTCACCATTTTGGATGAGAGCGCCACAGCCTTCGGCATCGCAATCTGCCACACACTGTTCAATGTTTTCTGCACCGCAGTGCTTCTGCCGGCCACCCAACTGCTTGAAAAACTGGTGTGCGCGCTGGTCCCCGATGACGATAAACCGGAATATGAGACCGAGCTGGATGAGCGCCTTTTCCAGACCCCGTCATTGGCGCTGGAGCGCAGCCGCATCCTATCCAATGAAATGGCAGACTGCGCCATCCGGGCACTGCGGGGTGGTATCGCCTGCCTTACGGAGTATGACGAGGACATCGCCGCCCAGGTTCTGGCGGATGAAGACCATACCGACCACCTTGAGGATGTTCTCGGCACCTATCTTGTTAAGCTCAGCACACAGAATATCAGCGCCTCGGACAGTGCGCTGGCGGCAAAGCTGCTGCGCATGATCGGTGATTTTGAACGCATTGCCGACCACGGCGCGGGACTTCTGCAATCGGCGCAGGAGCTGCGCGACAAGAATCTGGGATTCACACCCTCGGCACTTGCGGAGCTGCGCGTTCTGTCTGCGGCGGTAAATGAGATCGCGGAACTGTCCCTGCATGCCTATATTGACGATGATTACGGCACCGCGTCTCTTGTGGAGCCGCTGGAAGAGGTCATTGACGAGCTGCGCGACCGGCTGCGCAGCGCACACATCACCCGCCTGCAGCAGGGTGAATGCAGCATAGTTGCCGGTTTCGTGTGGACGGATGTGCTCACCGATATGGAGCGCAGCGCCGACCACTGCTCCAACATCGCCGCCTGCATCATCGATATGTCCACGGGCAGCCTTAATCTGCATGAATCTGTGCGCGCATTGAAGGCCGGCAATCCGGACTTTGAGCGCCGCCGCGACGAATACAGGAATAAATATTCCGTGGCGTGAAGTGCCGTGAGCATCGCATCCCTTTGACATCGCCCTGATTGTGCGGTATATTATGTGCTGTAAACACATTACGCGCCGCATGCGGCAGAGGGGGCAGAGCAATGCACAGACAGTTCAATGCGCAGATAAGTGAAAGAATCAAACAGGTGCGCCTTGCCCTGGGCATGACACAGGCGCAGTTCGGCGAGAAGCTGGGCGTCAGCCGAGGCGTGGTGGCCAATGTTGAGCTTTGCCGCGCGGCTGTGCGGGACCTGTTCGTGGATCATTTGTGCGAGATTTTCTCTGTCAGCCGCCGCTGGCTTCTTGAGGGGGAGGGTGACATGTTTTTGGACAGTGACGCCGCCCTGCTGGAGCGGCTGAGCCGCAAGTATGATCTTGACGATAATGATCGGCGTGTAATTTCCGCATATGTCCGCATGTCTCCCGGGGAGCGGGCCGCACTCTCCCGCCTGCTGGACGGACTTAAAGCACAGGATAAGTGAAAAAAAGAAGCACCCCACCGGGGTGCCTCTTTTGCCTTTGACATATCACACGATGCCGCTGATGCGGACGATCTCGATGCCCTTTGCCTCCCACGCGTCGAGGATCTGGTTAAAGCCCAGAGAATCGCTGGCCATGTGTCCGGCGATGACGAGGTTGGCCTTGTTCTGCTTTCTGAGCGCCTCAATAACCTCGGGTGTGGCGTGCATGCCGACGAAGGTGCCTACGCCGGCGTTGGCACAGGCTATGTACTCATCCACGGAGGGGGCGTTAACGCCGTACATCTCCACATATATCCTGCCTGCGAAGCTGTCTTTGCTGCCCACCCAAACCTCGGGCTGCTGTCCTTCCTGGGCGTCCTGATACTCGCGGATGGTCATAAGCTCGTCGATCACATCGCCCACGGTGCAGCGGGGATTGCGCTCCATCAGGGCGTTCATCTTGTCCTGCACGGTGCGCTCGGCCAGCATATCGGCCGGGGTGTGGAAGGCCACATCGCTGATGTCCAGCAGCTTTGCGGTGTCAGCGATAAGGGTCTTGTTGCGGCTGTGCATACCCTGCTTCCGCTTCTGAACGCCGGCGTATGCCAGTTTCTGTGCCTCGTTGATCGGCACACCGCACTCAAGCAGCTTCTTCAGATGGTCGCGGCCCACAAGGTCTCCGGTGTTGGGGTTCTGGATGCCGGAGGGGTGATGCTTTGCCACGCAGTCAAAGCCCAGCTGCTTTGCCAGCAGGAGCATGGTGGCGTCCATGTCGATACCGGCCAGGATCCGCTTGACCTCTTTGCCGTTGTCGTAAATAATGCCGGAGTCCTCGGGCATTGCCTCAAGACCCACCAGGTCGAGCACTATCTGATACATTTCTTTTACAGTCATTGTTGCGCCTCCTTATTAATGCCGCATACAGCTAAAAACGCTGTGCGGGTTATTTGCCTTTATTATACAGCCGACTGAACAATATTGCAATTGATTGCCGGATGCCCGTTTTCTTTGCGGGCGCATCCTGCTCATCGGTCCCTTCGTAGGCCCGGCGGAACGCAGCCTCAATCAGCTCTTTCTTCTTCACCCCTTCGCACAGCTTTTCTGTGCCGATGAAATATGTGGGCACATACCAGTAGTCGTAGCTGTCGGCGAGGGCGGTCTCCACATGCTCGTCCACAAGGCGCAGCGGCACCTCTTTATATTCGGGGTGCCGGGCAAAAATCTCCTCATGCCACCCAAGAGCCTGCCTGCAATATGGGCACTCGGGGAAGTAAAACATAGTCAATTCCTTCATCTGTACATGCTCCTTTGTATATAATTCTCGGATTTGTTCATATTGTACCATGACGGGGCGAAAAATACATGATATAATGAAAAATAATCGCGGATAATCTGCGGTTTGTCTGCAATTATGTACGTATTCGACACAGAACCAAACATTAGGGAGGCACCGAAGTGAAGAAGAGAAAACTCGTTATCAGTTTTGATTCCCCTGCCGTTCTGCTGTTTGCGGGCCTGTGCCTGCTTGCGCTGCTGCTGGATGGATTTACCGGCGGCGCCAGCACGGTTAAGGTTTTCTCCGTGTACCGCTCATCACTGCTTGATCCGCTGTTCTATGTGCGCCTTTTCGGTCATGTGCTGGGCCACTCGGGACTTACCCATCTCATAGGCAACCTCAGCCTGCTGCTGGTCATTGGACCTGCCTGTGAAAAGCGGCTGGGCAGCTGGCGGCTCCTGCTGGCCTTTGCGGTGACCGCGCTTGTCAGCGGCATTGCGCATATACTCCTTTCCCCGAATACGGCGCTTCTCGGTGCCAGCGGCATCGTGTATATGCTCATTTTCCTGTCTGCCGTGTCCGGCGCCTCTGACGGGGAGATACCTCTCACCCTGATCCTTGTGGGCGTCATGTACATCGGGTCGGAGCTTTACGGTTTGTTCTTTGCCGATGACATCAGCCAAATTACCCACATAATCGGTGCCGTATGCGGCGTTGTCTGCGGCCGCCTCCTTACCCATAGAAGAAAGTGAAATCTTCCGGTTCCGTCCGGATTTGAAAGGAACATATTACCATGCAAAAACGTATACTCACCATTCAGGACATTTCCTGTATCGGCCGCTGCTCGCTGACCGTTGCATTGCCCATACTCTCCGCTGCCGGTCTTGAGACCGCCATTCTCCCCACCGCGGTGCTGTCCACCCATACAGCCGGCTTCTCGGGCTACACCTTCCGCGACCTGACGGAGGATATTCAGCCCATTTTCGACCACTGGAAGAAAACCGGCTTTGAAATGGCCGCTCTCTACTCCGGGTATCTGGGCAGCTTTGAACAGCTTCGCCTTGTTGGGGAGATGTTTGACTATTACAAAGCCAGGGGCGCCCTTATAGTGGCCGACCCCGCCATGGCTGACGGCGGAAAGTATTACCCCGCCTTTGACGATGCCTTCGGCAAGGGCATGGCGAAGCTATGTGCCAGGGCTGATGTTATCGTCCCCAATCTGACCGAGGCGGCATTCATGCTGGGTGAAGAGGTCTGTCTTGAGGGATACGACAAAGAGTATATCGAGGGGCTTATGGCTCGCCTTGCTGCCCTCGGCCCGGCGAAGGTGGTGCTTACCGGCGTCAGCTTCCGTGAGGGAGAGCTGGGCGCGGCAAGCCTTGACACCACTACCGGCGAGATCGCCTACTACTTCCGCGACAAGATCCCCGGCTACTATCACGGCACCGGCGATGTGTATGCCAGCGCACTGGTGGGCGCCCTGCTCAACGATAAGAGCCTTGCCCAGGCCGCCGCGATCGCCGTGGATTTCACCGTGGCCAGCCTTGAGAAAACTGTGGCAATGGAGGGGGCGGATCTGCGCTGCGGAGTGGATTTTGAAGAGACCCTGCCCCAGTTCCTGCGCGCCCTCGGCCGTATCTGAGGGAAAAACAAGCAAGAAAAAGCACCCCCTGTCGGGGTGCTTTTTGTTTTGCGCGGCTTGGCCTGCGGGGAACCAAAACGGGGCCGGGGCGTCTTATATTTGTCGCATTAAGATGGAATAAGTTAAAATTGACACGCCATTTGCTTCTTGGTATAATCCTTTTTATATGATAGGGGTACTGTCGGCATTTAAGCCGCACAGAAGAGGAGCGGAACAGATGGCCAATTACGGCAAAAACTTAAAACGCCGCCAAGGGGCTATGCCGTTGCATTTTGCAATGGTGTTCTTTGTCGTGGCTGTTCTGCTTTGTCTTTCGGCGATAAGCGGCCTTCAGTACAGCTACAGCTTCGTTGACGGAGATGAGGTCATAAGTCTTAAAACCTATGAAGACGATACGATTCAGGCCATGGCAGAAGCGGGAATAACCTTGGGTTACGGCGATACATATACCCTGGCAGAATCTGCCGGTATGCGGACCGTCAGGATACAGCGCAGTATAAGGGTCACCCTCATCGTTGACGGCAAGACCTATCTCGTGTCAACTGCCGGACAGTGTGTCCGCGATGTGCTGGGGCAGGTAGGCGTCGAATTTGATGACGATGACATTCTCAGCTGCGAACCCGGCAGCCTCCTTGAGGATGGGATGGTCGTTGAACTTACCCGCGTCAGCACCTGCTACAGCAGCTATCAGGTGCTGCAGGGCAGCCATGTTGTGTATGTTGAAAACCCCGCTGAGCCGGACGGCAGTGTCAATGTCATCATTCCCGGGCAGAGCGGTATCGACTGCGTTGTGTATAAAGATACCTATGTGGGCGGTGTGCTTACATCCCGGGTCAAGTGCTGCCGTTATACGGTGGTGGACACCGTGGACAGGGTAGTGGAGCTGGGCACCGGCACCGCCGCAAGACCCTATATCACCCTTGCCGATGGTAGTGTCCGCAGCCTTCCCGAAGTTGAGCCGGATGCGGCGGAAGAACCCGCCGTTGCCGCCGACAACGGCGCAGACTGGAGTGCCGAGGGAGATGAGGGCGACCCCAATGCCCGCTGATTAAGTTTTGCCGCTTCGCGCCCCGATACGAGCATATGCGTCACTGACAGCTTGTATAATGATTGGGCTTGTAACATATTTTTGCAGGAGGTTAATATGAAGAGACTGTTTGCGCTCCTTCTGGCGATTGTAATGCTGTTTGCGCTGTGCGCCTGCAGCGGGGAGGTTGAGGATACTCCCGTACAGGGCGGCACCCAGACCCAAACGCCTGTGACCGATGATAATGTGGGCGCTGATGAGCCTGTTGAGCAGCCCGGGGAACAGCCCGGGGAAGAGCCGAAGACGGTCACAGCCATCGGCGTCGCCAATCCATATATTGAGATTACTGCGGTGGAGCTGTATTCTCTGTTCGGCGTCAGTGTCGATCTTCCCGTTGGGGCCAGCGGTGCATACTACTTCGACATCGACACCGGCGGAGACACCCATATGCTGCAGCTGCAGTTTATGTACGAAGATGTACAGTACATCCTGCGCGGAAAGTCCGCGGCGCGTCTGACGAACATTTCCGCGGCCTACGCCAACTGGGACAGCCAGGAGAGCTGTGATATCTCGGGCTGTGAGGGGCAGATATACCTGTCCTCCGGCGGTGCGGGCGCTGTGCTGTGGTATGACAGCACAAGCGGTTTTACATACGCCCTTTCTGCCGGGGAAAATGCCCAGAAGAGCACTCTCCTCGCCCTTGCGCAGACCATTTATGTACCGGGCAGCGCGGCTGATGTCCCCGCTGATACCCAACCCGACGAAGACACTGGCGGGGATACCGAAACCCCCGCCGCGCCCACAGTAAAAGAGATACAGTTCAGGGTGTATTACCCCGCCTCCGACGGCGTCAGCTTTGCCTATGTCACCTTCACCACTGCCGAGGCCTCAGCCGAATATCTTATCAGCAAACTTATCGGCCTGGGCGTGCTGCCCAGTAATGTGAGCGCCCAGTGGGTGGAGGGCATGGCCATTGACGAGGCGGGCAATATCGAACTTGCCCTCAGCCTTTCCCCCTCGTTCGGGACATATCTCAAGAGCCTTGACGCCAAGGAAGAGCACATGGTCATGGGCTGCATCGTAAACACCTTCCTTGACGCCCACGATGCCGTGCGTATCTGGGTGTATGTGGATGGCAACGACCCTGTAAGCGCTACCAGAACCTATGACCGGGCGCTGACCCGCTACAGCAGATACGACCCATCTGCTCTGCCAGAGACCGAAACCGGGGACGAGACCGAGGAGGAACCCGATGAGGACACCCCCGCACCCGATGCGGGCGATGTGACCCTTGCCCAGCGGATATGCGACCTGGCCAACAGTAAGGCCGGTTCGGCCTATGTCTACGGCGGTGCGGGCCCGGACACCTTTGACAATTCCGGCCTTGTCTACTACTGCTTTAAGGAGAACGGAATCACCATTCCCCGCCGCACTACGGAGATGTACCAGACCGGCACGCCTGTTGATTACGACGATCTGCAGCCCGGCGATGTGGTGTTCTTCACCTATGAGGACGACCGCAGCCCCTCTTATGTGGGCATATATCTGGGCGAAGGCAAGTTTATCGCCGCAAACCGGGAGGGGGTGCCGGTGACCGTGATGGACATTACGACCCAGTACTTCCAGGATATATACATCGGCGCCCGCCGCTACACCTGAGGGCAGCGTCTGACAGACGCAGAAATGCGGGCGGTGGATAATACCGCCCGCATTTGTGCATAATGTGCTTTTGTCACTTGTCAATTATTTAATATTCTCTTAAAGCCGCCATTGCGCGGGAACAATCGCTGCGGGGAACAGTCAAAACACTGCCGCCTTTTGTCGGCAGCCATCGTTTGATTGCGGAGGTTAACAATGAAAAGAATTGTTGTTTGTTTAATATGCGCGGCTCTTATCGCTGTATCACTATGCGCCTGTGCTGATGTGAGCGGCGATGCCGTGACTGTGCAGTCGGTGTCGATGATAACCGGTGCCGGCAGTACGGGGCTTATCGACCGCTTTGCGGGCATAGTCAGCGCCCGCAGTGAGGCGAAGGTGGAAAAAGACCCTGACCGTACCGTCAGCGAGATATTTGTCCAGCAGGGGCAGGAGGTCAAGGCAGGGCAAATCCTGTTTGCCTATGATATTGAAGAATCACAGCTTGCCCTTGAGAAGGCGCTGTTGGAAGAACAGCGCATCCTGGATTCCATTGCCGGCCTTGAAAAGCAGAAGGCGGAGCTGGAAGAGGAGAGGGAAGACGCCAAAGAATCGGAAAAGCTCTCCTACACGCTTGAGATACAGACCTGCGAGACGGACATACGCGAGGCAAATTACAATCTCGTCCTGCAGCGCAAAGAGGTGGAGCGCCTTCAGGCAGCGGTGGAGGGATATGAGATCACCTGCCCCATTGACGGCCGCGTGCAGAGCATCAATGCCGAAGGCGGATACGATGACCAGGGCAATGAGCTGCCGTTTATCACCATTATGGAGGCCGGCGAATACCGGGTCAAAGGTCATGTGGATGAAAGCAATGCATATTCAATGGTGGCCGGCACCCGCGTGATAGTGCGTTCACGGGTGGACGACAGCCTTGTCTGGTACGGTACCCTTGCCTATATCGACTGGCAGAATCCTGTGACAAGCAACAACAACTATTACTATGTGGAATCAGATGAGATGGCGGCATCCAGCAAATATCCTTTTTATATAGAGCTTGACTCTGCCGAGGGTCTTCTCCTGGGACAGCATGTGTATATTGAACCCGACATGGGGCAGGACGAGACGCCCGCCGGGCTGATGCTGCCGGCATGGTTCCTGACTGACATCAGCGGCACTTCTGCCTATGTATGGGCGCAGGGCAGCGATGACAGGCTGGAGAGACGCGCCGTTTCCCTCGGCCTTTATGATGAGGTTCTGGATCAGTATGAGATAATTGCCGGGCTGAGCCTTGATGACTATATCGCCTTCCCCGAGGAAGGGCTTGAGGAGGGAATGCCCACCACCGAGTTTGACCAGTCCGCCTTCGAAACCGGCGGCGGTGCCGCGGCGGATGATCTGACAAGCAGTATCGTCACCGGAGAGATCATTGAAGGCGACGGCTTCGTTGACGGCGAAGTTATTGTTGACGAGGGCTTCGTGGATGAGGGCTACATCGACGAGGGTATAGTCGACGGTGGTATAGTCGACGGTGGTATAGTCGAAGACGGTACCACAGATGACGGCGCCCTGCCCGCCGACACTCCCGAGGAGGACAGCAATACTGCGGAGGGCGGCGCAGAATGATACTGACTATGAAAAACATCTGCAAGGACTACCCCATGGGCAGAAATGTGGTGAAGGTTCTTAAGGATGTCAATCTCACCATTGACGAGGGAGAGTATGCTGCCATCATGGGGCCGTCCGGCTCCGGCAAGACCACCCTTATGAATCTTCTCGGCTTTCTTGATACGCCCACCAGCGGCGAGTACATCTTTGACGGGGAGCTGATGAACAACAAGAGCGACAACCGTCTGGCAGAAGTCCGCAACAAGGATGTGGGCTTTATCTTCCAGTCGTTTAACCTGCTGCCCAAGCTGTCGGCCCTGGAGAATGTGGCCCTCCCCCTTCTTTATGCGGGGGTGAAGAAGAAAGAGCGAATGGAGCGTGCTGAAGAGGCCCTTGTCACCATGGGTCTGCAGGACAGAATTAAGTTCAGCTCCGATCAGCTCTCCGGTGGACAGTGTCAGCGCGTGGCCATCGCCCGCGCCATCGTTACAAAGCCGCGGCTTCTGCTGGCCGATGAGCCTACGGGCGCCCTTGACTCCACCTCCGGCGCGCAGATAATGGAGATATTTGACCGCCTGCACGAGGGTGGTGCAACCATCCTTATGATAACCCACGATGCGGCCATCGCTTCGCACGCCCCGGTGCAGTATCGTATTCTGGACGGCGTGCTCTCCGGCGGGAAGGAGGGGCAGGCGTGAAGAAGGTAATTAAGCGCATTGTCACTGTCATTCTTTGCCTTGTCCTTACTCTGGGCGCGGTATGGGGCGGCCTGCGTTATCTGCGTGAAAGCCGCACAAACCCGGTGAAGGTATATTCCGTGGGCGACTTTGCCATGACCGACTATTGGGGCGACACCTCCGAGGTCTATGGCCCCGTTACCGCCACGGGACTGCAGAATGTGTACATCTCCGAGACACAGCAGGTGACGGAGATATTTGTCAGCCAGGGGCAAACGGTCAAAGAAGGGGACCCCATCCTTGCCTTTGATACGACGCTCACAGATATTGAACTGGAAAAGGCACAGCTTGATTATGAAAAGCTGAAGCTCAAATATGAAAACGCACTCCGGGAGCAGGAGTATATCAATACCCTGCGGCCATACTCCATGGTGCTGATAACCCCGCCTGTGAGGGAGATCGTGCTGGAGACACAGCCCACACCAATGTATCTTGAGGGCAAGGGCACGCAGAACGACCCCATGTACATTCTCTGGGACGGCGGTACCGGTCTGACCATATCGTATCTCGAGTCGCTGTTCCCCAAACTGCCGGAAGAAACAACCCCACCGGCGGATGGTGAAAATGGCGGCGGAGAGAGCGGCGACACACCAGATCCCGAACCTGTACCGGATCCCGAACCTGTGCCGGATCCGGAGCCTGTACCTGACCCTGAGCCCGTACCGGATCCTGAGCCCGCGCCTGAGGGCGGCGGCTCGGACGACGGGGGAGAACCCGAACCGGAGCCGGAGATCGATCCGGATCCCGTGAACCCTTACAAAATTTGGCTGGTATTCGTTATCCGCAACGGCAACGCCCTTAACGGACAGGTTCTGGACTACTATGGCCTGCGGGTTGACCGCACCGGAGGCACGATAAAATTCTATGTCATTGACGCGATACTGCCGGACTATATGTTCGAGTATGACAAGCAGGAAGAGCCATACTACAAATCCTACGGCTCATCCTATACCCGCAAAGAGATCGAGGACATGAAGGCCGACAAAGAGCAGGAGATCAAAGACCTTGAGCTTCAGATACAGATGGCAGAGGTGGAGCTTGATCGCCTGCAGCATGAGATGGACAGCGGCATGGTCTTCAGCAAGCTCAGCGGCGTGGTCAAAGCGGTGCGTGACCCGGATGAGGCCCGCGCCAGCGGCCAGCCCCTTGTGGAGCTGTCGGCCGGCGGCGGCTACTATGTAAAGATAAACATTGGCGAGCTGGCTCTCGGCACCATCACTGTGGGCCAGACCGTAGATGTCATGAGCTGGGAGAGCTACGCAAGCTATACCGGCACCATCGTTGAGATATCCGAATACCCCAGCACATCTTACAACGGCTGGACAAACGGCAACAACAATATATCATGGTATCCGGCAACGATCTTTATCGATGAGAGCGCCCAACTGCGGGAATATGAATATGTCAGCGTGACCTATTCCTCTGCTCCCAGTGAAAGCGGCCTGTATCTGGAGAATACCTTCATCCGCACAGAGGGCGGCGTAAGCTATGTTATGGTGCGCGGCGCGGACGGCCTGCTGGAAAAACGCACGGTTCAAACGGGCAGAAGCGTATGGGGCTCCTACACCATGATCCGCGGGGGTCTGACCATTGACGACCGCATAGCCTTCCCATACGGGAGCGATGTGTTTGAAGGTGCCGAGACGGTGGAGGCCACCGCCATGGACTTTTACAACAGCTATTAAGGGGGCGGGATTATGGAAAACATAGCATTGGCATTTCGCGGTATATGGAACCATAAAATGCGCTCGTTCCTTACCATGCTGGGCATCATCATCGGTATCGCCGCCATTATAACCATTGTCTCCACCATCAAGGGCGCCAACGAGCAGATAAAGGCCAACCTGGTGGGTGCGGGCAACAATGTGGTCACGGTACAGCTTTATCAGGATGACTGGGTGATGGATCTGTCGTACCAATCCCTTCCTCAGGGGGTCAGCTGCATTGATGAGGAGACCCGCCTTGAGCTTTTGCGGCTTGACGGCGTCGAGGCCGCCTCTGTATACACCTGCCGTAATTATGCAGAGGGCGTGTATTATCGCAACACGGCGTTTACCGGCACCGTCTACGGAATTGATGAGTATTATTTCGGTATCAACGGCTATCATCTGAGCTATGGCCGGGGTTTTGTGGATGACGATTACGCCAAATGCCGCAAGGTGGCGATCTTGGATGCCAAGGCTGTCGGCAACCTGTTTGAAGGTGCTGACCCCATCGGCACCTCGCTTGAAATGCAGGGTGAGGTCTTTACCGTTGTGGGTGTCGTGGATCTTTCCGCCAGCTTCTCACCCACTATCGAGACACTGTCCGACTACTATATGTACGCCGACACCTCCAGCGGCAGCATTTTTATCCCCAACACCTGCTGGAGTATTGTTTACCGCTTTGATGAGCCGCAGACCGTATGTCTCCAGGCTGAGTCCACCGATGATATGCCCGCCGTGGGCTACGGTGCGGCAGAGCTTCTTACTGCGCGCCACATAGCCGACCCTGACGGCATGTATTCCTATCGCAGCGAGGATCTGCTTGAGCAGGCCAAGGAACTGCAGGATCTGTCCGCCTCCACCAATCAGCAGCTTATCTGGATCGCGGGTATATCCCTTCTTGTTGGCGGCATCGGCGTTATGAACATCATGCTGGTGTCCGTTACCGAACGCACCCGTGAGATCGGACTTAAAAAGGCCATCGGAGCCAAGCGCCGCCGCATCCTGTGGCAGTTTCTTACCGAGGCGGTGGTGCTCACCAGCACCGGCGGCGTTCTGGGCGTGGCGGCGGGTATCGGCGTGGCAAAGTTGCTGAGCAATGCCATGGGCACCCCATCTGCCGTCAGCATACCCGCCGGAGTAATTGCCGTGGGGTTTTCAATGTTCATCGGCATCCTGTTCGGGCTGCTGCCGGCAGTGAAGGCGTCAAAGCTCAACCCCATCACTGCCCTGCGCCGCGAGTGACATGGTGCCGTGACACTGCATCCAAATGGAGGAAAGCCAAAAATACAGTGAAGCTCCCCTTTCGAGGGGAGCTTCGCCTTTGTTCTGTTAGCAGGATGCGTCCAATCACCCCTGCGGGGGGCCCAGTTTGCGGAGAATCTGCGCAAAATAGTCCGGCAGGGCACTGTCCACAGTGACCGGGGTACCGGAAATCGGGTGGATGAAGTGAAGTTCTTTTGCGTGCAGGCACTGCCCTTCAAGGCCCAGTTCAGCCTTCTTGCGGCCGTAGACCATGTCACCCAAAAGCGGGTGGCCGATGTGTGCCATGTGCACCCGTATCTGGTGGGTGCGCCCCGTCTCAAGGCGGCAGCGCAGGTGGGTGTAATTGCCCCAGCGGTCGAGAACCTCCCAATGTGTTACGGCGTGGCGTGAATTCTTCTCTGTCACGGCCATGCGCTGTCTGTCAACGGGGTGGCGGCCGATGGGGGCGTTGACCGTGCCGCTGTCCTCACGCAGGTTGCCGATGACGATGCACTCGTACACACGGGCAAGGCTGTGGTCTTTAAGCTGGGCGGCAAGACCCAGATGGGCGGCGTCGTTTTTCGCCGCGATGATAAGGCCGGAGGTGTCTTTGTCGATCCGGTGGACGATTCCGGGGCGCACAACGCCGCCCACGCCGGACAGACTCTCCTCACAGTGGTAGAGGAGCGCGTTCACCAGTGTACCGTCCGGGTGACCGGGCGCGGGATGTACCACCATACCCCGGGGCTTGTTGACCACCACCACATCGTCGTCCTCGTAGGCGATGTCCAGCGGGATGTTCTGGGCAACTATACCCGCCTCTTCCGGTTGCGGTATGACGATGTCATACACATCACCCAGCTGGGTGCGGTAGCTTTTCTGCAGCGGCTTTCCGTCCATGGTGACGCCGCCGGATGTTATCAGCTTCTGCACGGCGGAGCGCGTAAGGCCGGGGAGTACCCCGGCCAGAAACACGTCTATTCTAATTCCGTCAGACTCCGCCTGAACATTAAGACTTGTCAGCATCTTTCTTTTCCTCGTCCGTGCCGGCCTTCTCCGTGAGCTTTAAAAGGCCGCGCTCAATCAGATACCTGTCGTTGTAAAACAGGAACACAACAGCGAAGGCGATGCCGCCCACAACAATGAAGCAGTCGGCTACATTGAACACGGGATAATTGATAAAGGTTACCTCGATCATATCCACAACATAGCCCAGGTTAAGCCGGTCGACCATATTGCCCAGTGCCCCGCCGATGACAAAGGCGAGGCACAGCCGTGCCGCTGGGCACAGAAGGCCGTACAGCAGGTAAAGGCCGATGGAGATGATGGCAACGATGCTTATGATTCCCAACAGACCGGTGTTGCCGGCCAGTATGCTCCATGCCGCGCCGGTGTTGTGCACATGGGTCAGCTGAAATATACCGGGCACAGCGGGCACAACCGAATACATGGGTATGTTTGCCACGGTGGCGGCCTTGCTCCACTGATCCAGCGCCAGCGCAGCCAGTGCCGCCGCAAGATACAACACCGCCCCGGTGCGTGAGCACCGGGGTGTGAGTTTTGCTTTCAATTTCGCCATATTCACAGGCTCTTGACCACGCGGGCGCAGCGGGGACACAGAGCGGGATGCTCCTGATCCTCGCCAACCTTTTCGTCGTGGGCCCAGCAGCGCAGGCACTTGGGTGCTGTGCTGGCCTTGACGGCAACCTTTACGCCGGGATACAGGTCGAAGGCGAAGCCTTCTCCGTCGCCGTTTACCACGGTCACGCCGGAGGTGATGAAGATGGATTTAAGATCCTGCTTTGTCTGAGGCGCGAACTTCACCTCATCAGTGACGAACAGAGTGACCTCGGCATCCAGCGGCTTGCCAACGATCTTCTCGGCGCGGGCCAGCTCAAGAGCCTTGTTCACGGCGCCGCGAAGCTGCAGGCTGTCGTTCCAAAGGGCCTCATGCTCGGCGTCAAAGTTCAGACCCTCAACAGCCTTGGGCATATCGTTGAGTGCCACATGGCGGGCGTCATCAGCGGCGGCGTGGGGCATGGACAGCCAGATCTCGTTGGAGGTGAAAGCCAGGATGGGGGACACAAGACGCACCATTGCGTCCAGGATCATCCAGATGGCGGTCTGGCTGCTGCGGCGCAGCTGGGAATCGGGCGCCTCGCAGTACAGGCGGTCCTTGATGATGTCAAGATAGAAGTTGGACATATCAACAACGCAGAAGTTGTGGATAGCATGGACAACCGCGTGGAACTCATACTCTTCATAGGCCGCGATGCAGCGGTTGATGAGGGCGTTCATTCGGCTGATTGCCCACTTGTCCAGACCCTCAAGCTCACCGGCGGCAACCGCGTTGGTGTTGGGGTCGAAATCGGCAATGTTGCCCAGGATGTAGCGGGCGGTGTTGCGGATCTTCAGATAAGTGTCGCTCAGCTGCTTGAACATGGCATCGGAGCAGCGGACATCGGCGCGGAAGTCAGTGCTGGCGGCCCACAGGCGCAGCAGATCGGCGCCGAACTTGGGGATGACCTCTTCGGGATAGACGCCGTTGCCAAGGGACTTGTGCATGGCCTTGCCCTCACCGTCAACGACCCAGCCGTGGGTCAGAACGGCCTTGTAGGGAGCCTTGCCGCGGACGGCAACAGCGGTCAAGAGAGAGGACTGGAACCAGCCGCGATACTGGTCAGCGCCCTCAAGATACAGGTCGGAGGGCCACTCAGCCTCGTTATCCTTGGCAAGGGAGGCGATGTGGGTGGAGCCGGAGTCGAACCAGCCGTCAAGAGTGTCGATCTCTTTGGTGAAGTGGCGCTTGCCGCACTTGGGGCAGACATAGCTCTCGGGCAGGATGTCGTTGGCATCAAGCTCAAACCAGGCGTTGGAGCCCTTTTGAGCGAACAGCTGTGCGGCGGCCTCGATAGTTACATCGTCGCACAGGATCTCGCCGCAGTCATCACAGTAGAATACGGGGATGGGCAGACCCCAGCGGCGCTGGCGGGAGATGCACCAGTCGGCGCGGTCGGCCAGCATATTCACCATGCGGCCATAGCCCCAGTCGGGCATCCACTTAATATCCGCGCAGGCGGCAATAGCCTCATCCTTGAAGGCGTCAACGGAGCAGAACCACTGGTCGGTGGCGCGGTAGATGATGGGCTTTTTGCAGCGCCAGCAGTGGGGGTACTGGTGAGTAATGGTCTCGTAGGCCAGAAGTGCATTGGTCTCCACCAGATCGGCGAAGATTGCGTCATTGGCCTTCTCATAATACAGGCCCTCATACTTGCCGGCCTCCGCGGTCATGTAGCCGCGGTCGTCAACGGGGACGAGCACGCCGATGCTGGTCTTGCCGGCGTAGTCATAGGCGCGGCAGGCCATATAGTCCTCCATGCCGTGGCCGGGTGCGGTATGTACGCAGCCGGTACCGGCGTCCAGCGTGACATGGTCACCCAGGAGGATGACGCTCTCACGGTCATACAGGGGGTGCTTTGCGCGCATAAGCTCGCACTCTTCACCCTTGAACTGGTGCAGGATCTCAAAGCCCTCGATGCCGGCGGCCTTGGCAACGCTCTCCATCAGTTCTTTGGCCAGGACATAGGTCTCACCGTTGGGTGCCTTTGCCAGAACGTAGTCCAGGCGGGCGTTCAGGCAAATGGCCAGGTTGCCGGGCAGGGTCCATGTGGTGGTGGTCCAGATGACGAAGTAGGTGTTCTTCAAATCGCAGTAAGGAGCGAACTTGCCGTAATCCTCACTTACGGGGAACTTGACGAAGATGGACTTACAGGTGTCGTCGGCGTACTCAATTTCCGCCTCTGCCAGCGCGGTCTCATCGAAGGGGCACCAGTAAACGGGCTTCTTGCCCTTGTAGATATAGCCCTTTTTGACCATCTCACCGAATACGCGCACTTCCTCAGCCTCAAACTCGGGGTTCATGGTCAGATAGGGGTTGTCCCAATCGCCGATGACGCCAAGGCGCTTGAAGGACGCCATCTGAATGTCCACATACTCCTGCGCAAAGTCTTTGCAGGCGCTGCGGAACTCGGGGATGGACATCTGCTTGCGGTTGAGCTTGGAGCGCTTGATGATGGCGCTCTCGATGGGCATGCCGTGGTTGTCCCAGCCGGGCACATAGGGTGCGCGGAAGCCGGTCATGTTCTTGTAACGGACGATAAAGTCCTTGAGGCACTTGTTCATGGCGGTGCCCATATGGATGTTGCCGTTGGAGAACGGAGGCCCGTCGTGCAGAATGAACTGGGGCTTGCCCTCGTTGCGCTTAATGATCTCGTGGTAAAGATCCATGTCGTACCAGCTCTTGAGCATGTCAGGCTCTCTCTTGGGCAGGCCTGCACGCATGGGGAACTCGGTCTTTGGCAGATTAAGGGTGGTGTTGTAATCCTGTGCCATAGTAATTCTCCTCAGCCCTTTGGGGCGTCAATTAATATAACGATAAGCGACGCTCATGCCGCCTGGCATGAGCGTCTGCGGTCTTACGATTTAAGCGGGCTCAGCCCAGGATGGACAGGTCCAGATCGTCGAAACTGTACTGCTCGCTCTGGGTACCTCTCTTCACGGCCTCTTTAAACTCGCTGCCGAAAACCTTGGTGCCGGTGGAAGCAGGCTGCTGCGCGGGAGCGACCTTGGGGGCGGCCTTGGGTGCTGCGACCTTCACAGGCTCCTCAACAGGGATTTCAACCTCGGGCTCGGCCTTCTTGGGCTCGGGCATTTTGTTGAGCTTCTCCAGATCGGCAAGCAGCTTGGCCTGGTGTGCCAGAAGCTGACGGGAAGAGTTCAGATACTCTGCGGTTGCGGCGCGGGCAGCGCGGACACCCTCAACCTCGGCGGCAGTGCGGCGGCCGAACTCGGTCTTCTTGATGTCGTACTGCTTTTCTGCGTCGGCGATGATGGCGGCGGCCTCTTTCTGGGCGTCGGCAATGATCTGCTGAGCCTTCTGCTGGGCATCTGCGATCTGCTGGTCGCTCATCTTCTGGGCGGTCAGCAGGGCACCGCGCATGGCGTCCTCGGTGGCGCGGTATTCCTTCACCTTCTCGATGAGGGCGCGCATATTGGTCTTCAGGGTTGCGTTCTCTTTAAACAGGGCGGCGTAATCGTCGCCAATCTCCTCGAGGAATTCGTCAACTTCAGCCATGGCGTAGCCATTGAAAGCGGCTTTGGAAAATGCTTTTTCCTGAATGTCCTGCGGTGTAAGCATAGTATCTTCTCCCTTTTTATCTATGTTAGCTGTAAATACTTTGTTTTATACGGTCGGCTCAGAAATTGAGACCTTTGTTCTCAAGCTCATCAATAAGATCATCCTCACCCATCAGATCCACATAGTAGGGGGTGATGAGGAAGGTGTTAACGGCGATCTTTTTGATCTTGCCCTGCTGGGAATAGGCGGCGCCGCTCATAAAGTCCAGAATGCGGCGGGCGGTATCCTTGTTGGTCTGTTCAAGATTGAGGACGACGGTGCGCTTCTCTCTGAGATGATCGGCGATTTCCGTCACATTTTCATAGCGCTCGGGCTTGACAAGAATGACCTGCAGCTGAGCGGTGGCATGGATATTGACGACCTTATTGGTCTCGGTCTTGTCCTCGTATCCGCCGTAGCTGACACGGGACTGTGCCACGGTTTTGGGCGTGGTGGGCACGCGCTCTATCGCCTTGGCACCGAAATCATCAAATTCGTCTTCGTCTTCATCATAAGGGCGGGCCAGTTTTTTCAGGTCGCTGAGAATACTCATATCTGTTTTTCACACTCCTGTGGAATGATGGCGCAAAAGCGCGGTCAATAGTGCCGCTGTCCGAAAATTGCCGAGCCGATGCGAACCATGTTCGCCCCGGCAAGTATGGCATCCTCAAAGTCAGAGCTCATACCCATCGACAGTACACACATATCAGTATTATCGTATTTTTTTGCCGCCGTGTCAACATATATCTTGCACAACTTGTCAAAATAATTGGAAATTTGTCCATTTCCTTCCTGTCTGGGAGGGATAGACATAATACCTTTTATCACAATTCCGTCCAGTTCGGCGGCGGCGGCCATCAGCTCATCCACGGCCTCCGGCAGTGCCCCGGACTTATTTGCTTCGCGCCCGATATTGACCTCCACAAGCACGTTCTGGCGTATGCCCTTTGCCAGCGCGCGCTGTGATATGGCGCTGAGCATATCGGGGCTGTCCACCGACTGGATAAGCTCACACACGCCGATGAGCTTGTTGAGTTTGTTCTTCTGCAGATGGCCTATGTAATGCAGCTTTGCGCCCTCGTAGGCACCCTGTGCATATTTATCCACCAGTTCCTGACAGCGATTCTCGCCGCAGTCGCGGATACCGGCGCGTATGGCGGCCTGCACCCTGGCGGAATCGTTCAATTTTGACGCCGCCACCACGCGGATATCCTCCGGCCTGCGTCCTGCGTTGATCGCCGCATGGGCCGCCCGCTCAAGTATGGACTTTACTCTGTATTCGATGTCCGTTCAGCCCACCACCTTTCCGTCGTACAGTTCACTTGCCTGAACAATTATCTGTGCGCCGCCAACCAGAAGCCGGTCGTCGGAACGCACGGTCGCCACCCCGTCTGTGACGCTGATTACCTCAATTTCCACCTTCCGCGCCTGCAGGCCGGAGATGACATAGATGAAAGGATCCCCGTCCTTGTCCCGCAGTATGGCCTCTTCCGGTATGGATACCCCGGAAAAGGAGGACAGTACCACGGTGGCATGCTCTTCACGCAGCCGGAGGACTTTGTCAATGTCCTTCTGTGAGGAGAACACCACAACGCATCGGCCGCTGTTGTCGGGGCTGCCGATGCTGCTGACTTCCATCTCAAACTGCGTGCCGGAAAGGCTGTCGAAGCCAATGAGTACGGTGCCTCCTGTTTGCATAGCCAGTGTCAGCTCGTAATCCAGCACTGCGGCATAGCACCAGCCGATGCCGGTCACCAGCTTGGCGTCCCCCGGAGCCGCCGTGGAAAACACAGCGGAAAGATCCCCGGGATACAGGCCGGCAAGTCTGTCCGTGCCCACGCGCTCATACCCGTCACTGAAAGAGGAGAAAAGGCCTGCCTGTGAGGCGGGCAGATACTCCGTGTCGTCCCGGCTGGCTGCGTCTATGGCCGCGATCCGGCTGTCGATGTCGTCCAGCATCGCCTGCAGATCGACACCGCCGCTCAGCAGCAGCGTCTGCAGACTCAGTGCGGCGCCCTCCAATGCTTCACTGTCGCCGCTTCTTGCCGCGCCGGACAGGGCGATCATCTGCTCATATATTGACGCCCTGCTGCCGCCGTCTGAAATGATGCGGGCAATACTGTCCCGCTGCAGCATAAGCTCGCGCCGCTGTCCGGCACGGGCGTAGGCGGCTTCACTGTCATATATGGCGGCAACCGCGTGGCCTGTGCTGACCTTCTGGCCGTCGTCGGCTTCAAAGCTGAAATATTCCGCGTCCACCCATATGGTCTTTTCGTCCCGCACGACATAGCCGCTGCACTCTACGCTGTTGGCAACCGTCACGGCCTGGGCAGTGCTTGTGCGGAAGGGGTTTTTCCAGCTATCGTATAGATAATAGCCTATATAGCAGGCAACTGCCACAAAAATGAGGAAAGAGATGCCCCGAATAAGTCCGTCTGAGCGTTTTATGCGGCATCCCTCCCTATATTGCTGTCGGTGCGACCTCCTCCGCGGTGTTACTCCGCCGGCGCCTCGTCCCCGCTGCCCAGAAGAATGGGGCGCGCCGGGGCGATGGTGGAGATCGCGTGTTTATAGATAAGCTGCTGCTTACCCTCTGAATTTACCACAACGGTAAAACTGTCAAAGCCTGTCACAACGCCGCGCAGCTGGAAGCCGTTCACAAGGAACACCGTCAGCGGAACCGCGGTTTTGCGCGCCTGGTTGAGAAAAGAATCCTGCAAATTAAAAGCCTTCTGCATATGTAGCCATCCTTTCCGGCAGTGCCGGTTTATATTCGCCCGCTCCCGGCGGACATATGGCTATCATATACCGAAGCTGTGCGCAAATTCTGTCGAAAAAGCTACTCCCTTTGTCAGATTGGGTGCATCCTCCCACTCTATCCAGCCGATGCCGTTTTCCCGCCGCAACCAGGATAGCTGGCGCTTGGCATAGCGGCGGCTCTCCCGCTTTATGGACTCAATGGCGTCATTCTCGCTGCACTGGCCGCATATTGCGGCGGCGTACTCTTTGTAGCCGATGGCCTGCATCGCGGTACGGCGGGGGTCAACACCCTCGTCAAGAAGCCGCTCCACCTCGGCCCGAAGACCCATATCCACCATGATGTCAACACGGCGGTCAATGCGGGCGTAGAGCGCTTCCCGCGCGGTAAAGGTGAGGGCGATTTTAGCCGCCTCATATCTGGGGGGAGAGACGCGGCTGAGCGCGTCGAAGTAAGTGAGGGTCTTTCCGCTCAGGAGATATACCTCCATGGCGCGGACAAGGCGCCTTCTGTCGTTGCGGGTTATCCTCGCCTCACTGTCGGGATCCACCGCGGCAAGGCGGCGGCGAAGGGCATCCTCACCCCCGGTGTCGTACTGCGCGTTGAGTTCATCCCGCAGAGCATCATCCCCCTTGGGGGCAAAGCCTGTGCCGCGGATAAGGGCGTCGATGTAAAGCCCTGTGCCGCCCACGATAATGGGGCATTTGCCGCGGCTTAAAATGTCGTCCACGCACACTGCGGCCTCGTCGGCGTAGCGGGACACGGAGTAATCCTCGCTGGGATCGGCCACGTCCAGCATATGGTGCCGGACGCCCCGCATCTCCTCTATAGACGGCTTTGCCGTGCCGATGTCCATGCGGCGGTATATCTGCATCGAGTCGGCAGAGACCACCTCACCGCCCAGCTTCAGTGCCAGCTCAACGCCAAGGGAGGTCTTGCCGGTGGCGGTGGGCCCGGTTATAACGATAACTTTCCTGCTCATACGCGTTTAAACAGCCTGTCCAGCTCGTATTTGGTCATGGTTACGGATACGGGTCTGCCGTGGGGGCAGTAGCGCACCCTGCCGCTCATCACGGCCTCCGCCACGGCCTTATGTTCCATGGGGTCGCTGCGCTTTCCGGCTTTGATGGCGGCCTTGCATGCCACGGTATGCAGTATGGCGTCCCTGGCGCTGTCGGGCTTTGCAGAATTGCTGCGGATCTCCGCGGCGATCAT
The DNA here is from genome assembly GCA_045605145.1 of Oscillospiraceae bacterium. Classification (GTDB taxonomy): domain Bacteria; phylum Bacillota; class Clostridia; order Oscillospirales; family Oscillospiraceae; genus CAMNAO01. The sequence continues at coordinate 11,837 of JAZUPH010000072.1, read as the reverse complement.
CTCAAGCATGCTGCCCGCATCGCCCAGTTCAACATCCGTGGGCACGGCGCGCACCGCGATGCTGTCGGCACCGAAGGCGTCCACTTCAAACCCGTACTGAGCCATCAGCTCAAGGTTATCGAGGATGAGGGCACTGTCCTCCGCCTGCATGGTGATGATAAAGGGCGCAAGGAGCGGCTGACTCATCACCGGTTCTTTGTTTGCCATCAGCCGGTCAAAGATCACGCGCTCATGGGCGGCGTGCTTGTCAATGAGGATAATGCTGTCGCCCTTTTCAACGATGATGTAAGTGCTCAGCGCCTCGCCCACGATGCGCCAATCCGGGTCGGGTACCGCCAGCTCCTGCTGTACCGGGGCAGGCTCCGCCTTGGGCATGGGGATGGCGGTCTGGTCGATTTTTGGCCGCTCAACAGGTACCGCTTTGCTGTCGATTCTGGGCTGCGGCATGGGTGCCGCGTTGTATTTTGCCGCGCCGCTGTCGTGTACGGCACCGCCGCGGGCAAAGCCGCCGCGGCTGAAGAGATTGGTTTCACCCGCTTTTACCGTTTTGAAGCCGCCGGAGGGGATGGATACACGGCCGGTATAGCCCGATGTGGCGGCGGGCTTGGCTGCCGGAGCGGTAGCCGCTGCCTTGGGGGCGGGGGAGACGATGGGCTTTCCGATGGTGCTTTTTGTGCCGGGACTTATCTCAACCTCCGCGGTTTCCCCGCCGTTGCTCAGTGCGCCCAGCACGGAATAATACACCGCGTCGAACACTTCCTTCTCCCGCAGGAAACGCACCTCGGTCTTTGCCGGGTGGACATTCACATCCACGGCGGCAAGGCTAAGGTCGATATACAGCACGCAGGAGGGGAATTTTCCGGTGAAAAGCTGATTTTTATAGGCCTGCTCCAGTGCGGCCTGCAGCACGCGGGACTTTACGAAGCGGCCGTTGACGAAGAAAAGCTGCATCGTGCGGTTGCCCCGGGCGGCGTAGGGGGTGCAGACGAAACCCGTGACCTTTACATTGTTGGCGCTGCCGTCTACCTTCACCATGGCGGCGGCGGTGTCGCGCCCCAGAAGAGTGTACACCGCGGAAGCGGTCTGCCCGTCTCCGGGGGTGTGGAACTCCTCCTGCCCGTCGCGGATGTAGCGCAGGCTGGCGCCTGGTTTTGACAGGGCGAAGTGCAGGGCGGCGGCGGTGACGGCACCGGTCTCGGCACGGTCGGTCTTCATGAATTTAAGGCGCGCCGGTGTGTTATAGAACAGGTCGCGCACGATTATGGTCGTTCCGTCGGGACAACCGGCGGGAGCCTCCTCCACAACGGTGCCGGCCTCAAGCACAAGGCGGGTCCCCTCGGGAGAGCCCGGCTCACGGGTCAGCATTTCAATGCGGCTGACGGCGGCGATGGCGGCCAGCGCCTCACCCCGGAAGCCCAGGGTGCCGATGGCCTCGAGCCCGCGGGCGTCCCGCAGTTTGCTGGTAGCGTGGCGCAGGAAAGCCACCCGCGCGTCCTTCGGTGACATACCGCAGCCGTTGTCCGTCACGCGGATGTAGCTCATGCCGCCGTTTCGTATCTCAAGACTAACAACGGTGGCACCGGCGTCGGCGGCGTTTTCTATTAATTCCTTCACCACCGATGCAGGGCGCTCGACCACCTCACCGGCGGCGATCATATCTGCAACATGGGGCGAAAGCTGACGAATTTCGGGCATGGTGTCTGCTCCTTGCTTGTTGGTGTGGGGGATTGCGGTGCATTTCGCGGGCGATGCGTTTTAGTGTCCGTTGGAGCGGCAGCGACTTACGGACACTTAATGCAAAGCTGAATCGCCCCTACGGGATGTATGTTTTCTACAGAATTACCGTTTATCGGCGGGGTCGTCGGGGCGCTTCAAGAAGCGCCTATCGGCATATCGCGGGCGGATATTTTAGCGGCAGTCGGAGCGACAGCGACTTACTGCCGCTTAATGCACAGCTGAAATCCGCCCCTACGCATCAGGTCGCGATTGGAACGCTTTTTATTATACAATATCCCGGTTGAAAATTCTATATCTAAATGCTAAAATATAGGTTGGTGCAGCATCTGCACTGCAATCCTTGCTATTGATGGGAGACACCCGTGACAAGAACTGTAAGCAACGAAGAACTGGCCGTACAGCGCGGCTATATATATGAAATCAGGGATCTTATCCCCACCCGCTATGAATCCCAGCCCCTTGCCTTTGTGGACACTTACGGCTGTCAGCAGAATGAGGCGGACAGCGAGAAGATCCGCGGAATGCTCCGTGACATGGGCTATGGTTTTACCCAGGATGAGGCTAAGGCCGATGTTATCGTCATCAACACCTGCGCCGTGCGTGAGCATGCACAGCAGCGCGTGCTGGGCAATGTTGGCGCCCTTGTGCATACAAAACGGGCAAAGAAAGAGCAAATTATCGCCGTCTGCGGCTGCATGGCCCAGCAGCCCAGCGTGGTGGAAACAATAAAGAAATCCTATGTCCATGTTGACATGGTCTTCGGCCCTCACGAGCTGTGGCGCTTTCCCGAGCTGCTTTTGCGCCGCATGAAGGTGAAAAAACGCATCTTCCTGTCCGAACCCTCTGACGGCGTGCTGTGTGAGGGACTGCCCAGCCTGCGCAAAGAGGGCGTTAAGGCGTGGCTGCCCATAATGCAGGGCTGCAACAACTTCTGCTCTTACTGCATCGTGCCCTATGTGCGCGGCAGAGAGATCAGCCGCACCCCAAATGCGGTTCTGGCTGAGGCGCGGGAGCTCATTGCCCTGGGTAAAAAAGAGATCAATCTCCTGGGTCAGAATGTGAACAGCTATGACGGCGACGGCGTGGATTTTCCCGAACTGCTGCGCCGCTGCAGCGAGCTTGAGGGGGACTTCATCCTGCGCTATATGACCAGTCACCCGAAGGATGCGTCGGAAAAGCTGTTTGAGGTCATGGCCTCCTCCGACAAAATCGCAAAGCATATCCACCTGCCTTTCCAGTGTGGAAATGACCGGGTGCTGAAAGTGATGAACCGCCACTATGACAGGGCGCGCTACCTTGACCTTATCAAAACCGCGCGCAAATATATGCCGGACCTCGTCCTGACCAGCGATGTTATCGTGGGCTTCCCCGGTGAGACGGAGGAAGAATTTGAGGACACCATGAGCCTTGTGCGCCAGGTGGAGTTTGACTCCCTGTTCATTTTCATCTACTCGCCCCGCATCGGTACACCCGCGGCGAAAATGGACGACCCCTATACTCACGCCCAGAAGGTTGAGCGCCTTAAGCGCCTGACTGCGCTGCAGGATGAGATAAGCGCAAAGAAGAATGCCGCCTGCGTGCAAAAGACCTTCCGCGTGCTGGTGGACGGTTTTGCCGAGGGCAGCGAGTATAAATACACCGCACGGACCAGCGGCAACCGGCTGGTGCATCTGAACGGCCCTGACGGCCTTATCGGCAGCTTTGTAAACGCAAAAATCACCGCCGACAGCAGCTGGTGCCTGTACGGTGAGGTAACACACTGACGGAAACCCCGCAAAACAGACAGAGAGGTGATATGATGCCCGCAGACACCACCCCAATGATGCGGCAGTATCTTGCCATAAAAAAGAAATATCCGGACTGCATCCTGTTCTTCCGCCTGGGCGATTTTTATGAGATGTTCAATGAGGACGCAAAAACCGCCTCGAAAGAGCTGGATCTCACCCTGACCACCCGGGACAGGAATAAGGAAGATCCCGATGAGCGCACACCCATGTGCGGAGTGCCTTACCACGCCTATGAATCCTATGTGGCCAAGCTCATTGCCAAGGGCTACAAGGTGGCCATCTGCGAACAGGTGGAGGACCCTGCCCTTGCCAAGGGCATAGTGGAGCGGGATGTGGTGCGCATTATCACCCCCGGCACTCTGATGGAAAGCTCCATGCTGGAGGAAGGGCGTTCAAACTACATTGCCGCAGTCTACTGCGGTGATGAGGGCTGCGCCGTCAGCTTTGCCGAGATCTCCACCGGCGAATTCTGCGCCACCGCCTTCCCCGCGGGGAGCATTGACAAACTGTCGGATGAGCTGGCCCGCTACCAGCCGTCGGAGATCATACTCAGCGGCACCGCCGCCGAATATGACGAGCTTTTGAGCTTTATCCGCCTTCGCCTGGGCTGTATGTACCACGCGGAGAATGGACGCTTTGACTACATGACCGCCACCATCAACCTGTGTACCCAGTTCTGCGTCAGTTCTGTGGACGAGCTGGGCATCGGTGAGGAGGAATGTGTCGTCCGCGCCGCAGGCGGGCTTATATCCTACCTGCTGGATACACAGCGCGGCGATATGCGCCAGATCAATAAGCTGAATTTCTATACCGAGGGTCGGTATATGGAGCTGGATGTGCAGACCCTGCACAATCTTGAGCTGGTGCAGAGCATGCGCTCCGGCGAGAAGAAGGGCAGCCTCCTGTGGGTGCTGGACCGCACCCGCACGCCCATGGGTCTGCGCCTTCTGCGCACATGGCTGACCCGCCCGCTGCTTTCCCCGGCTGCGATCCGCCGCAGGCAGGAGGCCGTCAGCGAACTGGTGAATGACGGGGTCTGCCGCAATGAGTGTATGCAGCTGCTGCGTTCCGTGGGCGATATGGAGCGCCTTATAAGCAAGGTGGTCTACGGCACGGCCAACTGCCGCGACCTTGCCGCCCTTGCCTCGTCTCTTAATCAGCTCCCCGCCCTGAAGGCCCAGCTTTCCGGCGCGTCCGGCGCCATGCTGCGGGAAATCGCGGACATGGACGCCGTGTGCGATGTGGCTGCCATGATCGACGCCTTTGTGGGTGACGACCCACCCTTCTCCGTGCGTGAGGGCGGCTTTGTGCGCCCCGGATATGACCAGGAGGTTGACGAGCTGCGCTGGCTGCTGACCAATTCCAACGAGGCATTGGCCGACATCGAGGCGCGGGAAAAGACCCGCACCGGGAAAAAACTGCGCCTGGGTTACAACCGCGTGTTCGGCTATTATATCGAGATACCCCGCTCAATGAGCAATGATGTGCCCGATGACTATGTGCGCAAGCAGACCCTTGTCAACTGTGAGCGCTTTATCACCCAGGAACTTAAAGAGCTGGAGAGCCGCCTTCTCAATGCCCGTGACCGCCTGAACAGTCTGGAGTATGAGCTGTTCAGCCGTGTGCGTACGGACATTGCAGAGCAGGTGGAGAGGATTCAGCGTGCCGCCGCCCTCACCGCCCAGGCGGATGTGGTCTGCTCCCTGGCGGAGGTGGCCGTGCGTAACAATTACTGCCTGCCCACCATCGACATGGGTCAGGCACTGGAGATCAGGGACGGCCGTCATCCCGTGGTGGAGAGCGCACAGAACGATGCCCTCTTCGTCCCCAACGATGTGCTGCTGGACGGGAATGACTGCCGCGTGGCGATCATCACCGGCCCCAACATGGCAGGTAAGTCTACATATATGCGCCAGACAGCGCTCATCGTCCTCATGGCGCAGATTGGCAGCTTTGTCCCCGCGGCATACGCCCATGTGGGCGTGGTGGACCGCGTGTTCACCCGTATCGGCGCTTCCGACGACCTTGCCGGCGGAATGTCCACCTTCATGGTTGAAATGAGCGAGGTGGCGGACATACTTAAGTATGCCACTGCCCGCAGCCTTATTATTCTTGACGAAATAGGCCGCGGAACCTCCACATATGACGGCATGGCAATCGCCCGCGCCGTGCTTGAGCACTGCGCCGACAGGAAAAAGCTGGGCGCAAAGACACTCTTTGCCACCCACTATCACGAGCTTACCGTGCTGGAGGGTGAGCTGAACGGCGTTAAAAACTTCAATATCAGCGCCAAGAAGCGGGGCGGAGACCTTATATTCCTGCGAAAGATCGTGCCCGGCGGCGCGGATGAGAGCTACGGAATCGAGGTTGCAAACCTTGCCGGACTGCCCGAAAGCGTCATCCGCCGCGCAAGGGAGGCGCTGAAAGCGGCCGAGGGCGGTGAAAGCGCGCCCGCAAAGCGGGCCAAAGCACGCAGAGAGGACGATCAGATCTCCATGGCCGATCTTTCCGCCCTGCAGATTGCGGAATCCGTCCGCCGCGCCGACCCCAACACCATGACACCTCTTGAGGCACTCAACTTTATCTATGAGCTGAAAAGGAACGATCAGGCATGACAGACAAGAGGAATTTTGATTGCCGCCTGCGCCGGGGCGAGAAAATATTCGGCTGGATATTTCTGCCCGTCTACTCGGTGGGCGCGGTCTTTATACTCTCTTTCATATATTGGCAGCTGAGCATTCGTGGAATCGAGCTGAGCCTGATACAGCAGAACCTGATGCTGGAGGTGCCCGCCCTTATCATCGTGCTGCTGGGGATGCGCCGGTTCCTGCGTGCATCTTTCGATGGACTGATGGACAATCTGGGCGGCACGTTCAAGAGCATACTGGGCGGTTATGCGCTCAACTATGTTCTGGCGATGCTTGTGACCTATATTACCGTATTTGCCGTGGGCGGACTGCCCGAGGATAATCCGAATCAGGCCGCTGTTGCGCAGCTGGTGACCGAGAATTTCAGCAAGATGCTGGCCATGACGGTGTTTATCGCCCCCGTGGTGGAGGAGTGCCTTTTCCGCGGCGTGGTGTTCGGCACCATAAGGCAGAAGAACAGAGTTCTGGCATGGGCAGTGACCATAGTGTTGTTCGCTTTCTATCACCTGTGGCAGAGCTTTGTCTTTGAGTATGAGCCGATACTGTGGCTGAACCTTCTTGATTATGTACCTGCCGGCGTGGCACTGTGCCGCTGCTATGAAAAGAGCGGCAACATCTGGGGACCCATCGGCCTGCATATGCTCAATAACGCAATCGCGATGTGGGCGCAGACGATGCTGGCCTGAGCCGTTTTTCCCTTGCTTTTTCCCATAAGCTGGTATAGAATACGCAATACTGCCCTGTGGCAGGGTCAAAATTTCCAACTGGGGGTGTCCCTTTGGCGTTCAAAAAGCAGAATTACATTGAGGGTGCCGCCGTCCTTGCGGCGACTGTTCTCATCACCAAGGTCCTCGGCGCCATCTATAAGATTCCGCTGTACAACCTGTTGGGTGACAGGGGCACAACCCATTTCCAGATAACATACTATGTTTACAGCGTGCTGCTGTCCGTGTCCACTGCAGGTCTGCCTGTGGCACTCAGCCGCCTTATCGCCGCCGCGAGGGCCCGGGGCCGTCATTATCAGGTGCGGCGCTATTTCCGTGTGGGGCTTGCGCTGTTTATCGTTATCGGCACACTGGGCATGGCCCTCATGCTGCTGATGCCCGACCGGCTTGCTGTACTCGCCGGCGACGATCAGATCGGCCCCGGTCTTGTTGCACTGGCGCCTGCTGTGCTGTTTGTGTGCATCATCTCCGCCTACCGCGGCCACAGCCAGGGCTTCTCCGATATGCTGCCTACCGCCGTGTCCCAGGTGCTTGAGGTGCTGTGCAAGCTGGTGTTCGGCCTTGCCATCGCCTGGATCCTGCTCAGCCGGGGTGCGGACGAGGCGACCGTGTCCGCCGGTGCTATTGTGGGCGTCACCATCGGCCTTGGCATCTCCGTGCCGGTGCTGATGCTGTATAAGCGGCGCATCGACAGGGCGGAGCCCCTGCCCACCCAGGGGGATACTCCCGACAGTGTGAAAAGCACCCTGTGGGAGATTCTGCGTGTGGGCATCCCTATTACCATATCGTCGGCTGCCCTGAGTTTTATAAACCTGCTGGATGCCAAGCTGGCGCTCCTGCGCCTTGAGACCGGCGCGGGCTTTACAGAGGAGCTGTCCCAGACCCTTTACGGGGCTTATTCCAAGGCGCTCACCCTGTTTAACCTGCCCTCTGCCATCATCGTACCGCTGACGGTGAGCGTGGTGCCCGCCATTGCCGCCGCTCTTGCAAAACAGCGCGGGCGTGAGGCACGGAGCATCATGGAATCCAGCCTGAAGATTACAAATCTGATTGCGCTGCCCTGTGCCGCCGGCCTTGCGGTGCTGTCGGGCCCGATTTTCAATGTGCTCTATCCCGGAAGCCATGAATCCGGCCCCGCGTTGCTGTTTACACTGGGCATTGCGTCATATTTCTGCTGCGCCTATCTTATAACCACCGCCATTCTGCAGGCGGCGGGATATGAAAAGTTCTCTCTGTTCGCCCTGCCGGTGGGCGGCGTGGTGAAGATCGCCGTCAACTGGGTGCTCGTGGGCATGCCTGAGATCAATATATACGGCGCGCCGATAGGGACACTGGCCTGCTACGGGGCGATAACGGTGTTCAATGTGGTTTTCATCGGCGTAAAGATCAAAGACAGACCCGATTTTATAAAAACTCTGCTGCGCCCGCTGCTTTGCACGCTGATTATGGCGGCAGCCGCCTGGTCTGTGCATGGCCTTTCCGATAAATTTATTTCGCCTGCCCTTGGCGGGGGCGGTATGGCGCAGCTGATGTGTCTGGGCCTTGGCGTAATGGCCGGCGTTGTGGTCTATGCCGTCACCATTATTGCGCTGGGCGCGGTGACGCGTGAGGATATGGCACTTATCCCCAAGGGGGAGAAGCTGGCCGATAAGCTGCACATCCGCGCGGCTAAATGAAATTGATAAAACCCGGTGCAGTAACTGCGTCGGTTGAATTATTAGTGCCGCAGTGGGAAATATTAGACATTGCTGCTGCACAACCAATCTTGGAGGAAATACCGTGAACAAAACAGAACTTATTGAAGCAATCGCCAAAAAGACCGGCATGAAGCGCACTGAATCCGAGCGCGCTCTTGCTGCCGCGCTTGAAGCCGTGACCGAGACCCTCGTCAAGGGCGAGAAGGTTCAGATCATGGGCTTCGGCTCTTTTGAGGTGAAGGATCGTGCTGCCCGCACCGGACGCAATCCCCAGACCGGTGAGCCGGTGGAGATCGATGCGTTCCGCACTGTCCAGTTCCACGTGGGCAAGGGTCTTAAGGACTCCGTCAGCGGAAAATAAGCTTCATACCCCGGGGGCTGCAGCCCCGGTGCATTGCATCGGGAGCGCGGCCCCTGTCCCGTTTGTGACGGGCGGTGAAACATTAACTGCCTTGCAGAATATTCAGATATACCCAAAAGGAGAAGAGTATGAGACTTGACAAATATTTGAAGGTGTCCCGCCTTATCAAACGGCGCACCGTGGCAAACGAAGCCTGCGACAACGAGCATATTTCGGTAAACGGCCGGGTGGCCAAAGCGTCCTACGATGTGAAAGAGGGCGATGTCATAGAGATTCGCTTCGGTACGAGGGTGCTGAAGGTACAGGTTGTCACAGTCAGCGAGCATGTCCGCAAAGAGGATGCCGGCGCCATGTACAGGGAGATCGGCTGAGGAAAGCGCTTATCGCAATAGGGCGTTAATACAGTGTAAATATTACGATATTCACCGAAACTGCCACGATTTGGCCGCAAAATTGCGCATTAATCCAGGCTTCCCGCTTGCACCCGGGCGGCTGCTCTGCTATAATTAATTATTATGCTGCGGCAAATATTATTTCGGGAGGGAATTGGCGATGTCATCCGGCAAATGGGATATTAAAGGCTACGACCGTGCTACGGCAGTGGGCCTGTATCGCTTCGGCTTTACGTCACTGGTCTCGGTCCTTCTTGCTTCAAGAGGGGTCAGGAACATGGATGACTATGCCCGGATATATGACTGCTCCGGCCGCAAGCTGGCCGACCCAATGACCCTTACCGATATGGACAAGGCGGTTGCCCGCATCGAATCCGCCATAAGCGCCGGGGAGCGCATTGCGGTGTACGGTGACTATGATGTGGACGGAATGACCGCCCTGGCAGTCCTTTCCGCTTATCTTGGCAACCTGGGCTGTGACCATTTCACCTACATACCCGAGCGGCTTTCAGAAGGTTACGGAGTGAAGCAGGAGGCGCTTGACCGGCTCAAGCAGATGGGCGCCGACCTCGTTGTCACAGTCGACTGCGGCATTACTGCCGCTGCGGAGGTGGAGTACGCCAAAAGCATCGGCATCGATATGGTTATAACCGATCACCACCAGCTTGGCGAAACCCTGCCCCAGGCTGTTGCCGTTGTCAACCCAAAGCGCGACGGGGAAGAGCATCCCTGCTATGATCTGGCCGGCGTCGGCGTTGCCTTCATGCTGGTGTGCGCCCTTGTCGGATCGCCGGAGGATGTGCTTGACCGTTACGGCGACCTTGTGGCACTGGGCACCATTGCGGACGTCATGCCTGTGCTCGGCGAGAACAGATATATCATCTGCCGCGGTATGGAGATCATGCGTAATTCTCCCCGCCCCGGCATTCGCGCCCTTTGCAAGGCCAGCGGGATAAACCTGTCCCAGCTCAATACCAATTCCGTGGGCTTCACCCTTGCACCGCGCCTTAACGCGGCAGGGCGACTGGGCTGCACTGACCTTTCCGTGCGCCTTTTGACCACAAATGATGAGGTCGAGGCGGAAGAGCTTGCTGCCAGCCTGTGCGAGCTTAACCGACAGCGGCAGGCCATTGAAAGCGAGGTTTTCAGGCAGGCGATGGACTTTGTCCCGGCGCAGCCTGACGGACCGGTGGTTGCCGCCGGAGCGGATTGGCACCAGGGTGTTGCGGGTATTGTGGCGTCCAAGCTGTCCGACCGCTGCAAATTCCCTGCGGTTGTCATCTGCGTGAAAGACGGCGTGGGTCACGGCTCCTGCCGCTGTCAGGGTGACTTCTGCTTTGTGGATGCACTGACACAGTGCGCTGACCTGCTTATCAATTACGGCGGGCACAGGCTGGCTGCCGGTCTTACCATTGAGGAGAAGAATATTCCCGCCTTTACCCGGAAATTGCGTGAATGCTACAGGGAGCAGGGCTGCAGCACATATACGCCCAGCCTTGATGTGGATTTTGAAGTGATTCAGGCCGCGATCCTCTCTGAAGAGAATATCGAGGGGCTTAAAGTGCTTGAACCCTTCGGCAATCAGAACCCCCAGCCTGTGCTGTGTATGCGCAATGTGGTCGTGGACATGGTCACCGCGCTTCGCGGCGGTCGTGCCACCAAGCTGTGGCTCAGGCGTGATGGAGAATGTTTTGAAGGCATGCTGTTTTCCCACGGCGGTGGACGGCCGGATATAAACGATGGGGACATTATCGACATCGTTTTTACCCCGGGTATCAATGAGTATCGCGGCCGCAGGAGCGTGCAGCTTGTCATAAAGGATTATTGCAGACACAGTTGATCGGCATTGGGCAGCGCCCGAGCAGTGAAAGGATCACCATGACCGAGCAGGAAAAAGAGAAAATTGTAACGGATCCCCTGAAGCTCCATGAAAAGATGTATGATGAGCTGATTGAGGCCGTCAAAAACAACAATCCGGAGGTCGACCTTGACAATGTCAGGTCGGCCTATGAGTTCGCGCTGGCGGCCCACGGCAATCAAATGCGCAGGGACGGCAGCCTTTATATTACCCACCCTCTGGCGGTTGCCCTTATTGTAAGCGAGATGGGTCTGGACGAGCAGACCATTATTGCCGGCCTGCTTCACGATGTTATCGAGGATACCAGCGTCACCCATGAAGAGCTGGAAAAGCGCTTCGGCAGTGAGGTGACCGACATTGTTGAGGGCGTCACCAAGCTGACCCGAGTGGTTTACACCAGTAAAGAAGAAGAGCAGATGGATAACCTGCGGAAAATGCTCATGGCCATGGCCAAGGACATCCGCGTTATCCTGATAAAAATCGCCGACCGGCTGCACAACTGCCGCACCATGGAGTACATGAATTCGGAGAAGCAGCTGGAGAAGACGGCAGAGACGATGGAGATCTATGCGCCCATCGCTCACCGCCTGGGCATGGCCCGCTGGAAGAATGAGCTGGAGGATCTGTCCATC